>NZ_JBJGZZ010000009.1:0-172823 GCF_054050775.1 Blastococcus sp. SYSU DS0533 | reverse complement strand
AGAGGGAAACGCCCGGTAACATTCCGAACCCGGAAGCTAAGCCTCTCAGCGCCGATGGTACTGCCCTGGAGACGGGGTGGGAGAGTAGGACGCCGCCGGACAACCATTCACGAAGGGCCCCAGCCACTAGGCTGGGGCCCTTCGGCATGTCGGCGCCCGGCCAGTCGGCAGTGCCTCAACGGCTCTCGGCGTCCCCCCGCAGGCCCGCTCCCCCCTGGCCGGGACGGTGTCGGCCCGGGAGCCCCTGCGGCGGGCGTGGAATCCGTTGCCGGCGCGGCCGTGGGCGGCGTCCGGAGGCGCGGTTCGCGCTTCCTCGTCCTACCGGTCGCGCGACGGCGGGACGAGGAAGCTCCCGTTCCGTCGAGTGACGGAACGGGAGCTTCGGGTGTGCCTCGGCTTTCTCAGGGGACGACGCGGCGGACGCCCGCGGGAAGGATGCCAGGGCCACGAGGAGGCTGATGCCCGCCGCAGTCCGATGGTCAGCGTGGGCGTTCTCGCGGGCGACCGGGGTCGCCAGCGCGATGCCGTAGTCGAGCGACTGCGCCACCGCGAACAGCGCCGACCCAGGGAGAAGGTGCGCCGGCCAACGCTCAGCCCATCCCGGGGGGCAGCAGGTGCGTCACCGACTGGACGTAGGCGACCAGGACGGTGATGCAGAGGGCGAGGACGCCACCGCTGAAGCCCGCTTCCGGGCCTCGGTCATCAGCGGGTGGACGTACTGGTCGGCGAACTCGCTGCGGCGCCTCTCGAGCAGCTGTTCGCGAGCGCCGGTGGCGACGAACACCCCGACTCCTCGTGTCTCGTAGAGGGTTCCGTCGGCCACCAGCTCGATCTGCCCCTCGGCGGCGGTGGCGGGGTTGATCCGGTGGAAGGCGGGCAGCTCGTTGGAGGAGGGCGCCTGGGCTTCCTCAGCCAGGGAGCCGTCGACGATCGCGGTCTCGATCTCGGCGGCCACCTGCCGGAAGACGGGGCCGGCGTCCTCGTTCGCTGAGCCGTCCGGGGGCACCAGGGTCGCGTCAGCCCCTGGGTCCACTACTCATGTGATGCGCCATAGGACCGGTGCGGCGCCGGCTGCAAGGGGTTCCGGGCACACCCGTCGGTGCCGTCCGTGCGGCGATGCGGTGGACGCGCGCTCCGTACGGCAAGAGGGGCGGCGCCCCGTGGTCCGTGCCGACGGCGGAGGTCGAGGCCGAGGGCCAGGGGGGCACCGTCCTGGTGACGGCCGTGGAGGACGACGCCCTCGGCGCGGACGGCCGAGCGAGCCGCCCGGCTGACCGGCGTCAGAGCGCCGCGGCGAGCGCCTCCAGGTCCTCGACCGTGGCGTCCACGTGCGGGGAGACGCGCAGCACGGGGCCGGTCATCTCCCCGGGCGCCCGCTCCGGCCCGAAGGCGCTCAGCACGATGCCGTGCTCGCTCAGCAGGCGAGCGCGCGTCGCGACGACGTCGACGCCGTCCGGTGGGCGCAGCGTGGTGGTCGCGGTCGGCTCCGCCAGCGGCTCCACGACCCGCCACCCGGCGACGCCGTCAAGGAGCTCGCGGGTGGCCCGGCCGAGCCCGGCCAGCCGCGCACGGACCCGGTCCGGGCCGGCGGCCAGGTGCTCCCCGACGGCGACCACGAGGCCGATCCGGCCGGCGACGTGGGCTTCCCCGGACTCGAAGGCCCGCATCGGCGGCACGCCCTCCGGCTCGGGGAGCACCGGCACCAGCTGCGCGGCGACGTGGGGGCGGGCGATGAGCACCCCCACGCCGCGCGGCCCGGCCAGCCACTTGCGCGAGGTGCCGTAGACGACGTCCGCGCCGAGGTCGACGTCCACGTGCCCCAGGGACTGGGCGGCGTCCAGGACCAGCGGGACGCCGGCCGCGCGGCACAGCGCCGCCACCTCACGCGCCGGCTGCACCAGCCCTCGGTGGCTGGCCACGTGCGTCAGGTGCACCACCCGCGGCGGGTCGGTGGCCAGCAACCGCTCCAAGCGGTCGAGGTCGGCGCGCCCCAGGCCGTCGACCGGCAGCGGTTCCGGCCGCAGACCCGCGGCGCGCAACTGCGCCACGTTCGGCGCGAACTCCCCCGGCAGGCAGGCCACCCGCGAGCCGGCGGGCAGCCGCCAGCCGCTCAGCAGGGCGACCAGCGCCGCCTGGGCCGACTCCACGAACGCGACGTCGGCGGCGGCCATGCCGGCCAGCCCACCGAGGACCGAGCGGCCCTGCTGGAGCAGGTCATCGGCCGTCGCCTCCGCCACGTAGCCGCCGAGCTCGGCCTCGTGCCGCGCGTGGTGCGAGGTCGCCTCCAGCACGCGGTGGCTCTGCCGACTGCACGCCGCGCTGTCCAGGTGCCGGCCCGCCGGTCGGGGCCGGGCCTTCCGCCAGGCGGCGCCCAGCTCGTCCAGCGGTAGCGGGGACGGTCGTGCGGCGGTCACCACTGCACGGTAGGCGGCGTCAGCTCTCGATCTGGCCCCGGGCCACGGAGACCCCCGAGTGCGTCGGGTCGCCGTCCAGCGGCTCCACCGATACGTCGACGATCGGGTACGCCGCCAGGTCCAGCCCCGTCGGCAGCTCGAAGGTCTGGGTGCCCGGGCGCAGGACGCCGAGCGGCACCATGTCCACGATGCCCGGCTCGATCAGCCAGATCTCGTAGTACGCGTCCTCGACCGCCGGTGCGTCGAGGTCGACCTCCAAGGCGCGGGAGCCGTCCGGGCGGACGACGACCTCGGCCCGGCCCGAGGCCGGTTCGCCGTCGAGGGGTTCGAGGGCGACCGTCGTGACCGGCTGGGGGGAGCCCTCGCCCTGCAGCAGCGCCACGGCACCCGCGCCGACGACCGCGCCGGTGATCGCGGCGGCCGCGGCCAGCAGCACCGGGCGGCGGCTGCGGCGGAGGGGGAGCACCTGGCCGCCGGTGGCGACAGGTGGAGGCGCGGCGGGCGCTTCCGCAGGCTGCGCGTGGGCCCCCGGCGTCGCCTGCACCCCGGTGGCCGCCGCGATGCCGGCCCACACCGACGCGGGCGGCGCCACGGGCGGCCCGGGCTCGGCGAGCTCCGGTACCGCGACGGCGTCGACGGCGCGCTGGAGGCTCGCGACCTCCGCCCGGCACTCGGCGCAGGAGCCGAGGTGGGCGGCGTCGTCGGCCGGGAGCGGCTCGTGCAGCGCGGCCAGGGCGAGCTGCTCAGGCTGGCAGTGCGGCACCGTCCACCTCCAATCGGGTCCTCAGGCGCTCGAGAGTGCGGCGGATGTGCGATTTCACCGTGCCCAGCGGGATCCCGGTCCGCTCGGCGATCTGGGCGTGGGTGAGATCGGCGAAGAACGCGAGCTCGATGATCCCGCGCTGCGGCTGGCCGAGTCGCTCCAGCTCCTCGAGCACGAGCACCCGGTCGGCCACAACGCTGTCCACGGCGGGCGTCGTCCCGCCGGCCGGTGTGGCCTGCGCCTCGGAGACGGCGGCCTCGGCCTCGCGCCGCATGCGGTCCCGCCGGGCCCACGTGTCGGCGATCTTGTGGCGGCAGACGCCGACCAGCCAGGCCGGCAGCGGGCCCTGCTCGGGGCGGTAGCGCGCGCGGCCGGTCCAGGCGGAGATGAAGGTCTGCTGGGTGACGTCCTCGGCGTCGGGGCCGGGGCCGAAGGCGCGCACCGCCATGCCGTGCAGCTGCCCCGCCCACCGGTCGTAGGCGAGGGCCAGCGCCTGCTCGTCACCCGCGGCGAACCGGCGGCCCACCTCGGCGTCGTCCGGCTCCGCGGAGCCGCGCGGCGCCGGATCGGGGTCGGGGGTCACGGCGCCGACGCTACCCAGGCCCGCGGCCCGGTCCAGGAGCCCGGTCACGGTCTGCTGCCGGGAGCGGGTTCGGCCACCACGACGACGTTGTCCCGGTAGCTGCGGAACTCGGGCAGGAACGGGCCCCCGCACGTGATGACGACCAGCCGGGGCGGGCCGTCGCGGCGGAAGATCTCCTCGAGCGGGAGCACGTCCTTCTCGATGACCTCGCGCGACACGACCCGCCAGCGGGTGCTCTCGCCCGCGGCGTCCGTGACGGTGAGCTCCTCACCGGGGTCGGCGGTCCGCAGGGGGAAGAGCGCCCCCGGGCCCTGCTCGCGGTCGTCCACGTGGCCGGCGATCACGGCGTTCCCCGCCTCGCCGGGCTCGGGGCCGAAGCGGTACCAGCCGACCCGCGCGACGTCCTCCGGCAGGGCCATCTGGCCGTCACCGGCGGTGCCCACGGGTTCGACCGGGGCGGTCACGCCCAGCGCGGGGGCTTCGATGCGCACCGGCGGGGTGATCGCGGGGGCCGCCGTCGGTGCGGCGTCCCGGACGCCCACCGGCGGCAGCCGGGAGGCCGGGGGTTCGGTGGTGAGGGGTTCGGGAGCGGCGGGCCGCTCCAGCACCTGGTCGACCGGCGGACCCGCCGCCGCGTCCGGCCGGGACAGGGCCCAGGCGGTCGGCGCGCCGACGGCGAGGGCCAGGCCCACCACGGCACTGGCGGCGGCGGGTCGCACGGTCATCTCCTCGGGGTGCCGGGGATCAGCGCGAGGAGCGGGCCAGCCGGGACGCACCGGCGGCGGCCAGGGCCACACCGGCGACGGCCGCGGCCCCCACCGGCAGCGGCAGGCCGGAGTCGTCGGCCAGGCCGGCGCTACCGCCCGGCACGCCGGAAGGCGCCGAGTGCTGACCGGAGACGCTCTGGACGGCGAGCTCGTAGCCGGCGTCCTCCGATCCCCACGCGTAGACGATCGTCGTGGCGCCCTCGGCCAGGTCCAGGTCGGCCGGGCCGATGGCGACGGTGTCGGTGCCCGCGAGCACGACGTCGGCGTCGACCGTGCCGGCCGGGACGGTGAGCGACTCCTCGTCCGGGTTGGTCAGCCCGTCGACGACCACCTGCCCGCCCGCGCGCACGTCGACCGCGGGGGCGGCCGCCACGTGGCGCACGGTCACGCGGGCCTGGCCGGCGGGGATGTCACCGGTCTCGTTGACGAACGGGGTGAGCGCGGCCTCGCCGCTCTCGGTCAGGTGGGCCACCACGGTGGCGTCGGCCCCGGCCGGGACGCTGACGCCGTCGGCGGACAGCAGCGGGTCGCCCGAGCCGTCCGGGGCGTCGGCCGGGAACAGCGCCAGGTCGTACGAGCCCGCGGGCAGCTGCAGGGGGTCGGTCAGCGTGCCGGGCTGGAAGTCGTCGATCAGCCGCTCGCCGTTGGCGTAGACGTCCACCGGCGTGTCCGGCACGCCGTGCAGGACCGAGACGGTGGCGGTGTGGTTGTCGGCCAGGGCCGGGGTGGCGACCAGGACGAGGCCACCGGCAACGCCGAGGGCGCCGGCGGTGCGGCCGATGGTGCGGGCGGTGCTCATGGTTGGTTCCTCTCGTCGAAGGGGTCGTGCTGCCCGGTCTTCCGTCCCGTCCGCCGGATCGGATGCAGGCTCCGCCCGGCTGATGTCGCCGGACCGTCGCCCCGAGCTGCTGGCCGGTGGCGAGGGCGGGAGGATGGCCCGGTGCCGGACCGGGATCGCGACGAGGACGGCCGCGCCCGCAACGCCCGCCCGCGGGACGCCCTCGGGCGCCCGCTGCCGCGCGGCGCCGTGGGGGAGGACCGCGCTCCCGAGGGCGTGGTGCGGGCCCCGGCGGTGGCGCTCGCCGAGGCCCAGCGGCTCCTGGACGCCGGCCGGCCCTTCCACGCCCACGAGGTGCTGGAGGACGCCTGGAAGAGCGCGCCGGAGGAGGAGCGGGAGCTGTGGCGGGGGCTCGCCCAGCTCGCCGTCGGCCTCACCCACGCCGCTCGGGGCAACGGCCGGGGCGCGACGACGCTGCTGGAGCGGGGCGCGGGGAGCATCGCCGCTCACGCGGCCGCACCGCCCCACGGCGTCGACGTCGCCGGCCTGGTGGTGTGGGCGAGAAAGCTGGCCGCGGCCCCGGGTGCGGGCGCCGACCCGGCCGCCGCCGCCCCCCGGCTCACCCGGTGAGCCTGCTCGTCGGCTGACCCGGCGGGGGGTCAGCGGCCGCGGACGCGGGCGTAGCGGTCCAGGGCGACCTGGCGCTCGTGCGCGTGGTCGACGACCGGCTCCGGGTACCCGGCCGGGGCGCCGCCGGGCGCCGTCCAGGGCTCGTGCACGTACCGGGGGTCGACGTCGCGGAGTTCCGGGACCCACCGCTTCACGTAGCCGCCGTCGGGGTCGAACTTCTTGCCCTGGGCGACCGGGTTGAAGACGCGGTAGTAGGGCGAGGCGTCGGTGCCGGTGCCGGCCACCCACTGCCAGCCGTGGTTGTTGCTGGCCAGGTCGCCGTCGACGAGGTGCCGCATGAAGTACCTGGCTCCGAGGGTCCACTCCTGGTGCAGGTCCTTGACCAGGAACGAGGCGACGATCATGCGCACGCGGTTGTGCACGTAGGCCTCGCCCAGCAGCTGGCGCATGCCGGCGTCGACGATCGGGAAACCGGTGCGGCCGGTCTCCCAGGCGCGCACCAGCTCCTGCGCGTCCGGGCCGTGGTCGTACCCCATCCCCCGGAGTTCGGGCTTCAGGTACTCCCGGGCCGACTCCGGCCGGTGCCAGAGGACGTCGGCGTAGAAGTCCCGCCAGGCCAGCTCCTCGGTGTAGCGGCGCACCGACTCCGACTGCTCGGCCGCCGTGAGGTCGGCGAGCAGCGTGCGGGGGTGGATGCAGCCGTACTTGAGGTAGGGCGACATCCGGCTGGTCCCGTTCCCGCCCGGGCTGTTGCGCCCGTCGGCGTAGCCGAGCAGCCGCTCGTCGCGGAACCGCGCCCAGGCCTCTCGCGCGGCGGCCTCTCCGGCCGGGGGGAGGGCGACGCCGTCGAGGTCCGGTGCCGGAGGGCGGTCGTCGGAGCGGACGCCGGTGCGCCAGCGCACGCCGCCGGGCGACGACGCCGGTGCGCGCCAGCCGTGCTCCCGCCAGGCGCGGGCGAAGGGCGAGAACACCTGGAACGGCGTCCCGTCGCGCTTGGTGACCCGGCCGGGCGTCACCGCGTACGGCGAGCCGGTGCGCACGAGGGCGACCTCGCCCAGCGCGCGCTCGACCGCCTCGTCGCGGCGGCGGCCGTACGGCCCGGCGTCGGCGCTGACGTGCACCGACGTGGCGCCGACCTCGCCGGCCAGGGCCGGCAGCACCCGCACCGGGTCGCCGCGGCGCACGACCAGGGCGCCCCCGAGGTCGGCGTCCAGGGCAGCCAGGCAGTCGAGCAGGAAGCGGCGGCGGGGTCCGCCGGAGGGGCCCCAGAGCCGCTCGTCGAACACGAACACCGGGACGACGTCGCCGTCCGGGCCGGCCGCGTCGCGCGCGGCCAGCAGGGCGGGGTGGTCGCGCAGGCGCAGGTCACGGCGGAACCAGAGCAGCGCGGTGGGCACCCGGCCGAGCCTAGGAACGATCGCCGCAGCCCGCTGCCCGGGCGCGGCCTCAAGCGGTGCGGCCGAGGTCCTCCAGCCCCAGCACCCGCCACAGACCGGTGCGGCGGAGCAGGTCGAGGGTCCGCCGGTTGGCCCCGCGGACGACGACGCTGCCGCCGCGGGCCCGGCACGCCCGGTGCGCGGACAGCAGGCTCGCTGCCGCCGGGCTGGACAGGTGCTCCACCTCCCGGACGTCGACCACCACCCGGCGCGCGCCCGCGAGCAGCGCGTCGTGCAGGGCCCACCGGATGTCGGCGACCCCGTCGGCGAGCATCTCCTCGGTCAGCCGCAGGACGACCTCGCCGTCGGAACCCGGATGACGGTCGGCAGGGCGCACGGTGGTCTCCTCCGCGGTCGGGGTCTGCTCCACCTGAAGCCTGGCGGGCGGAGTTTGCGATCTCCCCGGTCACGACATTGCGATCCGATGACGGTGGCCGGCCGGCCGTGGGCCGCCGTGGCGCGGTGGGAGCATGGCCGCGTGTCGCTGCGGATCATGATCGTCGAGGACGACGACTCCATCCGGACCGCGCTGCGGTGGGCGCTGGAGGACGAGGGGTACGACGTCGCGGAGGCGGCCTCGGGCGAGGACGCCGTCCGCATGGTGGGCATCGCCGCGCCGGACATGATGATCGTCGACCTGATGCTCGGGGCCGTGGACGGGCTCACCGTCATCCGCGAGGTCCGCCACGCCCACGACCTCCCCGTCGTCGTGGTCAGCGCCCGCGCGGACACGCAGGACATCGTCGAGGCGCTGGAGGCCGGCGCCGACGACTACGTGACCAAGCCCTTCCAGATCAAGGAGATCACCGCGCGGCTGCGCGCCCTGCGGCGCCGGACCGCCCTGGTGCCCGCGGGCGCCCCGGCCGCCGCCACCCGGCCGGGCGTCGTGCTCGACCACGACCCGGCGGCGCCGCTGGTCCTGCGGGAGGCCAGCGGCACCGTCTACCGCGGGGACCAGCTGGTCCCGCTGACGCTCACCGAGTTCCGCGTGCTCTGCGAGCTGGCCGCCGCGCCGGGGCGGGTCTTCAGCCGGCAGGCGCTGCTCGAACGGGTGTGGGAGCACGGGTTCTTCGGCGACGAGCGGATCGTCGACGTGCACGTGCGGCGGCTGCGGACCAAGGTCGAGCGGGACCCGGGCAACCCGCGCCTGGTGGTCACCGTGCGCGGGCTGGGCTACCGGCTGGACCCGCAGTGAGCCGCTCGTGAGGAGGGGCCCGGGGCGGCGCGGGCTCCGGGGCCGCATCGTGGTGGGTTTCGCCGCCAGCACGCTGCTGGTCTCGGCCGTGCTGGTGACGACGACCTGGCTGCTGGCCCGCAGCTTCGTGGTGGAGCAGCGCGAGCAGGCGCTCACCCAGCAGGCGTTCGCCGACGCCGAGGTGCTGCGCAACCGGCTGTCCGCCGCCGGAGCCGACGTCGGGGCGGTGCTCGGCGAGCTCGTCCCGTTCGGCGACGCCGAGGTCCTCGTGCGCAGCGGGGACGACTGGTTCTCCTCGAGCCTGGAGGTCGGGGGACGGGACGTGCCGGCCGCCCTGCGGGAGGTGGTGGCCGGCGGCGCGGCGGGGGCCCTGCGGGTCGACACCGCCGACGGCCCGCGGCTGGTGGTGGCCGTCCCCGTCGTCAGCGCGGGGG
Source organism: Blastococcus sp. SYSU DS0533 (assembly GCF_054050775.1). NCBI lineage: Bacteria > Bacillati > Actinomycetota > Actinomycetes > Geodermatophilales > Geodermatophilaceae > Blastococcus > Blastococcus sp. SYSU DS0533. The sequence goes on along the minus strand of NZ_JBJGZZ010000009.1, from coordinate 163,823 downwards.
TGGAGTTCTACGAGGTGGCGCCGCTGGACGACCTGGAGGCGCTGCTGCGCACGCTGGGGCTCGTCCTCGGCGCCGGTGCGGTCGTCGCGACGCTGGCCGGTGCCGGGTTCGGGATGTGGGCCAGCCGGCGCGCCGTCCTCCCGCTGGAGCAGGTCGCCGGTGCCGCCACCCGGATCGCCGGCGGGGAGCTCTCCACCCGCCTCCCGCCGACCGACGACCCCGACCTCGTGGGCATCGTGGCGGCCTTCAACAGCATGGTCGACGCCCTGGCCGCCCGGATCTCGCGGGACGCCCGGTTCGTCGGCGACGTCAGCCACGAGCTGCGCAGCCCTCTCACCAGCCTGACCACGAGCGTCGAGGTGCTCGCCACGCGACGCCAGGAGCTGCCCCCGCGGGCGCAGCAGGCGCTGGACCTGGTCGAGGGCGAGGTTTCCCGCCTCCGCGTGACCCTGGACGACCTGCTGGAGCTGGCCTGGTTCGACGGCGCGGGCCAGGCCCCCGCCGCCGTCCCGGTGTCCATGACGGCCCTCGTGCGGGAGGTGCTCGAGCGGACCGGCCGGCCCGTCGGCCTGCTGGACGCCGGGCCGGAGGCGGAGACCACCGTGCTCGGCGACAAGTCACGGCTGGAGCGGGCCGTGCGCAACCTGCTGGACAACGCCGACCGGTACGCCGGGGGAGCCGAGCGCGTGGGGGTCGAGCGCTGCGACGGCTCGGTGGTCGTGACCGTGGACGACGCCGGCCCGGGGGTGGCCCCGCTCGACCGGGAACGCATCTTCGAGCGCTTCGCCCGGGCGCCCGGCTCGGCGCGCCGCTCGGTGCCCGGGGCCGGGCTGGGGCTGGCCATCGTGGCCGAGACGACGGGGCAGCACGGGGGCGCGGCGTGGTGCGCCCCGAGCCCGCAGGGCGGAGCGCGCTTCGTCCTCTCGCTGCCGGCGGCACGGACGTGAACCGGCTCCGCCTGGCGGGTGCGGTGGGCGCCGTGCTCGTGGGGACGGCGGCCTGCGGGGTGCCCACCGGGAGCGCCCCGTCGACGATCGCCCCCGGCGACGTCCCCTACGGGCTGGCCGCGCCGACGTCCCCGCCGACCGCGGTGCCGTCCGCCGTGCCCGCCGACGAGGCGGGCTGGGCCTACCTCGTCGGCGCGGACGGGGCGCTCGTCCCCCGCGCGCGGGACAGCGGTACCGGGTCCCCCGAGGAACGGCTGGGCGAGCTGCTGACCGCGCTGGCCGCCGGGCCGACCGAGGAGGAGCGGGCCCAGGGGCTGTCCACGGCCCTCCCCTCGGGGATCTCGCTGACCGCCGCCATCGACGGCGCCACGGCGACGATCGACCTCTCCGGGGCCGCACCGCTGTCGTCCAACCGTCGCGCCGTCGCGCAGCTCGTGCTCACCGCGGCCAGCCTGCCGGGGGTCGAGGCGGTCCTGCTCACCAGCGACGGCGAGCCGGTGGAGGCGCCGCTGCCCTCCGGGGCGCTCACCGACGCGCCCCTGCTCCCGGCCGACTACGCCGTCTTCCTCAGCCCGCCCCCGGTGTCCCCGGCCGCCGCCACACCGGTGCCCACCACCGCCGTCCCGCCCGGCACGACCACGGCACGGCCGGTGCCCACGGTGCCGCCGCCCTTCGTCGCCGACACCCGGCCCGACACGGCCGTGGCGTCACCCGGGGCCATGGTGACGGTGACCGACGTCCGCACCGCGCGCCAGGACGGTTTCGACCGCGTGGTGCTGGAGGTCGGCGGCACGGGGCTGCCCGGGTGGGACGCCCGCTACGTTCCGGTGGCCCGGTCGGCGGGGAGCGGGCTCCCGGTGGAGGTCGCCGGGGACGCGGTCCTCCAGCTGGTGCTCACCGGCGTGGGGCTGCCCGGGGACACCGGCGTCACCCCCTACGCGGGGCCCGACCCGGTGCCCCTGGGGGGCGCCGCCGTGCAGGAGGTCGTGCTGGACACCGTCTTCGAGGGCGAGGCGGTGGCGTTCCTCGGCGCCGCGGGCGAGCGCCCGTTCCGCGTCTACCGGCTGCAGAGCCCGAACCGCGTCGTGGTGGAGGTGCTCCACCAGGGCTGAGGCGGCCGCCGCCTGCCCGGGCCGCGGACGGGGGCCCGCGCGCCGGAGCCGTCCGCGCGCGCGGGCCCCCTCGGGGCCGGACCGGTCACCAGCGGTGGGCGATGTCGACCACCAGGCGGACCGCGTCGTCACCGGGCGCGCCGATCAGGGTGAAGGTGCGGAACGGCAGTCGGGCGCGGGTGCCGACCCCCAGCGTGGTGCGGCCCTCGTAGGAACCGGCCCAGGCGACCTGCTCGAGGGTCCGGAAGCCGTCGACGTCCACCACCTCGCCGCGGCTGGGCGGCAGGTACGTGGCCCGGCCGTCCGCGTCGTACGCCGGGGAGTGGACGACGACCTCGAGCGCGGCCCCACCGTCCAGCGGGACGACGTCGCCCGTGCCCGCCTGGTGCACCGCGTCGACGTAGCGCACCGAGTACCCGGTCGCCGCCGCGGGGCCGTGCAGGTCGACGACGAGGCGGTCGAAGCAGGTGTGCCGGCCGGCGCGGACGTCGGTCACGGTCAGGCCGGCCGTGGTCGCCTGGCTGCCCTCCGGCAGCGAGCCCCAGACCAGCCCGCAGTACGGCGCGGTGGCTGATCCCGCGGCCGACGCCGGGCCGACCACGCCGACGAGCAGCGCGACCACGCCGGCGAGGACCGCCAGTGAGCCGAGTCGGATCCTTCTCACGATGGCCTCCATCCCCCGGGGCCGCCCCCCTGCGGGGTGGGCCTCCGAGCGGAGGTCTACTCGCCCGCGGGGCCCCCGGAGGCCGCCGCAACAGGGTCTCCACCACCTCGTCGCGGCCGTCACGCGGTCGTCGCACCCCCGCAAGACCGTCGTCGCCGGACCGCCGGGTGGGCCGGGTCCATCGATCGGGGGCCGCGCCGCGGCGGTATCCGGTGGATCATGGTCGGGTGCCCGAGTTGCCCGAGGTGGAGGCGCTGGCGGCGTTCCTGCGGGAGAACGCCGTCGGCCACGTGCTGGCGCGCGCCGACCTGGCCGCCGTCCAGGCGATCAAGACCTTCGACCCGCCGCTCTCCGCGCTCGCCGGCCTCGAGATCACCGGTGCCGCCCGGCACGGCAAGTTCCTCGACCTGGACGTCTCGGGGCTGCACCTGGTCGTCCACCTCGCCCGGGCGGGCTGGCTGCACTGGCGGGAGAACCTCCCCACCGCCCCGCCGAAGCCCGGGAAGGGGCCGCTGGCGCTGCGCGTCCACCTCGACGACGGCAACGGGTTCGACCTCACCGAGCAGGGCACCCGGAAGGGGCTGGCGGTCTACGTCGTCCGGTCGCCCGCGGAGGTGCCCGGCGTCGCGCGGCTCGGCCCGGATGCGCTGGAGGTCGACCGCGAGGCCTTCGCTCGGCTGATGGCCGGCCGGTCGGGGCAGCTCAAGGGCGCGCTGACCGACCAGACGGTCGTCGCCGGCATCGGCAACGCCTACTCCGACGAGATCCTGCACGCCGCGCGGCTCTCGCCGTTCAAGATGGCCGGCAAGCTGAGCGACGACGAACTGGTCCGTCTCTTCGACGCGGTGCGCACCGTCCTCACCGACGCGCTGGGCCGACAGGTGGGCCAGCGGGCCGCCACGATGAAGGGCGAGAAGCGCTCGGGCCTGCAGGTGCACGCGCGCACCGGTCTGCCGTGCCCGGTCTGCGGGGACACGGTGCGCGAGGTCAGCTTCGCCGACACCTCGCTGCAGTACTGCCCCACCTGCCAGACCGGCGGCAAGCCGCTGGCCGACCGGCGGATGTCGAAGCTGCTGCGCTGAACCGCGGCCCGCGGCCGGCGGCCGGCGGCCACGACCCAGGTGACCTGGTCGTCGAGCGTCCTCCCTCGTGGTGTGCGGTGAGGGAGGACGCAGTGCGGTGAGGGAGGACGGCGGACGCGCGCGGGCGGCTAGTCGGGCAGGAGGGACACCAGCCGGGTGAGCGCGCGGACCAGGACGCTGCTGCCGACGCCGGCGTCCTCCGGGTGCCCAGCGGCGCCGGCCGAGCCGACCGCGGTCCACCAGTCGCGCAGGGGTGGTGGGGCGAGCACGTCCACCCGCTCGCCCGGCTGCGGGACGACGACGTCGACGCCGCGGGCGCCCGCCGCGGTCAGCAACCGCTCCACCGGCTCGGCCCAGCGGTGGAACGCCAGGTTGAACGTGGCCCAGTGCACCGGCAGCAGCACGCGCCCGCCGAGGTCCCCGTGGGCGCGCACCGCCTCCTCCGGGTCCATGTGGATCGCGTGCCAGGCGTCGTTGTAGGCGCCGATCGGCAGCAGGGTCAGGTCGAAAGGGCCCAGCCGGGCGCCGATGCCGGCGAACGCGGGGGTGTAGCCCGTGTCGCCGCCGAAGAAGACCCGGTGGCGGGGGCCGGCGATCGCCCAGGACGCCCACAAGGTGGTGTCGCGGTGGAGGTAGCGGCCGGAGAAGTGCCGCGCCTCGGTGCAGGTGAGGGACAGCTCGCCGATGCGGTGCTCCCCGTCCCAGTCCAGCTCGACGATCCGCTCCTCGGGCACCCCCCACTTGCGCAGGTGCTCCCCGATGCCGAGCGGCACGACCCAGGGTGCCCGCTGGGTGCGCAGCAGGGCGCGCACGGTGGGCAGGTCGAGGTGGTCGTAGTGGTCGTGCGAGACGAGGACCGCGTCGACCGGGGGCAGCTCCTCGAGCGGCACCGGGGGCTCGTGCAGCCGCGTGGGCCCGATGATCGGCGACGGCGAGACGCGGTGGCCCCACACCGGGTCGAGCAGCACCCGCCGGCCGTCGATCTCCAGCAGCGCGCTGGCGTGGCCGAACCAGGTGACGGCGAGATCTCCGGCGTCGGCGGGCAGGTCGGCGTGCGCGAGCGGGATGGGCCCGCCGGGCAGGCCGACGTGCCGCTCCTCGTGCCACTGCCGGAGCAGCCCGTCGCGGGTGTTGGCGGGGGAGAGCGCGGGGGTCGGCATCCGGTTCTGGAACTTGCCGTCGGAGAACTGCGGGGAACCGGCGACCACGGGGCGCAGCCGGCGGCGGTGCGCACCGAGCGCGGTCGGCAGGCCCCAGGCGGCGGTGGCCACCCAGCCCACGGGGCCGGCGAGCAGGGCGGCGGTGAGGGCGGCGCGGCGAGCGATGCGGGACGGCACGGTTCGAGCATCCCAGCCGGACGTGGACGGCGGCTGTGAGGCCAGCGACGTCTGCCCGACCCCACGGTGGAGCGTCCTCCCTCACGGTGTGCGCTGAGGGAGGACGCTCGATGATCAGGGGAACCTGATCCCGGCGGGTCAGCCGGCGATGGCGGCCACCGGTGGGGTCCGCGCCGCCCGCCGCGCGGGCAGCACCGAGGCGAGCAGCCCGGCCACCGTCGCGACGAGCACGATCGCGCCGACCTGCAGCCAGGGCATGCTCAGCACCAGCTCGCCGTAGGACCCGAGCACCGACGCGACGCCGACCAGCCCGTAGAAGCTGCCCAGCAGCACCCCGAGGACCGCCGCCACGCCGGCCACCAGGGCGGACTCCCAGGCGAGCAGCCCGCGCAGCTGGCGCCGGGTGAGGCCGAGCGCCCGCAGCAGGCCGTTCTCCTGCCGCCGCTCGACCACGGACAGGGCCAGCGTGTTCCCCACCCCGATCAGGGCGATCACCACCGCCACGCCCAGCAGGCCGGTGACGACGAGCAGCAGCACGTCCAGCACCGAGTCGATCGCGGCGCGCTCGCTGGCCAGCCCGGTGACGAAGGCGAACGGCATCGCGGCGCTGGCCACGTCGGTGACCTCGTCGATCACGTCCGTGTGGTCGGCGTCGTCGGCCAGCCGCAGCCAGACGGTGTCGACGGCGCTCTCGGGTGCCAGCCGGGCCAGCTCGGCGGCGGGCAGCGTGGGGCGTTGGACGTCGCCGTACAGCGCGGTGAGGGTCGCCGTCCGGTCGCCGGCGGTGAAGGTCACCGGACCGCCTGCCGGGATCCCCCAGCTGGAGTCCGCCCACCACGGCAGCACGATCTCGCCGGCCGCCGGGATCGGCACGTCGCCGGTCGAGCGCAGCACCGGTGCCGCCGTCGCGGCGTCCAGCCCGGAGACGCCGGTCTTCTCGCCGTCCGGCCCGGTCACCGTCGCGGCGGTGAGGGACGACGCCGCCACCACCCCGTCGACCGCGGCGAGGCGGCCCGGCAGCGACGCGGGCATCGTGCCGTCGCCCTGGACGATCACGTCGGTGGGGTACTGGGCGGCCAGCCCGGCCTGGGCCGTGGCCCGCGTCGACGCCGCCCCGACGACCATGGCGGTGGTCAGGGTGACGCCGATGAGCAGCGCCGTCGCCGTGGCCGCCGTCCGCCGGGGGTTGCGGGTGGCGTTTCCGGCGGCGAGCCGGCCGGGCACCCCGCCCAGCCGGGCGGCCAGCCGGCCGACGGCGCCCACGACGGGGGGCACGGCCCGCTGGGCCAGCAGCACCACGCCGAGGAAGCTCAGCGCCCCGCCCGGCAGCGCGATCAGGACGTCGGCCAGCGCGACCCCGACCCCCATGAGCAGCACCCCGGGGACGAGCAGCAGCAGGCCGAGCACCAGGCGCAGCACCCCGCCCCGCGACCGCAGCGGCTCCGGGTCGACCGGCCGGAGCGCGGCCAGGGGCGCGACCCTCGTGGCGCCGCGGGCGGGGGCGAGCGCGGCGAGCAGCGTGGTGGCCGTGCCGACGGCCAGCCCGGCGACGATGGCGACCAGCGGCACGGACAGGCCCGAGAGCGGGACGGGGGAGTCGGCGGCCCCGGCGATCGCCGACACACCGGCGGCCAGGCCGATCCCGGCGAGGACGCCGACGGCCGACGCGGCCAGGCCGGTCAGGGCGGCCTCGCCCAGCACGCTGCGGCGCACCTGGCGGGCGGTGGCGCCCACGCAGCGCAGCAGCGCCAGCTCGCGGGTCCGCTGCGCCAGGAGGACCGCGAACGTGTTGGCGATGACGAGGCCCGCGACCAGCACGGCCACCGTGGCGAAGACCAGCAGCACCGCGGTGAGGGCCATCGTGTCCCCGGTCAGCCGGGCGGCCTCCACCTCGGCCTGCTCGGTGCCGGTGCGCACCAGGACCTGCCGGTCGGCCAGGGCGGCGCCGACCTGCTGCACCACGTCACCGGCCGGTACGCCGTCGGCCCCGGCCACCCGAACCTCGGTCGCGTCGACGGCGCCCCAGGCGCGCAGCTGCTCGGCGGTGCCCCAGACGCGGCCGTAGACGCCGGAGGTGGGGTCGCCGCCCAGGTCCACGACGCCGGTGACCGTGACGGAGGAGCTCCGCTCGGTGCCGTCGGGGGCGTAGGAGGTCAGCGGGAACGTGTCGCCGACGGCTGCGCCGGTGCGCTCGCTCACGGCGATCTCACCGGGCGAGTCGGGCAGCTCGCCGTCCGCCATCACCTGCCAGCGCAGGGCCGGGGCGTCGGCGACCGACTCGGCGAGCAGGTACTGCTGCCCCGTGCGGCCGGGCAGTAGCGCCTGGACGCCGCTCTCCCAGGTGGCGTCGACGGCGGCGACGCCGTCCAGCACCGCGATGCGCTCCAGCTCGTCGTCCACGCCGGAGCCGTCGTCCGAGGTGACGACCGCGTCGGCGCGGACGTAGGGGGCGCCCACGGCATCCAGGACCGTGGCGCGGGACGTCTGGTTGAGCACGAGGGTGGCGACGACGAAGCCGACGGCGATGACGATCGCCAGCGTGGAGGCGATGAGCCGGGGCAGGTGCGCCCGGATGCTCGCCAGGGTGACTGCCCGCACGACGTCAGGCCCCCAGGCCGCGGAGGGCGTCGAGCACGGAGGCCGCGGTCGGGTCGGTGAGCTCGCCGGCCAGCCGGCCGTCGGCCAGCAGCACCACGCGGTCGGCGTAGGCGGCGGCCGAGGGGTCGTGGGTGACCATGACGACGGTCTGGCCGGTCTCCTTGACGCTGGAGCGGAGCAGGCCGAGCACCTCCGCGCCGCTGCGGGAGTCGAGGTTGCCGGTGGGCTCGTCGGCGAAGACGACGTCGGGGCGGGGGAGCAGCGCGCGGGCGATCGCCACCCGCTGCTGCTGGCCGCCGGAGAGCTCGTGCGGGCGGTGCCCCAGGCGCTCCCGCAGGCCGAGCCGGGCGACGACGTCGTCGAACCACGCCGGGTCCGGTCGCTGCCCGGCCAGCTGCATCGGCAGCACGATGTTCTCGCGGGCCGGGAGCACCGGCAGCAGGTTGAACGCCTGGAAGACGAAGCCGATCCGTTGGCGGCGCAGCCCGGTGAGCTGGTCGTCCCGCAGCCTGGTGAGCTCGGTGTCGCCGAGCCACACCTGCCCGGCGGTGGCGGCGTCCAGCCCCGCCAAGCAGTGCATCAGCGTGGACTTGCCGCTGCCGGAGGGGCCCATGATCGCGGTGAACCCGCCGCGGGCGAAGGCGACGTCGACGCCGGCCAGCGCGTGGACGGCGGTCTCGCCGCGGCCGTAGGTCTTGCGCAGGCCGGTGGCGCGGACGGCGGCGCCGGAGAGGGACGCCGGCTGCTCGCCGGGGACGGTCATGACGGGGACGGGCACGGGATGCCTCCGGGATCGGGCTTCATCGACGGCGCTCACGCTGCCGCCCGGGGGCCTCCTCCCGCGTCGGAGCGCAGGACGATCTCCGGGGTCATCCCCAGGTCGTACCGGCCCCGTCGGCCCGGCATCGGCGCGGACCCCCTCGGGGCATAGGAAGCTTCACCGGCGGATGGGGCCGTCGGTCCGCACGTATAGCTTCCTATGCCCGGGGGCGCCGGCCCGGCTCAGGCGTTGCGGAGCAGGTCCGCGGGGGCGACCAGCCCGCTGCGGTAAGCCAGGACGACGGCCTGCACGCGGTCCCGCGAGCCGGTCTTGGCCAGCACCCGCCCGACGTGCGTCTTCACCGTGGCCTCGCTGACGACGAAGTGCGCGGCGATCTCGCTGTTGGTCGCGCCGTAGGCCATCTGCTCCAGCACCTCGCGCTCCCGCGGGGTCAGCTCGGCCAGGGCCCCGTCGTCGGCGCCGGCCGGTGCGACGGCCGCCCCACCCCGCAGGATGGGCGCGACGTGCTGCAGCAGCCGGCGGGTGGAGCTCGCCGCGATCACCGAGTCGCCGGCGTGCACGGTCCGGATCGCGGAGAGCATCTCCTCCGGCGCGGCGTCCTTGAGCAGGAAACCGCTGGCCCCGGCACCGATCGCGGCCACGACGTACTCGTCGAGGTCGAAGGTGGTGAGGACGACGACCCGCGGCGGCTCGGGCAGCGCGGTGACCCGCCGGGTGCCCTCGATGCCGTCGGTGCCGGGCATGCGGACGTCCATGAGGACGACGTCGGCCGGCGTGCGGGCCAGCGCCTCGACGGCTGCCGCGCCGTCCCCGGCCTCCCCTACCACGGCGAGGTCGGACTGGGAGTCGATCACCATGCGGAAGCCGGCCCGCACCATCTGCTGGTCGTCCACCAGGAGGACCCGGATCGCGCTCATCGGGGCGAACGGTAGGGCAGGGCGGCGTGCACGCCGAACCCGCCACCGTGCCGGGGCCCGGCCTCCAGCCGCCCGCCGTGCAGCTGGGCGCGCTCCCGCATGCCGCGCAGCCCCTGGCCCAGGCCGTCGGAGCCGGTGACCGCGGCCGCGGCGCCGCGGCCGTCGTCGAGCACCGAGAGCTCCAGCGCGTCGGGCCGCCACTGCAGCCGCACCCAGGCGCGTCCGGCGGGGCCGGCGTGCTTGAGCACGTTCGTGAGCGACTCCTGCACGATGCGGTACGCGGCCAGCTGGGGGCCGGCCGGCATCGGCTGCGGCGTCCCCTCCTCGATGAGGTCGACGTCCAGGCCGCTGCCCCGCACGTCCTCGACCAGGGGGTGGATCGCGGCGACGTCGGGCTGCGGGGCGTACTCCTCGCCACCGCCGTCGCGGAGCACACCGAGCAGCGCGCGCATGTCGGTGAGCGCCTGGCGCCCCGTGGCGGCGATCGCCTCCAGCGCGTCGGTGGCCGCCTGCGGGTCGGCCTTCCCGGCGTAGCGACCGCCGTCGGCCTGCGCGATGACGACCGAGAGGGAGTGCGCGACGACGTCGTGCATCTCGCGCGCGATGCGGGCCCGCTCGGCGGTGGCGGCCAGCCGCATCTCCTGCTCGCGCTCAAGCTCCAGCAGCTGGGTCCGCTCCTCGAGGGCGGCCAGCCGCTGCAGCCGCGCCCGCCGGAGGTCGCCCAGCGCCCACGCGGCGACCACGGCCACGCCGATGGAGCCCGCGGGGACGACGGCGTCGAAGACGTCCGTCGAGTAGTACCGCAGGCTCGCGAGGACCGCTCCCACCAGCCCGACCGCCAGCCCGGCCTGCCCGGCCCACCGCGGGGCGTAGGCGGCCAGCGAGTAGACCGTCACCAGCGCTGCGTAGTTGGCCGCCAGGAACTGGTCGGAGACCAGCAGCTCGAGCAGCCCGGCCGCGACGACGACCGCCGCTGCGGGGACCGGCGCGCGCCGGCGCCACGCCAGCGGCGCCACGAGGAGCACGCCGACGACGAACGACGCGTCCTGGCTGGACCAGTACGTCCCGGCGGGCAGGACGACGGTGACCAGGCCGATGAGCGCGGCCAGCGCGGCGTCCACGACGAACGGCCGGTCCCGGAGCCACGGGGCCAGGAGCTCGGCGGGCGACCGTTCCATGCCCAGGAGCCTAGGGAGCGCGGTCGCCCGCCTCGTCGCCCCTCGGGATGATCCGCGGGTCGTCCCCCGGGGGGATCAGTTCTCCGAGGTCGGGTCCTCCGGGGCCTCGAAGTCGCCCTGGCCGGGGGGCTCGGAGGCCACCGGGGCCTCCAGCGTCACCTCACCGGCCTGCTCGAAGACGAACGTGACCGGGATCGACTGCGATGAGCGCAGCTCGGTGGACAGGTCGGTCAGGAGCACCGTCGGCGGGCCCTCGGGCTCCAGGTAGACGTTGTCCTCCTCGGGGACCTCGATCGTCCCGGCGGCGCCGTCCAGGGGCGTCAGCTCGGCGCCGCCGAAGGCATCGCCCCGCACCTCGACCAGCTGGTCACCCGTGGTGCCGGTGTTCGCGATGGCGGCGTAGAGCTGGACGTCCTCGCCCACCTCCCACACGCCGTCGTCCGGGTAGGCCAGCTGCAGCGCGGTGACCTTGATGTCCTCGGTCGCGGCCTCGTCCGGCCCTGGATTGCCGCCGATCACCTCGTCGCCGGGCACGTCGAGCGGGTTGTCCTGATCGTCCACCCCCGGGCTGTCGGCGCCCCCTTCCCCACCGCAGGCGGCGAGGGGCAGGGTGGTGGCGAGGAGCAGTGCGGCGAGCGGGTGCCTGCGCGTGCGGCGGGTCATCCTGGTCCTTCCGGGAGGTCTCTCGTGCGACCGTGACGGGTTACCCCCGGCCGGTCACCGCACCCCTCGGTGGGCGGGCCGCAACAGAGTTGTCGCATTGGGGGGATCCGTGGACGACGACGACGACCGGACCCGGGTGGGGACGGACGACGGCGGCGACCCGGCGTGCTGGCTGCGCCGCGTCTGCCCGGCCTGCGGCGGGCTGGCCGACGAGGACCCACCCACGGTCTGCCCCCGGTGCGGGGAGGAGCTGCCCGCAGGGTGAGCCGGTCAGGCGGCCGCGCGCGCCCGCCCGGCCGCCCGGAAGTCGCAGAGCGCGTCCCGCAGCGCCACGCCCAGCCGGTCGGCGGGCAGGTGCAGCTCGGCGCGGGGGTCCAGCGGGAGCCCGGGGGACGGCGCGCCGGCCAGCAGCGCCAGGTCGGCGTCCAGGGCCTGCTGCTCGGCCGCGGCGTGGGCGGTCAGCAGCGCGCGCGAGGGCAGCGGCTGCCCGGGGCCCGCCGAGTGCAGCAAGCGGGTGAGCACGCGGGTGGAGTCGGCGTCCTCGGGCTGCAGCAGGGTCACCACGGTCGTGGTCGCCCCGGAGTCCAGGTGGTCGCGGCGGACCCGGAGGGCGAAGGGCGCCCGGTGGACGTAGGTCACCCGGCGGCGCTGCCGCAGCGGGCGCCCGCCGAGGGCGACCTCGGGGTCCAGGGGGTCGTCGCACCACTGCTCCTGCACCGAGCGGAACCCGCCCGGCTCCCGGACCACCTCGTACGGCGGCACCTCCGGGTGGTCGGCGGCGCCGGTCGTCGTGCCGTGCACGAAGGGCAGCCGGGCCACGTCGAGCAGCAGGTCGGCGACGACGGCGGCGGGAGCCGGGGTGCGCCGCGGTGCCAGCCACCGGTGGAGGAACCGCCGGTCGGCGTCCTCCGGCACCTCCAGCGGGACGCAGGACGGCGCGCTCGGGGCGAGCTCGACCACCCCCCACCGCTCGCGGACCCCGTGCGCGGGCGGATCGGCGCGCAGCTCGTCCCCGTCCCGCCGCAGGGTCCAGGTCCGGCCGAGCAGCCGGACCTGCAGCCAGCCGCCGTCCCTGAGCTCGGGGGTGAGGGCCACCGGGTGCCAGGCCGCGTCCAGCGAGGGGTCGAGGTTGCCGAAGACCGGGCTCCGGGGCGCGGCGGCGGGCGGCGGGTCCTCGGGCGCGGGCGGCTCGACGGGCCGGGGCGGTAGCGGGAGGGCGGTGCGGTCGGGGGCCAGCCACACCCAGCCGTGCCGCTCCTCGACCGCCCACGGCATCGCCAGGTCGGCACGGGGCGGCGGGACGCCGGCGGGCCCGAGGGAGGGGGTGGCGACGCACCGGCCGTCGGCGTCGAACCGCCAGCCGTGCCGGGGGCACTCCAGCCGGCCGTCGACGACCGCGGCGGCCGCGAGCGGGACGGGCCGGTGCGGGCAGGCGGCCGGGAACGCGCTCACCTCGCCCCCTGGCCGCAGCCGGACGACCACCCAGGCCCGCCCGCCGGCGCCCACCGGCACCGGCGTCGTCCCGACGTCGGCGGCGCGGGCCACCGCGAACCACCCCGACGGCAGAGCGCTGATCGCGACCATGAGCCATTGCACCCCGCCCCTGTGCCCGCCGGGTTACGGCGGTGGAGCGATCCGGCTACGGCTGCGCTCGACCGCGATCTCCGCACCGGCGGTCGGTCTCTACAGTGACCCCGACCACATCCCGGGCCGTCATCTCCCGGGATGCCACGCGGGCCGGTGGCGCGGGTGCCCGGTGCACCGGCCTGCCCCGCCCGACGGCTGCCAGGAGGGAGGAACCGTGTTGCGCGGAGCGCTGCGCTGGCTGCGCCCCGGGCACCTGGGCACGGAGGCGGAGCAGGCGACGTTCCGGACCCTCCACTCGGCCTCCCTCACGGCACCGGAGCTGCGCGAGGGGCTGACCAGCGGCTCCGCCGGGCGCGCGATCCGGCACCTGCGGGACCTGCTCGGGGTGCCCGCCGTCGCGCTGACCGACACCGTGACGACGCTGGCCTGGGACGGCCGCTTCGCCCACCACGAGCGGGATGCGGCAGCCCTCGCCGCCGTCGTCCTGGAGTCGGGCGGCACGGTGGTCCGGGACCGTTCCAGCTTCGCCTGCTCGGACGCCGGGTGCGGGCTGCGGCAGGTGGTGATCAGCCCGCTGGTGGTGGAGGACCGGGTGGTCGGAACCCTGCAGGCGTTCACCCCGTCGGCCTCCGCCGGGCTGGTCCGGGCCGCGACCGAGGTCGCGCGCTGGGTGTCGGGCAACCTGGAGCTGGCGGAGCTCGACGCCTCGCGGACACGGCTGATGGAGGCCGAGGTGCGGGCGCTGCGGGCGCAGATCAGCCCGCACTTCATCTACAACTCGCTGACCGCGATCGCCTCCTTCGTCCGGACCGACCCGGTGCGGGCGCGGGAGCTCCTGCTGGAGTTCGCCGACTTCACCCGGTACTCCTTCAGCCACCACGGCGAGTTCACGACCCTGGCCGAGGAGCTCAGGTCGATCGAGCGGTACCTGGTGCTGGAGAAGGCGCGGTTCGGTGACCGGCTCCAGGTCACGCTCCGGGTGGCGCAGGAGGTGCTGCCGGTCGCCGTCCCGTTCCTGTGCCTGCAGCCGCTCGTGGAGAACGCGGTGCGGCACGGTCTGGAACGCAAGCCGGGCGCCGGGACGGTGACCATCATCGCCGCCGACCAGGCCGGGGAGTGCCTGATCTCGGTCGAGGACGACGGGGTGGGCGAGGACCCGGAGAAGGTGCGGCGGGCCCTGGCCGGCGACGTCTCGGTCGACTCGGTGGGTCTGGGCAACGTCGACGCCCGGCTGCGCACCGCCTTCGGTGACGACTACGGTCTGGTCGTCGAGACCGCGCCCGGCGCGGGGACCAAGGTCACCGTGCGCGTCCCCAAGTTCGCGCCCGGGGTGCACCCGTGATCGGGTCCGCGACGTCCCGCACGCGGACGGTCCGCCGGGGCGCCGACGACCGCCGGCGAGGAGGTGCCGTGACCGCAGACCGGTTGACCGTCCTGGTCGTCGACGACGAGCGCCCGGCCCTGGAGGAGCTGCGCTGGCTGCTCGAGCGGGACGTGCGGATCGGGACCGTGCTGGCCAGCGACTCGGCCACCGAGGCGCTGCGCCTCCTCCAGGAGCGGGCGGTCGACGCCGTCTTCCTCGACATCCGCATGCCCGGGCTCAGCGGCGTCGACCTGGCACGCGTGCTCTCCCGGTTCAAGGTGCCGCCTCCGGTCGTCTTCGTCACCGCGCACGACGACCACGCGGTGGACGCGTTCGAGCTGGGCGCCGTCGACTACGTCCTCAAGCCGGTCCGCGACGACCGGCTGGCCGAGGCGGTCCGCCGGGTGGTCGGCGCGCGGTCCGGTGGACCCCTGCCGGTGGACGACGACATCGCCGTGGAGCTGGGCGGTGTGACCCGGTTCGTCCCGCGCTCCAGCGTCGGCTACGTCGAGGCGCAGGGGGACTACGCCCGGCTGCACACCGCGTCGGGCAGCCACCTGGTCCGCGTCCCGCTGACCACCCTGGAGGAGAGCTGGAAGGACGCCGGCTTCGTCCGGATCCACCGGTCGCTGCTGGTGGCGCTCCAGCACGTCGAGGAGGTCCGGATGGACGCCGGGCGGTGCACGGTGGTCGTCGGGGGCACCGAGCTGGTGGTGAGCCGGCGGCACACCCGGGAACTGCGCGACCTCCTGGTGCGGGGGGGGGGGGGGGGGGGGGGCGGGGGGGGGGGGGGGGGGGGGGGTTGGTCGGGGGGGGCGCCGCCGGGCGCCCCCCCCCCCCCCCCCCCCCCCCCCCCCCCCCCCCCCCCCCCCCCCCCCCCCCCCCCCCCCCCCCCCGGGCCGGGGCTGAGCGGTGCCGGACTCCCTGCCCCGCCGCGTGCGCATCACCAGCCCGCGCACCGGGGCCGCGCGCGTGCAGCGGGTCCCGGGTGCCCGCGAGATCGACGCCCAGACAGCCCTGGGCGAGGTGTACATGTCCTCGCTGCTGCGCTCGCAGCTCCGGCTGGCGCTGCTGGCGCTGGCCACGCTCGTCCTGGTGGTCGGCGGGATCCCCCTGCTGTTCTGGCTCGCGCCCGAGCTCTCCACCGTCGAGGTGCTCGCCGTGCCGCTCCCCTGGCTGCTGCTGGCCTTCGCGGTGTACCCGTTCCTGCTCGCGGTCGGCTGGCTCTACGTCCGGGCCGCGGAGCGCAACGAACGCGCCTTCACCGACGTGCTCGACCGATCGTGACCCCCAGGCCGACGGGCGACCGGTCGTGAGCGCTGCGGGCTACAGCCTCCTCGCGGTCACCGCCGTCGTGGTGGCCACGCTGGCGGTCGGTGCCTACGGCTGGCGGTTCTCGCGCACCACCAGTGACTTCTTCGTGGCCTCCCGCACCGTGCGGCCCGGGTTGAACGCCTCGGCCATCGGCGGGGAGTACCTCTCCGCTGCATCCTTCCTCGGCGTCGCCGGCCTGGTGCTGGCGTTCGGCACGGAGATGCTGTGGTACCCGGTCGGCTGGACGGCGGGCTACCTCGTGCTGCTGGTCCTCGTCGCCGCGCCGTTGCGGCGCTCCGGCGCCTACACGCTGCCCGACTTCGCCGAGAGCCGGCTGGAGTCGCGCGGGGTGCGCCGGCTGTCGGCGCTGCTCGTCGTGGCGATCGGCTGGCTCTACCTCATGCCGCAGTTCCAGGGGGCCGGCGTCGCGCTGGCCGCCACGACCGGGACCGGGGCCTGGCTGGGCGGCGTGCTCGTCGCGACGGTGGTGCTGGTGAACGTGCTCTTCGGCGGCATGCGCAGCATCACCTTCGTCCAGGCCTTCCAGTACTGGCTGAAGCTCACCGCGCTGCTGTTCCCGCTGCTGTTCATGGTGACCATCTGGCTCGGCGACGGCGCCGTCTCCCCGGCCTCGACCGGGAGCACCCCGGGGGACTCGTGGGAGTCACCGCTGGCCGGGGCCGGGGAGCACCAGCTCTACACCACGTACTCGATCATCGTCGCCACGTTCCTCGGCACGATGGGCCTCCCGCACGTCGTCGTGCGCTTCTACACCAACCCCGACGGGGCCGCGGCGCGGCGCACCACCCTGTTCGTGCTGGCGCTGCTGGGCCTCTTCTACCTCCTGCCACCGGTCTACGGCGGGCTGGGGCGGCTCTACGCGCCCGACCTCATCGCCAGCGGCGACACCGAGTCGGTGGTGCTGGAGCTGCCGTCCCGGATGCTGGCCGGCACGCTGGGCGACCTGCTGTCGGCGCTGACCACGGCCGGGGCGTTCGCGGCTTTCCTGTCGACGTCGTCCGGGCTGACCGTGGCGGTGGCGGGCGTCATCAGCCAGGACGGGCTCGGCCGCCGGCTCGGCGGGGTGCGCGCCTTCCAGGCCGGTGCCGTGGTCGCCGTCCTGGTGCCGCTGGCCCTGGCCCTGCTGGCCGAGGGGGTGGGCGTCGCCCGGGCGGTCGGGCTGGCCTTCGCCTTCGCGGCCTCCACCTTCTGCCCGCTGCTCGTCCTGGGCATCTGGTGGCGCCGGCTGACCGACGCCGGTGCGATCGCCGGGATGCTCGTCGGCGGTGGGTGCGCCGGCGGTGCGGTGCTGGCCACCCTGCTCGGCGCGGCCCCGGCGGGGTGGCCCGGAGCGCTGCTGGCCCAGCCGGCGGCCTGGACCGTCCCGCTGGCGTTCCTGACCATGGTGGCGGTGTCCCTGGCCACGCCCCGGCGGGTCCCGCGCCACGCCGCCCGCACCATGGTCCGGCTCCACACCCCGGAGGCGGTGCAGCTCGACCGCGGGGTCCTGCCGCGCTGAGCGACCGCTCGTCCCGCCGGACCTGCCGTACGACGACTCCTGCTCACCGCTCGGCGCAGCGGCGGCGCGACCGGTGCTGCCCCGGCGCCGCGAGCCCTACCGTGACAGGGCTCACAGTACCGCCCATTCGCATGCCGACGCCCCGCTCAGACACCCAGGAGCTCGCCCGTGACCGATCCACAGGAACGGCGTCTGCTGACGCCCGAGGAGTACCGCGCTGCGCAGGACTCACCGGAGTTCGTGGAGCTGAAGAAGCGCTTCCGCAGCTTCGCCTTCCCGATGACCGTGGCCTTCCTCGTCTGGTACCTGCTCTACGTCCTGCTCTCGACGTACGCCTCGGACTTCATGTCCACCCAGGTGTTCGGCAACGTGAACGTCGGCCTGCTGTTCGGCCTGGGCCAGTTCGTGACCACGTTCGTGATCACGCACCTCTACGTCGCGCACGCCAACAAGCGCACCGACCCCATCGCCGACGAGATGCGCGAGCGCCTCGAGGCCCACGACTACGCACCCGGCGTCCGTGCCGGTGGCCAGACCCGCACCCAGGGGGCCACCCGTGCCTGACCTCCTCGCCGCCGACGCCACCATCGGCAACCCGGCGATCAACATCTCGATCTTCGGCGCGTTCGTCGTCGTGACCCTGGCGATCACCTTCCGGGCCAGCCGGAACAACAAGAGCGCCGCCGACTACTACGCCGCCGGCCGCACCATCACCGGTCAGCAGAACGGCCTGGCCATCGCGGGTGACTACCTGTCGGCGGCCTCGTTCCTGGGCATCGCCGGCGCCATCGCCATCTACGGCTACGACGGCTTCCTCTACTCCATCGGCTTCCTGGTGGCGTGGCTGGTCGCGCTGCTGCTGGTCGCGGAGCTGATGCGCAACACCGCCCGGTTCACGATGGCCGACGTGCTGGCCTTCCGGATGCGGCAGGGGCCGGTGCGCACCGCGGCCGCCATCTCGACGCTGGCGGTCTCGCTGTTCTACCTGCTCGCCCAGATGGCCGGCGCCGGCGGTCTGGTCGCGCTGCTGCTCGGCGTGAGCGGCCCGGTGGCCGAGGCGCTGGTCGTCACCGTGGTCGGCGCCCTCATGATCTTCTACGTCCTCGTCGGCGGCATGCGCGGCACGACGTGGGTGCAGATCATCAAGGCCAGCCTGCTCATCGCGGGCGCGCTCGTGATGACGCTGTGGGTGCTCGCCGACTACGGCTTCAACCTGTCGTCGCTGCTCGGCGGCGCGGTGCAGAGCGCCGGCTCCGAGAGCGTGCTCAACCCGGGCGCGCAGTACGGCCTCAGCGACACCACCCGGCTGGACTTCATCAGCCTGGCGCTGGCCCTGGTGCTCGGCACCGCCGGTCTGCCGCACGTGCTGATGCGCTTCTACACCGTGCCGACGGCGAAGGCCGCGCGGACCTCGGTGGTCTGGGCGATCTGGCTGATCGGCATCTTCTACCTGTTCAGCCTGGTCATCGGCTACGGTGCCGGCGCCATGGTGGGCGCGGAGACCATCGTCGCCGCCCCGGGTGGGGTCAACGCGGCGGCCCCGCTGCTCGCCTTCGAGCTCGGCGGCACGGTGCTGCTCGGCATCATCGCCGGCGTCGCCTTCGCGACCATCCTCGCGGTGGTCGCCGGTCTGACCATCACCGCGTCGGCGTCCTTCGCGCACGACGTCTACGCCTCGGTGATCAAGAAGGGTGACGTCCCGCCGAACGGCGAGGTCAAGGTCGCCCGGATCACCGCCGTCGTCATCGGCGCGGTCTCCATCGGACTGGGCATCCTGGCGCTGCGCGCCGGGCTGAACATCGCCTTCCTGGTGGCGCTGGCGTTCGCGGTGGCCGCCTCGGCGAACCTGCCGACGATCCTCTACACGCTGTTCTGGAGGCGGTTCACCACCCAGGGCGCGCTGTGGTCGATCTACGGCGGGCTGATCATCTGCGTCGGGCTGATCCTCTTCTCGCCGGTGGTCTCGGGCACCGAGACGTCGATGTTCCCCGGCGTCGACTTCGCCTGGTTCCCGCTGCGCAACCCGGGGCTGGTCTCCATCCCGGCGTCGTTCCTCCTCGGTTACCTGGGCACCGTGCTCACCAAGGAGAAGCCGAACGAGGCCAAGTGGGCCGAGCTCGAGGTGCGGGCGCTCACCGGCATCGGGGCGGAGAAGGCCGTCCAGCACTGAGAGAGGACCCCCTCCTCCCCACCACCTCGCTCCGCTCGGCGGCGGGCCCCGGGAGGGGGCCTGCCGCCAGCCGTGGCGCGCGTCCCGAGGGGGGCGCGCGCCTCGTGCGTGCGGACGCCGCCCCCGCGGTGTTCGGCGGGGGCGGCGGCGACGCGGCGGGGGCGACACGGTGGGGGCAGGGCGGTGGGGTCAGGTGGCGTGGGCCGGCGCCGCGGCGGGGACGGCGTCGGCGGGCAGGACGGCGTCGACCGCGCCGGTGGTGTCCGCGACGGCGAGCGCGACCGGTGCGGCCGCGCGCTGGGGCCGGCGGGCGCGGACGACCCAGCGGGCGACCAGACCGGTCAGCACGACCAGGCCGGCGGGGGCGTGCTGCCCGGGCGCGCTGATCGCGACGATGACCGCCGCCAGGTAGACCAGCGAGAGCAGGGCTGCGGGGACGGGCACGCGGGGCAGGTGCAGGTGCACGGCAGGACCTCCGGGTGGGGTGGGCCCGCCGGGCCGGCGGCCGCACCCGGGGAGGGTGGGCCGCCGGCACGGCGACGGCGCAGGGGTGGAGGCCAGGGCCTACTTGAGCATGTCCTTGGCCTTCTGCAGCATCGACTGGCCCTCCATCTGGGGCGTCGGGAAGAGCCGCGGGTCGCCCGGGGGCAGGATCGGGGCGTCCGCGCTGGCCTCGATCGGCCGGGCGGTCATCTGCCCGCGGCCGTCGACGGCCGGC
Organism: Blastococcus sp. SYSU DS0533; assembly: GCF_054050775.1. Taxonomy (NCBI): domain Bacteria; kingdom Bacillati; phylum Actinomycetota; class Actinomycetes; order Geodermatophilales; family Geodermatophilaceae; genus Blastococcus; species Blastococcus sp. SYSU DS0533. The sequence goes on along the minus strand of NZ_JBJGZZ010000009.1, from coordinate 143,873 downwards.
CCGTGCGCCCAGCGGCCGGCAGCGGCCTCCGGGCCGTCGGAGGCGACGATGAAGGCGTAGCCGGCGTCGCCCGGCTCCTCCTCCAGCGGGAAGGCCTCCGGCACCGGGATGCCCTCGAGCCCGTCCTCCTTGAGCTCCTCGATCGCGGCGAGCCACTGCATCTGGTGCATGTGGTCGCGGGCGATGAGGAAGCGCAGCATGTCCTTGACGCCGGGGTCGTCGGTCATGTTGTAGAGGCGCGCGACCTGCAGGCGGCCCTGCATCTCCGCCGTGGCGTTGTAGTGGAAGTCGGCCATCAGGTTGCCGCTGGCGGTCACGTAGCCACCGCTCCAGGGCAGCCCCATGGAGTCGCGGTAGTAGGCGCCGCCACCGTTGACGATCGCGTGCTGCGGGTTGACGTCGCCGTAGCCGGCGGCCGCCTCCTTGGTGCGGTCGGCCGCGTCCGGCTTGAGCGGCTGGTGGTCCAGCAGCCGGTCGATCATCGTCACGATCATCTCGACGTGGGCCAGCTCCTCGGTGCCGATGGAGAGGAGCATGTCCTTGTACTTACCGGGCAGCCGGCAGTTCCAGCCCTGCAGCAGGTACTGGGTGGCGACGGTCATCTCACCCCACTGACCGCCGAGGATCTCCTGCATCCGGCGGGCGAACGCGGCGTCGGGGCCGTCGGGCTTCGCCTCGTACTGCAGGGCCTGGGTGTGCGTGAACACGGGCTCTCCTTGCGTCGTCGCTCCACCGCGATCGCGGTGACGACGGAGTCCTGCCCGCCCGTGGTGGCCCACCGGTGCCGTCCCGTGGCCCGCCGGTGCCAACCTGTCAGCGGTCGGGGAGGCGCACGGTCAGCGTGAGCACGTCGCCGTCCGCCGACCACAGCACCCGGCCACCCAGCTCCCCGGCCTGCCGGCGCACCGACCAGAGCCCGAGCCCGGTGAGGTCGACCGGGGGGCGGTCGTCGCCCAGGTGCTGGAGGACCCGCTCGACCGGGACGACGGCCTGTGTGATCGCCAGGTCCACCCAGCCGGCGCGAGCCGTGACCCGGAGGCGCACCGGCGCACCGTTCCCGTGGCGGTGGGCGTTCTCCAGCAGGTTGAGGAGGATGCGCTGCACGCGCGCGTCCGCGACGGCGATGTCCCCGGCGCCGTCCTCGACCTCCAGCGTGAGCTGGGACCGGGGGAGACCCGAGGCGGCCACCGAGGCCCGCAGGACGTCGCAGAGGGTCCGGGTGCCGCGGGACCGCTGGACGGCGCCCCCCGTGGCGTCGGCCGTGCGCAGCATCGACGACAGGTGCGCCGTCTGGGCCCGGGCGAGCGCGAGCAGCTCACCGGTCTGCCCGGGGGCGCGGTCGAGCGAGCCGAGCACGGCTTCCAGCGAGGCCAACGGGGTGCGCATGTCGTGGCAGAGCGCGCGGACGACGGCGTCCTCGGGGCTGGGAGCCTCCGGGTCGGGGACGGTCCCACGGCGTGGGCGCGGGAGGTGCGCGCGCAGCACGCGGGCGAGATCGTTGAGCAGTCCGCGGCTACGCGTCGACGCCTGCGTGTCGGCAGCCAGGGTCACGGGCACCTCCTCGGGAGTCCGGTCCGCAGCGCCGGAACGCACCGACCGTCAGGAGCGATGTGGGGCAGACCGACGACGTGGCCGCTGCTGACCGCAGGCCGCCGGTGGACGTGGTCGTCGTGGACGACCACCCGTTGTTCACGCGTGGGCTGAGCCTGTTGCTGCCGGGGCTCAGCGAGGGCCGGGTGCGGGTGGTGGCGACGACGGAGGACGCGTCGGCCGCCGCCGCGATGGTGCAGCGGCACCACGCCGACGTGGCGATCGTCGACCTGCACATGCCGCCCCCGGGCGGCACCAGGGCGATCGCCGCCATCCGGCGCGCGGACCCGATGGTGCGGGTGGTCGCGCTCTCCGGCCTGGCCGAGGCGGACGCCGCCATCGAGGCGCTGCGGGCGGGGGCGTCGGGCTTCCTGCCGAAGACCGCGGACCCCGAGGCGCTGGTGCGGCCGCTGCTGGCCGTACTCGACGGCTGGTCGGTGCTCCCGGAGGCGCTGCTCCGCCAGCTGCTCGCGGACGCCGCGCCGACCGGTGAGCAGAGCATCGCCGACCAGCTCACCGCCGACGAGCGGCGCTTGTGGCGGCTGATCGCCGACGGCACCAGCACCGTGGACATCGCCACGACGCTGCACGTCTCGGAGCGGACGACGAAGCGGCTGGTGGCGCACCTGCTGCGCCGGCTGCAGGTGGCGACCCGGGTGGAGGCGGCGGCGCTGGCCGGCCGCGTGGGGCTGGGCGCCGCGGAGCCGTTGCGGCACACGGGTGGCCTCACGGGCTGAGCTCCCCAGGACGACATCGCGGGCCAGCTACCCGGAGCGGTGATCGACTACCGCCGGTCTCGGAAAGGTTTGCCTTCCCTCCCCCTGCCGGTCACCTGCCGAGCGCGCCGGCCCACGGCTCGGAGGCGGCCAGGGCGAAGGCGGGCACCTCGTCGGCGGCCATGTCCAGGGCCGCGTAGCCGCCGCTGCCCGCGCCCACGCAGGCGGTGACGGTGGCCAGGCCGGCACGCCGCTGGAACAACGACTGCCGGACCTGCCAGCCCACCACCGCCCGCCGTTCCAGCACCGCGTGCTCGCGCACCAGCCAGCCGCTGCGGACGGCGAAGGTGCGCGGCCCGGCGGCGTGCCCGAGGGAGCGGTAGCGGGCGAGCCCCACCGGGATGCCCAGCACGGTCAGCACCAGGCCGGCGGCCAGCAGCCACCACCCGCCGTCCCCGGCCAGGAGGACGCCGCCGCCCGCGGTGACCAGCAGCCCGAAGGCGACGGCGCGCAGGACCCGGCGGCGGCGGGCCGCGGGCGGGTGGGCGACGAGCGCGCCGGGGTCGTCGGTGACCCGCCTGGCCAGCGCCCACGCCTCGGTGCGCGGGCCCAGGGGGAAGAGCTGCCCGCGCCCGGCGGCGTCGCCGAGCCCGGTGACCAGGGCGCTGACGCGGGCAGCCCGCACCAGCCGCATGCCGAGCCCGTCGGTGACCGTGACGCCGCGGATGCGGTCCACCTCGAGCTCGGTGTGCCGGCGGGTGAGCAGCCCGCGTGAGGCGATCAGCGACGCGCCGCGGCGGACGACGCGGAAGCGCCAGTTGACCAGGGCCGCGCCGACGACGGACCCGGCCAGCAGCACCAGCAGCGCGATGACCAGCCCGGCCGCGACCAGGCGCACGTCGGAGAGGTCGGGCTCCTGGAACTCAGGGGTCCACTGCCCGGGCAGCTCCTCGGCCAGCCGGACCAGCGCACCGACGGCGGCCAGCGGCACGGCGAGGTAGGTGCCGACCAGCGGGGCGTAGCGCAGCCAGCGGTGGTCGAAGCGGGCGTACTCCTCCTCGACCGGCTCGGGTGCCGGGGCGCCGTCCGGGGCGACCGCGGGTGCCGCGGCGGCGCGGTGGGTGAGGACGGCGACGCGCAGCCGGTCGCCCTCGGCGCGGGGGATCCCGTCGACCAGCAGCTCCTCGTCGCCGTCGGTGACCGCCCCGGCGGCGGCGTCGATGCGGACGCGCACCAGGCCGAGAACGCGGTGCAACGGCGGCGCCTCGACGTCGACACCGCGGATCCGGTCGTTCGGCACGGTGCGCACCGAGCGGGCCAGCAGGCCGCGGGTGATGACGACGGCGGCGGGCCCGTCGGCGTAGCTGAACCGCCACCAGTTCAGCGTCGCGGTGAGCAGCGAGAGCAGGGTGACGCCGACGACGAGCGCGATGACCGTGCGGATCCCGCCGTCGAACCCGGTCGCGGCGATGACCGGGATGACGGCGGGCACGAACGACCGGGCCTGCCGGAACGTCGCGGTGTGGACGGCGATGACGCGGGGGGAGAGCCGCCGAGGCTCACCGGCGGTCGGCGGGGCCGGCGGCGGGCCGAGGGGCGGCGGCCAGGGCGGGAGCGGGCCGGCCGGCCGGCGCGGGGGTGGGGGCGCGGGCTGCACGGCGGCTCAGGTGGCCTGGTCGCGGACCAGCTCGGCCCGGCGGGCGAGGTCGTCGGCGACGCGCTGGGCGACGTCGCGCTCGAGGTGCCAGATGCGCACGGTGCCCTGGCTGGAGGCGGTGAGCACCGCGACGGTGGCCAGGCCGAACATCTGCTGCAGCACGCCGCGGGTGACGTCGACGGTCTGGATGCGGGAGATCGGCACCAGCGTCCAGGTCTGGGTGAGCCAGCCGGTGCGGGTGTAGGCGGCCTCGTTGGTGATCTCCCACCGGTACACCCGGTGCTTGAACCACGGGCGGATGCTCAGCGCGATCACCGCGTAGACCGCACCGGCGAGGGGGACCAGCCGGCGCAGCAGCGGCAGCGGGTCACCGGCGTCGGCGGGCACGAACAGCAGGAACGCGCCGATGCCCAGCCACACGAAGGCGGCGCTGATCAGGCTCTCGACCACCCACAGCCCGATCGCCGAGCGCGGCAGCTCCCAGGCGGGCTCGCGCACGGGCGTCGGGCGGGCGCCGCCTGCGGCGGCCCGGTGGCTGGGGGACATCGGGCCCATCCTCCCAGTGCCGCGCGCACCGGTCGCGCATCCGGTGCCCGTGCCACGATGGGGGTGTGATGCCGCAGCAGGTCCCGACCGTGCCCGCCTCCGAGCTGCCCGAGGACGCCGTGGTCCTCGACGTCCGCGAGGACGACGAGTGGGTGCACGGCCACATCGAGGGGGCCACCCACATCCCGATGGGCGACGTCCCGGCCCGGCTCGACGAGCTCCCCGAGGGCGACCCGCTCTACGTCACCTGCCGCGGCGGCGGCCGCTCGGCACGGGTTGCCGCCTGGCTGAACGCCAACGGCTTCGACGCGGTGAACGTCGGTGGCGGCATGGGGGAGTGGCAGGCCGCCGGCAAGCCGATGGTCAGCGAGACCGGCGAGGAACCCTTCGTCCGCTAGGCCCCGTCCCGAGGCTCGCCGCGAGCCGGCGAGCGGTGAGGAGGACGGGGTCCTTCGTCAGCGCCAGGCGGCCGCGGTCTCCTCGTCGTAGTAGCGGGTGAAGCCGCACAGCCAGGCGATCGGCTCCAGCGGCGAGCCCTCCCACCGGTCGGCGCCGCTGACCAGCAGGCGCGACCCGACGCCGTAGACCGGCCCCGGCGTGCTGCTGCCCGCGACCGGGTCGTACGGCGCCGGGAGGTCCACGGTCACCGTCTCCCCCGATCCGCCGGAGAACCACTCCTGCACGGCGAAGGTGACCCCGACCAGGTCCTCCGGCGGACCCGGCGCGCCCGGCCGGGTCGTCACGGCGGGCCCGATGTCCACCACCGCGCCGGCGAAGGCGAACTCCTGCTTGCTGAGCGCGGCGGGGCTGTACTCGACGGCGCAGGAGCTCGTGGGGGTGCTGTCGAGCGGCCCGGTGCGCCCGGCGGTCGGGTCCCCGGCGAGCTGCGAGAGCTCGCTGCCGGCCGCCGTCCCGGGGTCTTCCCCGCCGTCCGCCGGCGGCATGCCGGTGCCCGGGGCGGCGTCGGCCGCCTCCGGACCGCCCTCCCGCTGCTCCTCGGCGCTCAGGGCCGCAGCCGAGCCGGCGCCGCCTCCCTGCCCGTCCGGCAGGTCGACGACGGTGACCACACCGCCGGCCACCACCGCCACGCCCGCGGCCACGGCGAGCGAGACGCCGGCGGTCCGGCGCCGGCGCGCCCGGCGGCCGGCCTTCAGCAGCCGCCCCACGGGTGCGGGGCCGACCGGCACCCGGTCGGCCAGCTCCCCCAGCAACGTCGAGGTCTCCCGATCGGTCACGATGCCCTCCCTCCCCGCAGCTCGGCGACGTCCAGATCCGCCTGCAGCTGGGTCAGCGCGCGCGAGAGCCGGCTCTTCACCGTGCCCGGTGCGATGCGCAGCGCGTCGGCGATCTGCTGCTCGCCCAGGTGGGCGTAGTAGCGCAGCACGACCACCTCGCGGTGCGCCGGGCTCAGCCGCGCCAGCGCCCGGCGGACGGCGTCGGCGTCGTCCACCTGCGCGGTGCCGTCGTCGGTGGCGACGTCGGGCACCTCGGCGGTCGGCCGCTCGCCCCACCAGCGCCGGCGGCGGCTGTCGTGGTGGCAGTTGACCAGCACCCGGTAGACGTAGGCGTCCCGGTTGGCCGCGCTGCCGACCTTGTCCCAGGCGACGTAGCAGCGCACCAGCGCCGTCTGCACCAGGTCCTCGGCCTCGGGTCGGGCGCAGCCGAGCAGCACCGCGGACCGGACGAGCACCGGCCAGCGCTCGTCCACGTACCGCGTGAACGCCTCGTCCCGCTCCACTCGCCCTCCGGAAGTCGTCCTCTGGAGAGCATGACGGGTCCGGTGGCGGGCGCGGTTCCACCGCGCCCGCCACCGGGGATCAGCTCTTCAGCTCGTACTCCGCGAACCGGCTGCGCAGGTCCTTCTTGGAGAACTTGCCGACGCTGGTCTTGGGCACCTCGTCGATGAACTCGACGGCGTCGGGCATCCACCACTTGGCCACCAGCGGCTTGAGGTGCTCGAGGATCTCCTCCCCGGTCGCCTCCTCGCCCTCCTTGAGCACGACGCAGGCCAGCGGGCGCTCGTCCCACTTCGGGTGCGGGATGCCGACGACCGCGGCCTCCTTCACCTTCGGGTGGCTCATGATCGCGTTCTCCAGGTCCACCGAGCTGATCCACTCGCCGCCGGACTTGATCAGGTCCTTGGTGCGGTCGGCGATGCGGATCGAGCCGAAGGCGTCCATGGCGGCGACGTCGCCGGTCTTCATCCAGCCGTCGGCCGTGGTGAGCTCCACGCCGGCGTCGGGGTTGTAGTAGTCCTGCGCGCACCAGGGGCCGCGCACCTGCAGCTCGCCGGTGGCCTTGTCGTCCCACGGCTGCGGCTCGAGGGTGTCGGAGTCGACGATGCGGGCCTCGACGCCGAGGAAGGGGATGCCGGCGCGGGCGCGCTGGGTGGCCTTGGTCTCGTCGTCGGCGTCCTGGTAGCGCTTGGGCAGCACGCCGGAGGAGGCGACCGGGTGGGTCTCGGTCATGCCCCACGCCTGCAGGATCGGGATGCCGACCTGCTCGCGGTAGGCCTCGCTCAGCGCCTTGGGCACCGCGGAGCCGCCGCAGCCGATGTCGCGGAGCTTGTGCGGCTTGCCGGCCAGGTGCGGCAGCACGCCCTGCCAGATGGTCGGGACACCGGCGGTGAAGGTGACGCCCTCGTCGACGATCAGCTTCGCCAGGGCCTCGGGCTGCATGAGCGCGCCCGGCATGACCAGCGAGGCGCCGGCGGCCGGGGCGGCCTGCGCGATGCCCCAGGCGTTGGCGTGGAACATCGGGACGACCGGCATCGCGACGTCGTTGATACCGAGGCCGAAGGCGTTGGGCGCCATCACGCCCATGGTGTGCAGGAACGTCGAGCGGTGCGAGTAGACGACGCCCTTGGGGTTGCCCGTGGTGCCGGACGTGTAGCACATCGAGGCGGCCCGCCACTCGTCGGTGACGGCGAACTCGACCGGCTGGGCGTCGGCCAGCAGCGTCTCGTAGTCGAGCACCCGGGAATCGTCGGGGATCTCGTTGTCGCCGCCGTCGTCCATGACCACGACGTGCTTGACCGTCTTCATCGTGTCGATCAGCGGCCAGAGCAGCGGCAGCACGGTGCGGTCGACGAAGACGACCTCGTCCTCGGCGTGGTTGGCGATGTAGGTCAGCTGCTCGGGGAACAGCCGGACGTTGAGGGTGTGCAGCACGCGGCCGGTGCACGGCGCGGCGAAGTAGAGCTCCAGGTGCCGCTGGCTGTTCCAGCCGAAGGTGCCGACCCGCCCGTCGGCGCTGATGCCCAGGGTGTCGAGGACGCCGCCCAGCTTGCGGGTGCGCTCCGCCCACTCCGCGTAGGTCGCTCGCGTCACCCCGCCGGGGTTGTTGGTGACGATCGTCCCGTCGCCGTAGTGCTGCTCGACGTGCCGGAAGATCGAGTCGATCGTGAGGGGGTAGTCCTGCATCAAGCCGCGCATGGCCGGATCCTGCCAGTGACCGCGCTCACCTTCTACTGCTGCTGCGACGATCAGCCCACCTGGTCATCGAGCGTCCGTCCTCGTTGTGTGCGGTGAGGGAGGACGCCGCGCGGTGAGGGAGGACGGCGGCGTCGCGGTCAGCGGCCGAGGACGACGGGGAGCGTCTCGAGGCCGCGGATGACGAACTCGGGGCGGCGCACCGGTTCCCCGCCGAGCTCCAGCACCGACGTCCGCTCCAGCAGCGCGCCGAACGTGGCCTGCAGCTCCACCCGGGCCAGCGGCGCCCCGATGCAGAAGTGGACGCCCGCCCCGAAGGCGATGTGCGGGTTGTCGGTGCGCCGCACGTCCAGCGTCTCGGGGGCGGTGAAGACGGCGGGGTCGTGGTTGGCCGCGCCGAGCAGGGCCGCGATCTTCTGACCCTCGCGCACCCTGACGCCGCCGATCTCGACGTCGGCGGTGGCGGTGCGCTCGAACAGCTGCAGCGGCGGGTCGAAGCGCATCAGCTCCTCCAGCGCCGCGGGCAGCAGGGAGCGGTCCTCGCGCAGGGCGGCCAGCTGGTCGGGGTGGCGCAGCAGCGCGAGCATCCCGTTGCCGGTGACGTTGACGGTCGCCTCGTGGCCGGCGTTGAGCAGCAGGATGCAGGTGGTGACCAGCTCGTCCTCGGTGAGCTTGTCGCCGTCGCTGTCCCGCACCGAGACCAGGTGGGAGAGCAGGTCCTCGCCGGGGGCGGTGCGCCGCTCGGCGGCGAGCTGCCGCAGGTAGGTGACGAACTCGTCCGCCGCTCGCTCGGCCGCCTCCTCGACGGCCGCCGTCCGCCCGTACTCGTACATCTTCACGATCGCGTTCGACCACGGCCGCAGCAGCGGGCGGTCGGTCTCGGGCACCCCCAGCAGCTCGGCGATGACCGCGACCGGCAGCTGCTCGGCCATGCCGGTGAGCAGGTCGACCGGCTCCGATCCGGCGGAGCGCTCGACCAGCTCGCCGGCCAGCCGTCCGGCGAGCTCCTCCACCCACGGCCGCAGCCGCTCCACGTGCCCGCGGGCGAACGCGCTGGTGATGAGCCGCCGCAGGCGGGTGTGGTCCGGCGGCTCCATCTCCAGGATGGCGTTGCGGTGGATCAGGTTGAAGCTGCCGAAGCGCTCGGCCGGCTCCCTGTCCCGCCAGATGCGACCGAGACGCCGGTCGCGCAGCACGGCGTTGGACTCGGCGTGGGTGAGCGCCAGCCACAGGCCCAGCCCCTCGTGCCACTGCACCGGCGCTTGGGCGCGGGCCCGCGCGAAGGCGGGGTAGGGGTCGGCGACGAACGACGGGGCGCGGAGGTCGAGCGCGTCGACGGACACGGTCACGCCGCCGACCTTAGGAGGACCCCCTCGCCCCCCGGCACTCGCCTGCTCGTGCCGAGCCCCCGCGAGGGGGCCGCTTAGGCTGCACGCATGGCTTCCCGCAAGCGCTCCACCGCCACCGCTCCCGTCGCCGAGGGTGGCGTCAACCCGAAGGCGCCCTGCCCCTGCGGGTCGGGCCGCCGCTACAAGCACTGCCACGGCTCGGGGTACGCCCCGCCGGTCACGCGGCCGTTCGAGGGCCTGCCCGGCGAGGCCGACTGGGTGGCGCTGCGGGAGCTGGTCCCGGCGGCGACGGCGACGCTCCGCTCGGCCGACGGCCGCGAGCTGACCCTGGCCAGCGTGCTGCCCGGGGGTGCTCCTGGTCTGGTGCGCGCGAACGGCCAGATCCTGGTCGGTGCGCAGCTGGCGACCTCGTCGGACGACGTCAGCCGTGACCTGGGCACCGCGATCGCCGCGGCGCTGGAGGCCCCCGCGGGTGCGCCCGTGGACCCGGGCCCGATCGGCGGCGCCGGGTCGGCGGGCCCGCGGCTGCAGGAGGTCCTGGACCTCACCGCGCCGCTGGAGGTGACCGTGCACGACACCTTCGACTTCTGGCTGGAGGGCACCGACCCCAACCCGCAGGCGCGCGCCGGCCTGGCGCAGGCGAACGAGGCGATCCTGCCCACGGTGCGGCTGGAAGGCCTGGAGGCCGCGTACTGGGTGCGCCCGGGCAACGAGCGGGCGCACCTGCGCTGGGTGCGGGCGGAGAAGGAGGAGCAGCTCCTGGACGCGCTGGCCCGCCTCTCCGCCGCGGAGCAGATACTCCTGGGGGAGGGCACGCGGTACGCCGGGGCCTTCCGGGCGCACGGGCTCGTCGTCCCGGTGTGGGACCTCCCCGCCGACGTCCCCGCCGCGGACTGGGTCGGCCCCGCCACCGAGTTCCAGGCCCGGCTGGAGAAGGCGCTCGCCGAGACCGCCCCGCTGACCGCCGACGAGCGGCGCGCCCGAGCGGGCCTGCTGTCGCGCCAGATCACCCTGCGCTGACCGCCGGGTCCCGCGTCCGGCAGCGCCGGGCGCGGGACCCGGCATGGCGAGGCCCGGACCGGGTAGGGCGCCGCCCGTGGAGAGCTACCGCCGGCACCCGGGGGCCGGGGACGGCACGCCGCCGGCCGCGCCCGACACGGCTGCCGGTGCACTCGCCGCCGAGTCCTCCCCCGGGGCGCTCGCCGTGCGACGACGACGTGCGGGCGGGTCGCCGGTGGCCCGGCAGGGGTGGGTCGGGCCCAGTCGCCCTCTGCCCTGCGGGTGTGGGCAGAGAGCGACTGCGTCGGGGCACCGTGGCGGGGGCGGGAGCTCGGCGCCGGAGCGAGCGCCCGGGAGTCCGTGACCCGGGGCAGAGCGCCGGCGTCAGGGCCGGTGCCGGGCGTCCTGGCGCCCCTCAGACGCTGCGGACCAGGTGCCGGAAGAACCCCGCGCCGCGGTGCAGGGCGGCGATCGAGATGCGCTCGTCGGCGGCGTGCAGCGCCGACAGCTCCTCGCGGCTCAGGTCGAAGGGCATGAACCGGTAGACGCTGTCGCAGATCTGGCTGAAGTGCCGGGCGTCGCTGGCCTGCACCATCACGTACGGCGCGACGACGGCGTCGGGGTAGGTCGCCCGCGCCGCCGCGCTGATCAGCGCGAACGCCTCGTTGTCCGCCCGCGAGACCGGCGACGGGTCGTTGCCCGACACGACCCGGACCTCCACCGACGGGTCGTCGATGACGCGGTGCAGCCGCTCCACCGTCGACTGCACGCTCTCGCCCAGCGCGATCCGGATGTTCAGGTGCGCCAGCGCGCGGGTGGCCAGCACGTTCGCCGCCCTGCTCCCCTCCAGCCGGGTGACCGCCACCGTCGTCCGCACCATGGCGCCGGCCTCGCGGCCCGCCCGCGCCAGCACCGACGCGAGCACGGGGCGCAGCTGGGCGGCGTGGGCGAACAGCGCCCGGTAGCCGAGAGGGGCCTGCCGGCCGACGGCATCGATCATGCCGAGGACGACGTCGTGCAGCCGCGCGGGGAACGGGTCGTCCTCCAGGGCGAGGATCGCCTTCGCCAGCCGCGCCGGCGCACCGCCACGGGCGGGGGAGGAGGCGTGCCCACCCGCGTCGGTGGTGACCAGCTCGACGTCCAGCAGCCCCTTCTCGGCCAGCCCGACGACGGCGACCTGCCCCGGCACGCCCGGGAACATCCCGCTCACCACGGCGCCGCCCTCGTCGACCACCGCCCAGGGCCGGATGCCGCGGGCGGTGAACGCCTCCACGGCGAGCCGCGCCCCGACGCCGGCGATCTCCTCGTCGTCGCCGAAGGAGAGGTAGACGTCGCGCCGGGGCGTGAAGCCTTCGTCCACCAGCGCCTCGACCGCCTCGAGGATCGCCACCATCGAGCCCTTGTCGTCGATGGCGCCGCGGCCGTGCACGTAGCCGTCCTCGACCAGCCCCGAGAACGGGTCGCGGCTCCACTCCTGGCCGGCGACCGGGACGACGTCGTAGTGCGCCATGAGCACCAGCGGCGGCTCGTCGGTGCTGCCCCGCCAGCGGTAGAGCAGCGCGCCGTCGCCGAGGACCTCGCGCTCGAGAGCCCCGTGGGTGCACGGGTACAGCTCGGCCAACCGTCCGCGGTAGGTCTGGAAGGCCGCGGTGTCCACCTGGCCGGGGTCGCGCGAGGAGACCGTCGGGATGCGGATGAGCTCGGCGAGCCGCTGCGCCGCGCCGTCGGCGTCCAGGCCGGAGAGGTCGACGGGCTCGGCCGGATGCGCCACCGGCCGGAAACGGGCGACCCGGCGGGCGGTCGTCGTGGCGGCCGCGGCGGCGGCCCCCGTCGCGGCCAATGCCAGCGCGCGCCTCATGCTCGGGACTCCTCGGCGGTCTCGGGGACGGCGGGGTCGGAGAAGGCCAGCCGCGGCACCACGAGCAGCGCCACTGCCGCCAGCAGCGCCGTCGTCCCGCAGATCACCCACACGGTGATGTAACCGGACAGCGAACCGGCGGTGCCCGCCGACCCGTCGGCCAGCAACGGGACGTTGGAGGCGAGCGCGAGCGCGAACGCCGCCGAGGCGAACGACCCGCCGATCACCTTCGTCGTGTTGGTCAGGCCGGTCGCGACCGCGGTGCGGCCCACCGGTGCGGCGGCCGCGGCCGCGGCGGGCAGCGCCGCCACCAAGGCGCCCGAGCCGAGGCCCGCGATCGCGATGCAGGTGAGCATCTGGGCCAGCGTGTCGTGGAAGGGGACCAGCAGCAGGTAGCCGGTGCCGGTGAGGGTCGCCGCGCCGATCAGGGTGCTCCGCGGGGTCGTGCGCCGGCTCACCCGGGAGAACTGGCTCGCGCCCACCAGCATGGAGATGACGTAGGCGCCGATGACGACCGAGACCTCGCTGGTCGTGAGGCCCAGCCCGTAGCCGTAGACCGCCGGGTCGGTGCGGGCGTAGGTGGAGAGCGGGCCCTGGGCGCCGAGCACGCTGACCCCGAACAGCCCGGCGGTGAGCTGCACCGGCCACATCGCGGGGCTGCGGAGCACGCGGAAGTCCACCAGCGGGTCGTCCTGGCGCAGCTCGTAGGCGACGAACGGGACGACGAGCAGGAGGCCGACCGCGGCCACCGCCCACGGCCACAGCGCGCCCTCGTTGAGCCGGACGAAGCTCAGCCCGCCGGTGATCACCAGCAGGATCACGCTGAGCAGGGCGACGCCGGTCGCGTCCACGGTGCCGCCGGTGCGGTCCTCGCTCTCGGGGACCCGGAAGGCGACGACCAGGCAGACGCCGACGACCAGCACCGCGGGCAGCACCAGCACCAGCCACAGGTGGTCGCCGAGGCTCTGCCCGATCTGGCCGCCGCCCAGCGCACCCGCGATCGCCCCGGCCTGCAGCGCGGCCACGATCAGGCCGGTCGCGCGGCGGGTCTGGCTCGCGGCCCCGGGGGTGCGGCGCGACCGGTCCCAGATCAGCGCCACCTGCAGCGGAAGCCAGACGACGTAGAGGCCCTGCAGCGCCCAGGCGACCAGGAAGACCGGGAAGCTCGTGGCGAACGCCAGCGCGACCGTGGCCAGCGCCGTGGCGACCGCCGACCACAGCAGCACCCGGCGGTGCCCGTGCAGGTCGCCCAGCTTGGCGAGCACCGGCACGGCGATCGCCGAGAGCACCAGCTGGGCGGCCTCGAGCCAGTTGACGTCGGCGTCGTTGACGCCCAGGTAGCGGGCGATGTCGGTGAGCAGCGGGATGTAGTAGCCCTGCAGCACGCCGCTGGTGAACTCGACGAAGACCAGGTAGCCGACGAGCCCGCCGCCGATCCCCGCGATCCGCCCCGTCCTGCGCGCCGTCCCCGTCGTCGCCACCGAGCCGTCCCTTCCCCGAGGCGCCGGGCCCGGCGCGGAGGGTTGGCAGCGTAGTGGCCGGGATCAACGCGGCGGCGCCCCTGCAGCGGGGAGTCCCCCGACCGGCGCCATGAGCACGGAAGGCCGGATCGGGTCAGAGGGGGTCGCGGGAGACCGGGCAGGACATGCAGCGCGGGCCGCCCCGGCCGCTGCCGAGCTCGGAGCCCGCGATGCGCACCACCTCGATGCCGGCCGCCTCGAGCGCGGCGTTGGTGACGGTGTTGCGCTCGTAGGCCACCGCCAGGCGCGGGGCCAGGGCGAGGGTGTTGTTGCCGTCGTCCCACTGCTCGCGCTCGGCGGTGACCGGGTCCAGCCCGGTGTCGATCACCCGCAGCCTGTCGATGCCCATCGCCCGGGCGGCCGCGCGGACGAACGGCTCGGGCCCGGTGACGTCGAGGTCGGTGGTGTCGGCGTCCTCCGGCGCGGAGCCCTCGGGCGCACGCACCGTCCAGGCGACCAGCGAGTCCGCCACCGCCGGGTACATGACCATCGCGTCGACGTCGACCATCGTGGCGATCGTGTCCAGGTGCATCGTGGCCCGTTCCTGCGCGATCGGGACGACGAGCACGGTGTGCGCCAGCCCGCGGGCGAACAGCCGGCGGGCCAGCCGCTCCGCGCCGCCGGGCGTCGTCCGCTCGCCCACGCCGACGGCCACCACGCCCTCGGCCAGCAGCAGCACGTCCCCGCCCTCGAGGTGCTCCAGCTCCGGGCCGTACAGCTGCCGGGCCCCGGCGAACCGCGGGTGGTGGGTGTAGATCGCGGCGGTGATCGTGCTCTCCCGGTGCCGCGCGGGCATGGCGAGGGAGGTCACCGCCACCTCGTCGCCGATCCACACCGACGAGTCGCGGGTGAACAGCAGGTTGGGCAGCGGGGGGACGACGAAGTCGGAGCGGTCCATGAGCTGGTAGGCCAGGCCGGAGCCGCGCAGCTCCTCGTGCGCCACGCCTGCGATCAGCGCCGTCGCCAGGTCCTCGGGGGCCAGCGAGGCCAGGTGCCGCGTGGCGTCGCGCTGCAGGGTGGCGCCGAGCCGGGGGTCGTCGACGGCGGCGGTGACGAGCTCGTCCCGGGCGGCGGGGACGGCGAGCACCTCGGCCAGGAGCGTGGCCACGTGCAGCACCTCGACGCCGCGGTCGCGCAGGGCCTGGGCGAACGCGTCGTGCTCTTCCTGCGCGCGCGCCACCCACGGGACGCCGTCGAACAGCAGCTGGTCGTTGTTCCGCGGCGTCAGCCGGCGCAGCTCGGGGCCGGGCCGGTGCAGCACCACGGTGCGCAGCGGGCCGACCTCGCTGGTGGCCCCCGGGGTCGCGGCGGATCCGATCACGACCGCCAGGCTGGCACAGGTCGGCGGGGACGGCGCCGTGGCGAGCTCTCCCCGCCTCGTTAGGGTGCCGGGGTCGGTGCCGACGACGGCGCCGCGACGCCCGAACCGGAGGTACCCGTGGACCTGTTCGACCTGACCGGCAAGGTGGCTGTGGTCACCGGGGGCACCCGCGGCATCGGCCTGATGATGGCCCGGGGCCTGCTGCAGGCGGGGGCGAAGGTCTACATCAGCTCCCGCAAGGCCGAGGCCGGCGAGGCCGCGGCCGCGGAGCTCGCCGAGTTCGGCACCGTCGTCTCCATCCCGGCCGACCTCTCCACCGAGGCCGAGTGCAAGCGCCTGGCCGAGGAGGTGGGCCGCGCCGAGGAGCGGGTGCACGTGCTGGTCAACAACGCCGGCGCCACCTGGGGCGAGCCGTTGGAGACCTTCCCCGAGTCGGCCTGGGACAAGTTGCTCGACCTGAACCTGAAGTCGCCGTTCTTCCTCACCCGGGCGTTCCTGCCGAAGCTGGAGGCCGCGGCGACCGAGGGTGACCCGGCGCGCATCGTCAACGTCGGCAGCATCGACGGCCTGCACGTCAACCCGATGCCGACGTACTCCTACGCGGCCAGCAAGGCCGGCCTGCACCAGCTCACCCGCGTGCTGGCCAAGGAGCTCGGGCCCAAGGGGATCACGGTCAACGCCGTCGCCCCCGGGCCGTTCGAGTCGAAGATGATGGCCGCCACGCTGGACGCCTTCGGGGCCGAGATCGCCGCGAAGTCGCCGCTGGGCCGCATCGGCCGCCCCGACGACATGGCGGGCGTCGTCGTCTACCTCGCCTCGCGGGCGGGCGCCTACGTCACCGGCGCCGTGATCCCCGTCGACGGCGGGATCGCCACCACGGCGTAGCGGGCGCCCGGCGATGACGAGGTGACCTGATCATCGAGCGTCCTCCCTGACCGCAGACGCTGCGGGAGACGCGCCACGGTGGGGGAGGACGGGGGTGCGCACGCCCGGACCTCCCCCGCCGGGGGTCAGGCGGGGCTCGGCTCGGCGGCGACCCGGCGCAGGTGCGACTCGGCCAGCGCGACCTGGTGCGGTGAGCCGACCAGTCCGCCCTCCTTCCAGGCCGCGGTCCACCACCGCCGGGCGCCGGCCTCGTCGCCGAGCCGCTCGGCGATCCGGCCCAGCAGCTCGTCGTAGGCGCCGAGGGTGAGCGAGGGCGTCCCGAGCACCGCCTGCCGGCCGCGGTAGGGGAGCAGCGATGCCAGCGCCGTCGCCCAGTCGGGTTCGTCGCCCAGCCACAGCGAGCTCTCGGCCTGCAGGTACAGGGCGACGTCGCTGGCCCAGTCCCGGACGAGGGTGCGGCCCCAGCGGGCGCGCAGCCGCCGGGCCTCGGCGACGTCACCGGACTCCGCCGCGGCGAGCACCGCCATCTCCTGCAGCAGCGGGTTGCCCTCGTCACCGGTCTCCACCAGCAGCGGCAGCGCGTCCGCCTCGCGGTGGTCGGCCCGCCGCAGGGTGAACTGGTGCGCCGCGTAGGCGTGCCGGGCGTGCGGGGTGACCCGCCGGAACAGCTCGTACGCCTCGGTGGTCAGCTCCTCCGCGCGGGCGGCGTCGCCGCGCAGCCAGGCCAGCCCGCCGGCCTGCCACAGCACGTGCGGGCGGACCTCGGGGCCGCTGAGCGAGACCGCCAGCCGCCGCGCCTGGGCGTGGTCGGCCTCGAAGCCGGCCAGGTCGCCCAGGTGCAGCCGGATCGCCGCCCGGTGCAGGTGCGCCAGGAACTCGGTGCGCCGCGGCAGCCCGCGCCCCGCGAGCTCCAGCGACTCGTCGGCCGCGGCGAGCCGCAGCTCGGCCGCCCGGGGCCGCCCCCACACCGCCAGGCTGAAGTTGTTGAGCGTGCGCCCGAGCAGCTCCGGATCGCCGATCCGGCGGGCCATCGCGATCGCGCGCCGGGCCGCCTGCACCCCGCGGTCGTCCGGGCCGAAGGCGAGCTCGACGCCCAGCGTGCCGAGCAGCCGGGCGGTGGTGGGGTCATCGCCGTCGGGGCGCTCGGCGAGCAGGTCCTCGAGGACGGCGACCATGTCCTCGTCGACCACCCCGTGCGGCCGCCAGTTCCACAGCGTGACGCTGCCCCAGACCGCCGCGGACTCGGCCAGGCACTCCCGGTCGTCGAGCTGGCGGGCCAGGCAGATCGCCTCGGCCACCACCTCGCGCGCCTCGGTGAGCTGGCCGCTCCGCAGCAGGTCGCCGCCCAGCGCGGTGAGCAGGTCGTGCCGGGTGCGGGCGGCGTCCGGCGCCTCCGGGTCGAGCAGCTGCAGGGCGCGCCGGCCGTGCGCGGCGGCCTCGCCGTGGGCCAGCCGGGCCCGGGCGGCGCGGGCCGCCGCGCCCAGGTAGAGCAGCGCAGGGCCGGACCCCACCACCGGGAGCGCCGCGACGAAGTGGTGGGTCAGCCGCTCCACGACCCCGTCGTCCGTGGACGTCGCGAGCTGCCGCTCCAGCGCCTCGCCGACGCGGGCGTGCAGCCGGGCCCGCCGCAGCGCGGGCAGGTCGCCGGCCAGCACCTCCTGCACCAGCGCGTGGGCGAACCGCCAGCTCCAGGGCCGCCCGCCCTCGCCCACCAGGCCGACGGCGAGGGCGGAGTCCATCGCGGTCAGCGCGTCGTCGACGGCGGTGCCGGCCGCCTCCAGCAGGGCCAGGGGCACCTCGCGGCCGGCGACCGCGGCCAGCTCGAGCACCTCCCGGGCGCCCGCGGGCAGCCGGGCCAGGCGCGTGCGCAGCACCTCCCCGACCGACGGCGGCACCGGGACGTCCTCCAGGTGGCGGTCGTGGGCGCCGAGCATCCAGCGCGACAGCTCGACGACGAAGAACGGGTTGCCGCCGGTGCGGTCGTGCACGGCAGCGGCCAGCGCCCGGTCGCCGGGAGAGCCCAGCTGAGCGGTGAGCAGCGCGGCGACGTCGTCGGCGTCCAGGCCGCGCAGCCGCAGGCAGGTGGCCGCGGGCTCGAGAGCCAGCCGGGCGAGGCAGTCGGCGACGGCCTCGGGCAGCGGCTCCCCGACGGTCCGCGCGGTGACGACGAGGAACACCGGCGCGCGGGGGAGGTGGCGGACGAGCAGCCCGAGCAGCTGCACCGACGTCGTGTCGGCGCCCTGCAGGTCCTCGAGGACGACGAGCACCGGGCGGGACGCCGCTGCCGTGAGCCGGGCGCGCAGGTCCTGGAACAGCCGGAAGCGGGCGGCGTCGGCGTCGTCGCCGGGTGTGGCGGCGTCGGGGACCAGCTCGGGCTGGTCCAGCTGCTCGAGCACCTGGGTCCACGGCCACAGGGCCGGCGCACCGGTGTCGTCGGCGCACCGGCTCCACGCCACCGGCCACCCCAGCAGCCGGGCGCCGTCGGCGATCGCCCCGGCCAGCCGGGTCTTCCCGATGCCGGCCTCGCCCTCCACCACGACGACGGCGGACCGCCCGCCCGCCACCCGCTCGGCGACCGCCCGCACCTGGTCGAGCTCCGCCCGCCGGCCGACCAGCGCGTCGGCCGAGGTGCTCGGTGCGGGACGGGGCGCCGGCGGCAGCACCGGCCGGGGCAGCCGCTCCAGCAGGCGCGGGTCCTGCCGCAGCACCGCCTGCTCGAGGTCGCGGAGCTCCGGCCCTGGGTCGATGCCCAGCTCGTCGCGCAGCAGCCCGGCGCACCGGCGGCAGGCGTCCAGGGCCTCGGCCCGCCGGTCGGCGGCGTACAGGGCGGTGACCAGGCGGGCCCACAGCCGCTCGCGCAGCGGGTGCTCGGCCACCAGGTGCTGCAGGTCGGGCACGGCGGCCTCCGGGCGGCCGACCGCCAGCAGCGCGTCGCAGCGCCGTTCCCGGGCGCGCACGTGCAGCTCGGTGAGCCGCAGCCGCTCGCTCGCGGCCGCGGGCAGGTCACCCAGCTCGGCCAGCGGCTCGCCGCGCCAGAGGCCCAGTGCCTCGTCCAGCAGGGCCACCCCGCGCGCGGGAGCGCCGTCGGCCACCGCGCGGTCGCCGTCCTCGATCAGCCGGGTGAAGCCGAGGAGGTCCAGGTCGTCGGCGCCGGCGCGCAGCAGGTAGCCCGGGGGTCGGGTGATCAGCACGGTCGGTGCCTCGCGCGGCCCGCGGTCGGGCTCCAGCACCCGCCGCAGGTGCGAGATGTACGCCTGGAGGGTGCCGGTGACCGTCGGCGGCGGCTCCTCGCCCCACAGCGTGCTCACGATGCGGTCGATGCCGACGACCCGCTCGGCGTCGGCCAGGAGCAGGGTCAGCAGCGCCCGGGGCTTGGCCCCGCCCACGTCGACGGGACGGCCGTCGGGACCGGTGACCTCGAGCGGCCCGAGGACTCGGAAGCGCACGCGGCGGATGCTCCCAGCGCGGCAGCCCCGGCGGGACCCCTTTCCGTGCGCCGCCGCGGACCGCGACCCGCTGCAAGCCGGCGTCCAAGTCGGCTCCAAGTGCCCGGCAAGCGGGGCCGCGCACGCTCCTCCCGTCCCGAGAAGCCGCGGCCCGACCGCGGTGCCCCACCCGCGGTGACCGCCGCGGCAGCGAAGAGGAATCCGCATGTCCCTCACCGAGCTCCCCCGCGAGCCCGAGCAGCCCGTCGCCCTCCTGGACGCGGCGGCCGTCGACAGCCTCGTCCCGCCCTTCCCCGCGGCAGACGTGGACGAGCTCCGCGGCCTGGTCCACGGCCCCGTCTACGCCGCCGGCGACGACGGGCTGGCCGCGGAGGTGACCACCTGGAACGTGGCGGTGCAGCACACCCCGGCGGTCGCCGTCGGTGCCACGTGCGCCGCCGACGTCGCCGCCGCCGTCTCCTGGGCCGTCGCCCGCGGCATGCGCGTCGCCGTCCAGGCCACCGGCCACGGCCCCGTCGATGCTGGTGCTCGGGCCGGGCGTGCCCGAGCTGGCCGCGATCGTGCCGGCCGTCGGGCGCGGCGTCCTCGCCGCGATGGCGCCGTGGAAGTCCCCGGGGTGCCTGACCAACTTCCTCGGGGACGTCTCCGGTCCCGGGGAGGTGGCCGCGGCCTACCCGCCCGGTGTCCACCAGCGGCTGGCCGAGCTGAAGGCGGCGGTCGACCCCGAGCGCGTCTTCTCGTTCGGCCACGCCTTCTGAGAGGTCGTCCACGGCTCGCGGGCCCCTGACCCCGGCCCTCCCGGCGTCGCGGACCCCTGACCCGGTCCGCGGCGCCGTCGCGCCTCCCTTGGTGACCGGGCGGGGTGGCCCCGATCAGGTCCCCTGATCCCGGCGGGAGGACGTTTCAGTCGGGGAGCAGGACGCCGGGGTTGCAGATGCCCTGCGGGTCCAGCCGCTGCTTGACCGCCCGCAGCACCTCGACGCCGAGCGGTCCCACCTCGCGCTCCAGCCACGGCCGGTGGTCGGCGCCGACGGCGTGGTGGTGGGTGAGCGTGCCGCCCGCGGCCAGCAGCGCATCGGTGGCGGCACGCTTCGCGGAGAGCCACTGCTGGATGGGCAGGGCGTCGTCCCGGTCGGCGATCACGGTGAGGTAGAGCGAGGCGCCGGTGGCGTACCCGTGCGAGACGTGCGCCATCACCAGCGGACGGTGCCCGCCGCGGGCCAGCGACTCCTGCAGCGCCCGGCGGGTCGTGTCGTAGACGGTCGGCAGCGCCGTCCAGGTGGCCGCGGTCTCCAGCGTCTCGACCAGCAGCCCGCCGTCCATGAGCCGGTCGCGCAGGTAGGGGGCCTCGAAGCGGTGCCGGCGCCAGGAGTCGCCCACCCGGCGGCCGAGCCGGACGGCGCCGCCGTCGCGGAGCACCGACGACGCGGCACGCACCCGGGCGCGCACCAGGTCGGGCACGCCCTCCCAGCCGACGACGAGCATGCAGCCCTCGGCGCGGCCCCGCGCCCGCAGGCTCCCGCGCAGCGCCTTGGCGCCGGCCCCGGCGGCCATCAGCAGGTTGGCGCGGGTCTCGTCGGCGTCGGAGAGGCGGACGACGTCGGGTAGCAGGTCGTGCCGGGCGAGCTGCTGGAGGGCGGCCAGCCCATCCGCCCAGGTGCGGAACGACCAGCCCTCGTAGGCGCTGGCCGAGGGCTTGGGGCGCACCCGCAGCGTCAGCTCGGTGATGACGCCGAGGGTCCCCTCCGAGCCCAGCGCCAGGCCGAGCAGGTCGGGTCCGGCGGCCGACGCCGGTGGGTGGCCGAGCTCCAGCACCCCGGACGGCGTGGCCAGCGTCAGGCCGGCGACCAGCTCGTCGAACCGGCCGACGCCGGTGGAGGACTGACCGGCCGAGCGGGTCGCGGCGTAGCCGCCGAGCGTGGCGAACTCCCAGCTCTGCGGCAGGTGGCCGAGGGTCAGCCCCTCGCGGGCCAGCGCCTGCTCGAGGGCCGGCCCGCGCATGCCCGGCCCCACGGTGACCAGCGACGAGGGCACGTCCAGCGCCTGCACCGACGCCATGCGGGAGAGGTCGACCGCGAGCGCGGGCCGGTCGTCGGGGTCGACACCGGCCAGCCCGCCGACGACGCTGGTGCCCCCACCGAACGGCACGACGACGATGCCGCGCTCGCTGCAGAGCGCCAGCAGCGCGGCCGTCTCCTCCGTCGTGCCGGGGAGCGCGACGGCGTCAGGGGCGTCGGAGGCGTCCCCCTCCCGCCGGCGCAGCAGGTCCAGGTAGCTCTTGCCCCCGGCCCGCCGCAGCCGCGCCTCGCGGTCGGTGCGCACGTGGTCCTCGCCGAGCAGGCCGGCCAGCGCGGTGCGGTCCTCCTCGGGCAGGCGGCAGGGCGCCAGCCGGATCCCCTCCACCGGCGCGGGCGGTGTGGCCCGCGGCTCCCAGCCGAGCTCGCGGGTCAGGTAGCGGCGCGCGGCCTTGGTCAGGACGCCGTCGGGGCTCTCGTCCCCCGCGGTGGCGGGGCGCGGGCCCCAGCCCTGGATCGTCAGTTCCGGCTGCTCGGGCACGGCTACAGTCTGCCGGTGCCGCAGCGCTGGAGGACCGGGTGATCGGTTCCCTCTCGCCCGCCCGCCGGGCGCGCGACCTCGCCGCGGTGACCGGGGCCGCCGTCGACGTGGTCGTCGTCGGTGGCGGGGTGACCGGTGCCGGGGTGGCGCTGGACGCCGCGGCGCGCGGGCTGTCGGTGCTCCTGTGCGAGCGCGCCGACCTCGCTGCGGGTACCAGCAGGTGGTCCTCGAAGCTGGTGCACGGCGGGCTGCGCTACCTGGCGCACGGCGAGCTCGGGCTGGCGCGGGAGAGCGCCCGCGAGCGCGCGGTCCTCATGGGGGCGACGGCGCCGCACCTGGTGCGCCCGCTGCCCTTCCTCGTCCCCGACGCCGCCGGCCGTGACGTCACCGCCCTCGCCGAGCTGGGCGGGCGGCTGGGCGACGCGGTGAGGGTCTCGGTGCCGGGCGGGCGGCGGTCGCTGCCCCCGACCCGGCGGGTGGGCGCCGCCGACGCCGGGCGGCTGGTCGCGGGCCTGCGACCCGGGGGCGGCGTCGTCTTCTGGGACGGGCAGCTGGTCGACGACGTGCGCCTCGTCGTCGCCCTGGCCCGGACGGCGGCCGCGCACGGCGCCCGCGTCCTCACCGGGGCCGCGGTCACCGCCGTCGACGGCGCGGACGTGCACGTGGACGCCGACGAGGGGCCGTTCACCGTGCGGGCGGGCGCGGTGGTGAACGCCGCCGGGGTGTGGGCGCAGCGGCTCGCGCCCGGCATCAGGCTCGTGCCCTCCCGCGGCTCGCACGTGGTGGTGCCCGGCGTGCGGCTGGGCTCGCCGTCGGCGGCGCTGACGGTGCCGCTGCCCGGTTCGCGCTCGCGCTACGTCTTCGCCCTGCCGCAGCCCGACGGGCTGGTCTACCTCGGGCTGACCGACGAGCCGGTCGAGGGGCCGGTGCCCGACGACGACGCGGCGCCGTCCGACGCCGAGGTGGCGCAGCTGCTGGACACCGTGAACCGCGTGCTCGCCGAGCCGCTGACCCGCGCCGACCTGGTGGGCGCCTACGCCGGCTACCGGCCGCTGGTGCTGCCCGCGTCGGCAGCGCCCGGCAGCGCGACCGCCGACCTCTCCCGCAGGCACCTGCTGGCGTGGGACGGACCCGTCCTCTCCGTGGTCGGAGGGAAGCTCACCACCTACCGCGCGATGGCCGAGGAGGCGGTCGACGCCGTCGTGGCGCGGCTCGGCCGGGGCGCGGCCCGCTCGCTCACCGCGCGGCTGGCGCTCGTCGGGGCGGCGCCGCGGGTGGCGCTGGACCGGCTGGTCGCGCCGCCGCGGCTGGTGGCCCGGTACGGCACCGAGGCGCCGGCGGTCGAGGCGCTCGGGCCGGCGCTGGTCGTCGCCGGGCGACCGGAGACGGTGGGGGAGCTGCGGTTCGCCGTCCGCCACGAGGGGGCGCGCACCGTGGCGGACCTGCTGGACCGTCGCACCCGCATCGGCCTGGTGCCCACCGACCGCGAACGCGCGGTGCCGGTGGCCGAGCAGGTGCTCGCCGAGGGCTGACCGGCCCGCCACGATCAGGGTCCCTGCTCATGGCGCGTCCTCCCTCACCGTGGGCGCTGAGGGAGGACGCGTCGCGACGAGGGAGGACGCACGCATCTCGCCTCGTAGGATGCTGATTCCACTCTGCCGGATACCGGGGCAGACTGTGGCCGTGGACACCTACACGCACGGGCACGCCGAGCCGGTCCTGCAGTCGCACCGCTGGCGCACTGCCGAGAACTCCGCCGCCCACCTCCTGCCCGCGCTGCGTCCCGGCCTCGACCTGCTCGACGTCGGCTGCGGGCCCGGCACCATCACCGCCGACCTCGCCGCGCGCGTGGCGCCGGGCCGGGTCCTGGGGCTTGACCTCTCGGCCGACCCCCTCGACGAGGCGCGGGCCCATGCCGGCCGGGCCGGGGTCGAGGTCACCTTCGCCGTCGGCGACGTCTACTCGCTGGACCTGCCCGACGCCTCGTTCGACGTCGTCCACGCCCACCAGGTGCTGCAGCACCTCACCGACCCGGTGGCCGCGCTGCGCGAGATGGCGCGCGTCTGCCGGCCGGGTGGGCTGGTCGCCGTCCGCGACGTCGACTACGCGGCCACCACCTGGTTCCCCGCCGACGAGGGGCTGGACCGCTGGCTGGCGCTCTACCAGCAGGTGGCCCGCCGCAACGAGGCGGAACCCGACGCCGGGCGGCGGCTCCTGTCCTGGGCGCACGCGGCCGGGCTGCGCGACGTCGCGGCGACGACGTCGTCCTGGTGCTTCGCCACCCCCGCCGAGCGGGAGTGGTGGGGGCGTTCGTGGGCGGGGCGCGCCACGGCGTCGGCGTTCGCCGAGCAGGCGCTCGGCTACGGGCTGGCGACGCCGGGGGAGCTGGGGCAGATCGCGGACGCGTGGCTGCGCTGGGCTGCCGCGGACGACGGCTGGCTCGGCATGCTGCACGGGGAGCTGCTGATCCGCGTCTGACCCCTCACGCCACCTCCTGCCGGTGGTGGTGCGCATCGAGGGCCGCCAGGCTGCGCCGGAGGCCGACGGCCACCGCCCCGAGGGCGAAGAACCCCTGGTCGTCGCCGATGGCGGAGTCGCGCACCAGCGCGGTGAGCCGCCCCGCCGCGGCGAGCGCGTCGTCGACGGCCCGGTCGCGCGCATCCGGCCCCGTGCCCGTGGAGCGGTACGGCACACGCACGACGCCGGCCAGGCCGTCGAGGGCGTCGGCCAGCACCCAGCCGGTCCCGTCGTCCACGCGGTCCAG
Source organism: Blastococcus sp. SYSU DS0533 (assembly GCF_054050775.1). NCBI lineage: Bacteria > Bacillati > Actinomycetota > Actinomycetes > Geodermatophilales > Geodermatophilaceae > Blastococcus > Blastococcus sp. SYSU DS0533. Next base: position 119,235 of record NZ_JBJGZZ010000009.1, on the reverse strand, counting down.
GCCGCGGCGGTGCGGCTGGAACTCGACGACCAGCGTGGTGAGGTCGTCGATCAGGACGGCGACGCGGTCCAGGGCCCGTGACTGCTCCCGGATGCTCGCGGCGGTCCCGTGCCACTTCCGCGCCCGCGGATTGGCGCGCCGCGCGCGCTCCACCACCAGCTCCGCGTGCCGCATCCGCTCCAGGGCGCGGTCGAGCTCCGTCCCGCGGGCGTCCCACTCGTCGGGCGCGGGCACCTGGCCGCTGCGCACCGCGGCCGCCATCGTCGCCAGGTGGTCGGCGACCAGCGCCCGGGCCGCCTGGATCCGCTGGACGGCCGTGGTGAGCTGCAGCGGCGGGAAGAGCACGGTGGTGACCAGGACGCCGATCGCCGCGCCCAGGAAGGTGAGCCCGGCGTAGCGCACCGCGTAGTCGGCCGGATCGGCCGTGCCCACCGTGAGCATGAGGACGGCGGCGAAGCTGACCCAGCTCGCCTGCTCCCGCAGGGCCCGCCACTGCTCGACGACGATCGCCAGCAGCACGATCAGCGCGATGGACAGCGCATTGGGGACCGCGCGGGTGAGCTCGTAGACCCCCACGGCGAGCGCGAACCCGAGCAGGATGGCCAGGAGGCTGCGCCACGCCGCCGACGCGGAGTCCGCGACGGTCGGGCTGACGGCGATCACCGCGCCGAGCGGGGCGTAGTAGGCGTAGTCGGACAGGGTCCCCGGCAGCAGCAGGGCCACCTGCCACGACAGGCCCGCCGCCAGCGCCGCTCGCACCGCACGCTGCACCCACGGCTGCTGCAACCGCGCGACCACCCATCCCACCGCGCCAGGATGCGCTCCCTCCCCGGGGTCCCGTCGCGGGGGTGACCGGCCGGCGGGGCGGAGCGGCGCGCGGGCACCGGCGTGGCACCCCGACCAGCAGGACCCGCAGGCCTGTCACGGAACCGTCATGATCACCAGCTGGCCCGCTCCGGTGAGCTGTGCAAAAGTCGACAACCGCGCGTCGTGGGTCGCCGCGTGCCCGGAGTGCGCGCGCCGCTGACCCGCCCGATCGGGTGGATGGCTCGGAGAGCCGGACGACGAGGACACGGCCCCGCCGAGGGCCCGGAGAGGTGCGGCCCATGTGGGAGTACGTGACCGAGCGTTCCGGGCTCATCGCCTTCCAGGCCGTCCAGCACGTCAGCCTGGTCGTCCAGTGCGTCCTGCTGGGCTCCCTCATCGGCGTCGCGGTGGCCGTGCTGGTGTACCGCAACCGGACGGCGACCGCCCTGGCGAACGGGGTGTCGGCGGTGGGGCTGACCATCCCGGCCTTCGCGCTGCTGGGCATCCTGCTGGCGCCGTTCGGGTTCGGCATCACCCCTGCGGTGATCGCCGTGACCTTCTACGCGGCGCTGCCGGTGCTGCGCAACGCCGTGGTGGGCCTCGCGGGGGTCGACCGGGCCACGGTCGAGTCGGCGCGCGGCATCGGGATGACCCGCACCGCCACGCTGCTGCGGGTGGAGCTGCCGTTGGCCTGGCCGGTCATCCTCGCCGGGGTCCGCGTCGCGACCCAGATGGTCATGGGCATCGCCGCCATCGCCGCGTACGTCCTCGGGCCCGGCCTCGGCGGGCTGATCTTCTCCGGGCTCTCCCGGCTGGGCGGCGCCAACGCCCTCAACGCGGCGCTCACCGGGACGATCGCCATCGTCCTGCTCGCCCTCGTGCTCGACCTGCTGCTCGTGCTGGCAGGTCGGCTGACCACCCCCAGGGGGATCCGTGTCTGAGACCGCATCCGCACCGTCGGCCGCCGCGGTGGGCGGCGACCGGCACGTCAGCGGGGTGTCGATCCGCCTGGACGGTGTCACCAAGCGCTACCCGGGGCAGGAGCAGCCGGCCGTCGACGACGTCACCCTGGAGATCGCCGCGGGCGAGACGGTGATGTTCGTCGGCCCGTCGGGCTGCGGGAAGACCACCCTGCTGAAGATGCTCAACCGGCTCATCGAGCCGACCAGCGGCCGCATCCACCTCGGTGACGAGGACGTCACCGACCAGGACGCCGACCAGCTGCGCCGGCGGATCGGCTACGTGATCCAGGCGGGCGGCCTGTTCCCCCACATGACCGTCGCGACGAACGTCGGGATGGTCCCCCGGATGCTGAAGTGGGACAAGGCGCGCACCGCCGCCCGGATCGACGAGCTGCTGGACCTCGTCGGGCTCGACCCCGCCGTCTACCGCGACCGGTACCCGCGGGAGCTCTCCGGCGGTCAGCAGCAGCGCGTCGGCGTGGCCCGTGCGCTGGCCGCCGACCCGCCGGTGCTGCTGATGGACGAGCCCTTCGGCGCCGTCGACCCGATCACCCGCCAGCGGCTGCAGGACGAGCTGCTGCGCATCCAGGAGGAGCTGGGGAAGACGATCGTCTTCGTCACCCACGACTTCGACGAGGCCGTGAAGCTCGGCGACAAGATCGTCGTCTTCGACGTCGGGGCGCGGGTGGTGCAGTACGACACCCCCGAGCGGATCCTGGCCGAGCCGGCGGAGGACTACGTGGCCGACTTCGTCGGCGCGGGCGCCACGCTCAAGCAGCTCACCCTCACCCGGGTCGGCGACGTGGACCTCGTGCAGGTGACGACGGCGGTCGCGGGCTCGTCGTCGGCCGAGGCGGTGGCCGCGGCGCGGGCCGCCGGTGACGATTTCGTCGTCGTGCTCGACGACCGGGGCCGGCCGATCAGCTGGCCGACGGTGGCCGAGCTGGCCCGGACGACGACGGTGCCGCGCACGGTCGACGACCGGCTCCCGGTCGTCGGCCTGCGCTCGACCCTCAACGACGCGCTGGACACCATGCTCGCGGCCAGCCAGGGCGGTGTCGTGGTGACCGGACGGCGGGACGGCCTCGCCGGCGTCATGGCGGTGGAGACCGTCATGGCCGCCATCCAGCGCTCCCGCACGGAGGCCACCGGATGACCGCCGCCACCGAACGCCACGCGGACGGCGCACCGCAGGCGAACCCGCCGGAGGAGACCGCCCGGCAGGCCGGCACGTCCTCCGCAGGGGACGCCGGCTGGCGCGCTCTGCTGCTGCAACCGGCGCTCGTGGTCCTCGGCGTCGCCGCGTTCCTGGCGTGGCGGCTCACCGCCGACCTCAGTGACACCGAGCGCCGGCAGCTCGGCGGGGACGTGCTGGGCAACAGCATCCGCGAGCACCTGTACCTGACCGTCGCCGCCGCCGTGATCGTGCTGCTCATCGCCATCCCGCTCGGCATCGCGCTGACCCGCCGCCCGCTGCGCCGGCTCAGCCCGCTGGTGATCGGGCTGGCCAACACCGGGCAGGCCGCCCCCGCGATCGGGCTGTTCGTGCTGCTGGCCACCTGGCTGGGGTTCGGCTTCGGGACGACGGTCGTCGCGCTCGTCGTCTACGCGGCGCTGCCGGTGCTGCGCAACACCATGGTCGGCATCCAGGGCGTCGACGCGCGCCTGGTGGAGGCCGGCCGGGGGATGGGGATGAGCGCCCTGGCGGTGCTGCTGCGCGTGGAGCTGCCGCTGGCCGTGCCGGTGCTGCTCGCCGGCGTGCGCACCGCCCTGGTCCTGCTCGTCGGCACCGCGACCCTGGCCACCTTCATCGACGGCGGCGGGCTGGGCGTGCTGATCAACACAGGGATCACCCTGTCGCTGGACTCCCTGCTGATCAGCGGCGCGGTGCTCGTGGGGCTGCTCGCGCTGGCCGTGGACTGGCTGGGCCGGGTGGTCGAGCACGTCGCCCGGCCGAGGGGGCTGTGATGCGCCCCCCGCGCGCCGCTGCGGCCCTCCTGGTGTCCACCGCCCTGGCGACCGGCTGCGGCCTGGAGAGCGCGAACACCTTCACCCCGGAGGCGCAGCCGGGCTCGATCGAGCCGATCGCCGCCGCCGACGGTGCGGAGATCGTCGTCGGCACCAAGAACTTCACCGAGGCGCTGCTCCTCGGCAAGATCGCCCAGATCGCCCTGCAGGTCGCCGGCTACGAGGTCGTCGACCGCAGCGGCATCCCCGGTGCGGCACCGGCCCGGGCCGCGATGCTCGACGGCGAGGTCGAGGTGCAGTGGGAGTACACCGGCACCGGGTGGCTGAACTACCTGGGCATGCCGGAGGGCATCCCCGACAGCGAGGAGCAGTACGAGGCGGTGCGCGAGGCCGACGGGGCCAACGGGCTCACCTGGCTGCCGCCGGCTCCGCTGAACAACACCTACGCCTTCGCCGTCCGCAGCGAGGCGGTCGAGGAGCTCGGCGGCATCGACAGCCTCTCCGGCATCGCCGCTCTCCCGGTCGAGGAGCGGACGTTCTGCGTCGAGTCGGAGTTCGCCACCCGCGGCGACGGGTTCGAGCCGATGCTCGAGGCCTACGGCATCCCGCTCGGTGACCCGCAGGGCGTGCCACGGGACAACGTGCGGGTGCTGGACACCGGTGCGGTCTACACCGCGACCGACGACGGCGCGTGCAACTTCGGCGAGGTCTTCACCACCGACGGGCGGATCGCGGCTCTCGACCTGACCGTGCTGGAGGACGACCGCGGCTACTTCCCGGCCTACAACGCCGCCCCGGTGGTGCTGACCGACGTCCTCGAGGAGAACCCGGGGATCGCCGAGGTCTTCGCGCAGATCACGCCGCGGCTCACCGACGAGGTGATGATCGAGCTCAACGGGCGCGTCGACGTCGGCGGCGAGCAACCCGCCGAGGTAGCCCTGGACTGGCTGGTGTCCGAGGGGCTCGTCACCCGCGGCTGAGGCTGCCCGGCGGTTCACCCCTGGCGGGCGGCGTTCGCCTGGACGGCGGCGCTCACGTACTGCGCCAGGCCGGGGGCGATCCGCTCGTAGTACGCGGTGAACCGCTCGTCCTCGACGTACATCCGGCCCAGTCCGGCGTGCATCTCCGGCGGGCAGTCGTAGAAGTTGCGGCTGATCTGCAGCCGGTGCTCCTCCGCGAGGTCCATCGCCCGCACCGAGTCGGGGGCCGCGCCCGCGGCCAGCGCCTCGGCGAACCGGCGCTCGACGTCGTCGCCCTCGGCCTTGACCCGCAGCCAGTCCTCCTTCGTCATGGCGCGGGTGCGCTGCTGGGACTGCGCCCATGCGTCGGTGCCGCCCCACTTCTCCTCGGCCTCGGCCGCGTACTCCTCCGGCAGCCAGTCGCCGAACACCTCGAACCGCTCTTCCGGGGTCAGCGAGATCCCCATGGCGCGTGCCTCCATCTCCTTCTCGACGGCCGCGACCATCGCCTGCGTCCGCTCCAGCCGGTCCCGCAGCAGGCGGTGCTGCCGGCGCAGGTGCTCGGCGGGATCGGCGGACGGGTCGTCCAGCAGGGCCGTGACCTCCTCGAGGGGGAACCCGAGCTCGCGGTAGAGCAGCACCTGGTGCAGCCGGTCGAGATCGGCCGGCGCGTACTGCCGGTAGCCGGCCGACGTCCGGCCGGACGGCCGCAGCAGGCCGATCCGGTCGTAGTGGTGCAGCGTGCGCACCGTGACGCCGGCCGTCGCGGCCACCTCACCCACGTTCACCGGGTCCCTCCTTCATCTGACGAGGAGAAGGCAACAGCCTGACGTCGCGTCAGGGTCAAGGCCTTATGGTCGACCCGGTGAGCGGGGGAGCGGACGGCTGGGGCGCGGTGCTGCACGAGGCGGTGCTCGACGCCACGGCGGTGGCCGCCGGCACCCGGCTGCTCGACCTGGGCTGCGGCGCGGGTGGGCTCGCCCGGCGCGCGGCCGGCCGCGGCGCCCGGGTGACCGGCGTGGACACGGACCCGGACGCCGTCGCCCAGGCGGCCGCGGCCGTCCCCGGCGGGACGTTCCTCGTACGGCACGCGCAGGACCCGCCGCCCGGGCCGTTCGACGTCGTCACCGCCGTGCAGCTGCTCGTGCACGTCGCCGACCCGGTCGCGGTGCTGCACCGGGCCGGCCGCGCCGGCGGGGTCGTCGCCGCCACGGTGTGGGGGCGGGACCGGGAGTGCGACCTGCGGGTGCTGCGGGAGGCGCTGGCGCCGCGCCGACCGGGCCGGCCGACCGCGGTCAGCGAGCCCGCCCGGCTGCGGGCGATGGCAGAACGGGCGGGGCTGGTGGTGGAGCGGATCGACGAGGTCGTCGTGCCCTTCGACTACGCGGACGCCGACGAGCTGCTCGGGCCGCTCCTGACCACGCCGGTCGGCCGATCGGCGGCGCGGGGGGCCGAGCCGGACGCGGTGCGCGACACCGTCCTCGAGCACCTGGCGCCCTACCGCACCGCCGACGGCGGCTACCGGCTGCGCAACCTGTTCCGGGTGCTGGTCGCACGGCCGGCGACCGGCGGGGCTGCCCGGGTGGTGTGAGGATCGGGGGCATGGCCGACGACGTCTCACCCGAGGACCCGTTCCCCCGCACGCGGATCACCGTCAAGGACAGCGAGATGGCGTACGTCGACGTCGGCACCGGGGAGTCGATCGTCTTCCTGCACGGCAACCCGACGTCGTCCTACCTCTGGCGCAACGTGATCCCGCACGTGCAGCACCTCGGTCGCTGCATCGCTCCCGACCTCATCGGCATGGGCGAGTCGGGGAAGCTGCCCGACGCCGGTCCCGGCACCTACTCGTTCGCCACGCACGCCGGCTACCTGGAGGAGTTCCTCGACCGCGTCTTCGTCGGCGACCGCGTCACGCTGGTCCTGCACGACTGGGGGTCGGGCCTGGGCTTCGACTGGGCCGAACGCCATCAGGACCGGGTCCGGGGCATCGCGTTCACCGAGGCGATCGTCGCCCCGGTGACCTGGGACGACTGGCCCGCCGCGGCCCGCAACGTCTTCCAGGTCATGCGCGGTTCGGACGGCGAGGCCGCGGTGCTGGACAAGAACGTGTTCGTCGAGCGGGTGCTGCCGGCATCCGTGGCGCGTGGGCTCACCCCCGAGGCGCACGACCGCTACCGCGCCCCGTTCGCCCGGCGCGAGGACCGCTGGCCGACGCTCGAGTGGCCCCGCCAGCTGCCGATCGAGGGCGAGCCGGCGGCGGTCGTCGAGGTGGTGGAGCGCTACGGGTCGTGGCTGGCCGGCAGCGACGTGCCCAAGCTCTTCATCGACGCCGATCCGGGGTCGATCCTGGTCGGGCGGCAGCGGGAGTTCGTGCGCTCCTGGCCGGCGCTCACCGAGGTCACCGTCGCGGGCAGCCACTTCGTCCCGGAGGACTCACCGCACGAGATCGGCCGGGCGGTGGCGGACTGGATGGCCGCGCTGCCGTAGCGGTCGCGTCAGCCGGTCAGCACGCGGACCGTCTCCACCACCGCCACGACGGCGAACACGAGGAACAGGCCCGCGGCGACCCGGCGGATGAGCGGGATCGGCAGCCGGTCGGCGAGCTTCTTGCCGAGGAACACCGCGAGGCCGGAGACGACCAGCAGGGCGGCCCAGGCGCCGACGAAGACCGACAGCGGCTCCTCGTAGCGCGCGGCCAGCCCGGCGGTGGCGAGCTGGGAGAGGTCACCCCACTCGGCGGCGAACAGCACCCCGAAGGAGATCGCCGCCGCGCGCAGGAACGACGTCTGCTCCCGGGAACCGGCGGCCTCGCCCCCCTCCTCCGCACCCGCGGCCGCGCTGCGCCAGAGGATGACCGCGCCGACCAGGAACAGCAGCGCGACGACGCCGGTGACCAGCGCCTCGGGCAGCAGGGAGAGCAGCGAGCCCGCGGTCACCGCGATCGCCACCTGCAGGCCGAAGGCGGTTCCCACGCCGACGAACACCGGCAGCGGCGGGAAGCGGGTCGCGAGCACCAGGCTGGCGAACAGCGTCTTGTCGGGCAGCTCGACCGGCAGCACCAGGACGAACGCGGCCAGCACGACCGACCAGATCACGACGAACCCTCCTCGCGCGGCACTGCCGGGCGGGGCTCGGGCAGGCGACCTCTCGGCGGTCCACGGTAGCGGTCCGCGGGTGGTCGGGTCAGGGAGCGGGGACGGTGGGATCGGTCACCGGGCGGGGGCCGGGACCCGGGATCCCCGGCGGGCCGCCTTCACCCGGTACATGGCGGCGTCGGAGGCCGCCAGCGCGGAGTCGGGGGTCTCGCCCGGCCCGCAGAGCGCCACCCCGATGCTGATGCCGACGGCGTGCTCCTCGCCGTTCGCCCGGCGCAGGGGCGCGTCGAAGGCGGCGGTGATCCGGTCGGCGATGACCTGGGCGGCCCGCTCGGAGCCGGTCGCCGGGCACAGGACGACGAACTCGTCGCCGCCGATGCGCGCCACCGTGTCACCGGGCCGGATCGCGGCAGCCAGCCGGCGGGCGGCCTCCACCAGCACCTCGTCGCCGGCGGCGTGCCCGGCGCTGTCGTTGACCGGCTTGAACTCGTCGAGGTCGCAGTAGAGCACCGCCATCGGCCGGGCGGCCCGTTCGGCGGCGGCGAGCGTCTGGTCCAGCCGGTCCAGGAGGAGGTTGCGGTTGGGCAGGCCGGTGAGGGGGTCGTGCAGCGCGGCGTCGCGCAGCGCGGCCTCGAGGGCCCGCTGCTCGGTGACGTCGGTGAGGGCGACGACGATGCCGAGCACGGCGCCCTCGTCGTCGTGCACCTGGACGCCGGAGCCCGAGACCCGGCGCAGCGGCCGACCGGGGACGGCGATCGCCATCTCGGCGTCGTCGACGCGGCCGTCGGCGTAGACCCGCCGGAAGGGGACGTCCTCGGCCGCGAGGGTCGCGCCGTGGACGTCGGTGAGCCCGAAGGTGCTCGGGAGGTCCTCGAGCGCCACCGACGGGTCGGCGTCCAGGCCGTGCCACGCGCGGGCGGCGGCGTTGAAGAGGGTGACCCGCCCCTCGGCGTCCCCGCCGATGACACCGACGGGCAGCACCTCGAGCAGGGACCGCGTGAAGGCCGTGGAACGGGCCAGGTCCTGGTGGGCACGGGCAGTCTCGGCGCGCGCGAGCTGGCTCCCGGCGGCGAGGTCGGCGAGCTCGCGGGCCTGCTGCGCGGCGCGGACCAGCGCGGCCACCGCGGCGCCGACGTCGGCGAGGTGGTCGCGCTGCTCGCGGCTGAAGACGTGCGGAGTGGAGTCGAAGACGCAGAGGGCGGCCACCGTGCGACCGTCCACCACCACCGGGACGGCGCCGAAGGCGCACATCCGGGCTCGCCGGCCGTCCACCCACGGGCTGGCGGCGAAGCGCTGCTCCTGCGTCAGGTCCTCGCAGGTCTGCACCCCCGGCCCGCGGTCGAGCACCGTCGCCACCACCGAGCCCTCGCGCGGCCAGGAGGCGCCGCGGAAGCCGTGCACCGCCATCACGTGCATGACGGCGGTGTCCATGGTGAGCACCGCGGCGCAGGGCATCCCGGTGACCGCGGCGGCCACCCGCACCAGGCCCTGGAGCGCGGGGTCGGCGTCCATGACGGGCAGCTCCGGCTCCGCCTCGGGGGCCTCCGGGCGCGCGGGCACGGGCGCGTGCTCGGCCGTGCTCGTCATCTCGTGTCCCTCCGCGGCCGGCGCGTCCGGCCCGTTCAGTCTCGCAACGGCGCGCCTGGCTCGGCGGTTGAGCTCCGGCGTGTCACTTCCCCCGCAGGGGTCACCGCCACCGGGGTTTCCCGTGGAACAACGGTGCGCGGGAGCTGCGTCGGGTCTAGCGTCCCGGTCATGCGCCGACATTGATCCGCACCGCTCCCGCTGCCCCCGGCAGCCAGGCCGCTCGCCCGTCTGGCCATCGGCTGGGCCGCGCTCTCCGAGTGGGTGCCGCTGTACCCGCTGTACGCCCTGCTGTTCCTCGACGCCGGGGTGTCCGCCACCGACCTCTCCCTGCTGTTCGCGCTCTGGTCGGTCACCGGCCTGCTGGCCGAGGTGCCGGCCGGGCTGCTCGCCGACCGGTGGTCCCGTCGCGGGGTGCTGGTCCTGGCCGGGGTGCTGCAGGCTGCGGCTTTCGCCCTCTGGGCGGCGACCCCGTCGACCGGCGCCTTCGCGGCCGGCTTCGTGCTGTGGGGCCTGGCCGGCGCCGGCACGTCGGGGACCGCGGAGGCCCTCGTGCACGACGGGCTCGCCGAGGTGGGCGCGGCGGGCTGCTTCGCCCGGGTGAACGCCGCCATGACCGCCGCGGAGCTGCTCGTGCAGGTCCCGACGGCGCTCGCGGCGACCGCCCTCCACGCCGTCGGCGGCTTCACGCTGGTCGGGTGGGCGAGCTCGGCCGTGTGCCTGGCCGCCGCGGGCCTGGCGCTGCGGTTCCCCGAGGCCGTGGCCGACGACGCGGACGAGCCGTCCCCGGGCCTCGGCGTCGCGCTGCGCCGTCCCGCCCTGCTGGCCGCCGTCGTGGCCGTCGCGCTGGTCGGTGGGCTGGACGGGATGGAGGAGTACTTCCCGGTGCTGGTGGGCGAGCGCGCGGTGCCCGTGGCCGCGGTGCCCGTCGCGGTGCTGGCCGTCTCCCTCGCCGGGGCCGCCGGCGCCGCGATGGGCGGCCGGCTGGTGCGGCCCCCCGGCCGGCTGCTCGGCGCGCTGCTCCTCGCCGCGGGTCTCGGGATGCTGCTCGCCGCGGCCACCGCCGGTCTGCTCGTGGTGGCCGTCCTCGGCGTCGCCTACGGCGTCTACCTGGCGGTGCTGGTGGCCGCCGAGGCCGAGTTGCAGCGGAGGATCAGCGGCCCGTACCGGGCGACGATCACCTCGGTCGCCGGTGCCGGGGTCGAGCTCTCGTCAATGCTGGTCTTCGCGGCCTGGGCCGCCGGCGGCAGCGGCGCGGTCGCCCTGCTCGTGCTCGCCGTCGTCCCCGTCGTGGTCGTCGGGCTGCGGCGCCGGACCTGAGCCGGCCAGCGGCAGCGACAGCCGCGGCAGCAGCACCTGCACCAGCGGGCCGATGGTCAGCGCGTAGACCACGGTGCCGACGCCGAGGGTGCCACCGAGCAGCCACCCGGTCGCGACGACGCCGATCTCCACCGAGGTCCGCACCAGCCGCACCGACCGCCCGGTGCGCCGCACCAGGCCGGTCATCAGGCCGTCGCGCGGCCCGGGGCCGAGGTGGACGCCGATGTAGGCGGCCGTGGCGACGGCGTTGAGCAGGACGCCGGCGACCAGGAATGCGGCCCGTGCCGCCGGTGCCGTCGGTGCGGGCAGGACGGCGAGCGTCGCGTCCACGGCCAGGCCGATCACCAGGACGTTGCTGACCGTGCCCAGCCCGGGGCGCTGCCGCAGCGGGATCCACGCCAGCAGCACGAGGACCCCGACCGCGATCGTGACCGCCCCGATCGACCAGCCCAGCCGGGCCGCCAGCCCCTGGTGGAGCACGTCCCAGGGCATCACGCCGAGTGCGGAGCGGACCAGCAGCGCCATCGAGGCGCCGTACAGGGCGAGCCCCGCGTAGAGCTGGACCAGCCGCCGCGTGGTGCCGCCGACGGTGGCGGGGGCGCCGGCGAGCACGAGACGGTGGTCCACCCGGTCATCATCGGCCAGCGCCGGCCCGGCGACCGCAGGCCAATCGGGAGAAGTGGCCCACCGCGCCGCACCGGCCCCCACGACTTCCCCGGACGGGCCTCTGGCGCGGCGATCGGAGGCCGCTTCCCCGGAAGTCGCGCACCGCGCGGGAACGGGGAGCGGCGCGAGGGGCGGACCGGCGTCAGCCCCGGAGAGGGGGGATCCCGGCCCGCGGCCCCACCGGGTGGGCCGCCTCCGCGGCGGCCGTGGCGGCCCGCAGCGCCTCCTTGACCGGCAGGTCGCGGGTGCGGGCCAGCGCGGCGACGTCCTCGAACTCGACGCTCACGTTCACCACCTGACCGCCGGAGACGGCGAGCTTCACGCCGACCGGGGCGCCGAGCACCTCCACGGTCGCGTGCACGCGCTCCAGGGCCACCTTGCCGACCTCGACGACCCGCAGCCCGATCGTCGACGTCGTCGCGAAGACCGCGGCCTGCACGCTGGCCACCACCTCGGGCCGGCAGAGCACCGAGAGGGTGTGCGCGGGGCGGCCCTTCTTCATCAGGATCGGGGTGAGCCACGCGTCGGACGCCCCGGCGGCGAGGAGGCCGTCGAGGACACCCGGCCACAGCCGCGGGTCGAGGTCGTCGACGTTGGCCTCCAGCACGACCGGGCGGGCCGGCGCGGGGTCGGCGGCCTCGCCGAGCACCAGCCGGACGACGTTGGGGAGCTCCGCCGGGTCGCGACCGCCGGCGCCCACGCCCACCCGTTCGACGCGCAGGGCGGGCAGCGGCGTCCACTCGTCCACCCGGGCGGCGAGCAGCGCGGCGCCCGTCGGGGTGCACGTCTCCGCCGGCACCGGTCCGGCGTGCACCGGCGCACCGGCGAGCAGTTCCAGCACGGCCGGGCCGGGGACCGGGACGACGCCGTGCGCACCGCGCGCGGAGCCGCTGCCCAGCGCGACGGGAGAGGCGGTCAGCCGGGACAGCGCCAGGTGCTCGAGGGAGGCGACCACCCCCACGACGTCGGCCAGCGCGTCCAGCGCTCCGACCTCGTGGAAGTGCACCTCCGCCGGATCGACGCGGTGCACCCGGCCCTCCGCGACCGCCAGCCGCTCGAACACGGCGAGCGCACCGTCGCGCACCGGTGGCGGCAGCGCCGCGGACTGCAGCAGCGCGCGGACGTCGGACCACGTGCGGTGCGCCTCCGACGGCGGCGCGTGCACGTGCACCCGGGTGGCGCCGAGGCCGTGGCGGGTCACCTGCTCGGTGGTCAGCCGCACCGGCTCGACCGGCAGCGCGGCCACCGCCCGCGCCGGCACGTCCAGCGGCACCCCCGCGTCGACGAGGGCGCCGAGCAGCATGTCGCCCGACGCGCCGGCAGCCAGGTCCAGCCACCCGGTGGTCACGGCCGCCGAGCGCTCCTCCGCGCGACGCGGGCGGCGAAGATGCCGGCCGAGCAGCCGTCGTCGACCGCGGTGACGACGACGCCGGATCCGGCCGGGTGCAGCATCGACACCAGCGCGCCCAGCCCGCCCAGCCCGCCGGGGTGCGCGGCCGACGTCGGCACCGCCACCACGGGCACGTCGGTGCGCGCGGCGATCGCGGTCACCTGGCCGGCGTCCGCGCCGGCGACGACGACCAGGCAGTCGGTGTCCTCCGGGAGCGCGTCCCGCTCGACCGGCACGACCTCGGTGCCGGACACCCGGGCCACGAAGGCGGCCTCCGCGGCGGCGACGGCGTCGGCACCGTCGGTGCGCAGCACGGCGGTGCGGCCGGCCGGCTCGGGCAGCGGACCGATGGCGGCGGCCAGCGCGGCGCCGTCCATCGTGGTGCCGGAGCCGTGCTCGGTGGCCAGCGCCACGAGCGTCTCGGTCGCCGCGCGGACCACGAGCACCGCGCGGTCGGGGGTGTCGCGGCGGGCGTCGCGGACGAGGGCGAGCACCTGCTCGGTGCTGCGGCCCGCCGCCCGGACGACCGCCGGGCCGACGTCCTCGACGGAGCGGCGCACGGCCGGGACGGGCGCGAGGAGCGGCTCGCCCGGGAGGGCTCGGCCCAGCGGGGGGTGGGGGTCGCCCAGCAGCGCGGCGAACCCGGCCGCCTCCTCGCGGACGGCGGCGGCAGCCCGGGCGGCGTCGTCGGCCCGGGTGCTCTGCGGGGCGGGCGCCCCGGCCGGGGCGGGGGCGGCGCCGTCGGCGGCCCGGGTCTGGGTGAGCGCGGACAGCCGCACCACGCGGTCGCGGCCGCTGCGCTTGGCGTCGTAGAGCACCCCGTCGGCGGCGGCGAAGAGGGTCTTGCGGTCGTCGCCCCGGGTGGCCGAGGCGATGCCGGCGCTGATGGTCACCGGGACGTCCAGGCCGAGGTCGACCCAGGGGTAGCGGGCGACCGACGCCCGGATGCGCTCCAGCGCCCGCTCGGCCTGCTCCGCGGTGGTGTCGGGCAGGAGGATGACGAACTCGTCGCCGGCCCAGCGGCACACCTCGTCGGTGTCGCGCACGCCGGCGACCAGCAGCTCGCCGATGGTGCGCAGGACGGCGTCGCCGGCCGGGTGCCCGGCCGTGTCGTTGATCGTCTTGAAGGTGTCGACGTCGACCACGGCCAGCGCCGGCACGTCCCCCGCGGCCAGCAGCCCGTCCAGCCGCGCCTCGGCGTAACGCCGGTTGGGCAGGTGGGTGAGCGGGTCCTCGTAGGCCTGCCGGCGCAGCTGCCCGGCGGCGCGCTCGGTCTCCAGCAGGCTCTTGCGCCGGCCGAAGAGCTCCACCCAGCGGGTGCGTCGCTCGTCGACCCGGTCCAGCTCGTCGGCGAGGTAGGCCTGCAGGTAGGGGAGGGCGCGACCGGCGTCGTCGAGGTCGGCGTGCAGGGTGCAGAGCTCGCGCAGCGCCGCGCGGCGGACCCGGGGCAGGCCGTGCTCGGTGGCCAGGGTGAGCGCGGCGACCAGGTGCTCGTCGGCCGCCCGCCCCTCGCCCTGCCGGCGCAGCGCGCGGCCCAGGGCGAGCTCGGCCGAGGCCATGCGGTCGCGGTCGGCGGTGGCGGTCGACAGCCGGACGGCGGCGCGCAGCGGACCGACCGCCGCCGTCTGCTCGCCCATGCCGACCAGCGCCCAGCCGTGCACGATCTGGGCCGGCACGACGCCGGACGACTCCGGGGGGAGCCGCACGAGGGCCTGCTCGGCGAGCGCGCGAGCCTCGGCGAAGTACGGCGCGGCGGACTCGGGGGTGCCGTCGTCCAGGAGCCCCTCGCCGAGCTCGGCGCAGAGCTCCCCGAGCCGGGTGGCGGCGACGGCGACGAGCACGTCGGGGTCGAGGTCCGCGGTCGGGTCGGCCGCAACCGCCTCGGCGGCCTCCAGGGCGCGCCGCTGGTAGTCCAGCGCGAGCGGCATGAGCTCCAGGTCGGCGAGCACCCCCGCCAGCGTGCCCAGCGTGTCGACCAGCAGGGGGCTCGGGGTCAGCCCCGGGTCCAGCAGGCTCGCGGCCTCCACCGCCTCGTCCATCGCGGCGTCGATGCGCCGCGAGAGCAGCTCGATGCGCGCGTGCCGGGCCAGGCCGGCGGCGCGCTGCAGGGCGTCGTCGGAGGCGTCGAACGCGGCCTTCGCCGAGCGGACCAGCGCGATGGCCAGCGCCGCCCGGGAGGCCTGCTCCGAGCGCGGGTCGGCCTCCGGGCCGTCGGGGGAGCCGTCGATCAGCCCGGCGACCCCGGCGTGCAGGTCGAGGGCCGGCTCGGCCGCGGAGACCGGGTCGCCGACGAGGGTGAAGCCGGCGACCCGCAGCCGGCGGACCAGGAGCTCGGCGCGCAGGGTGTCTGCCCACGCCCGGCCCAGCGACACCGAGGTGCCCTCGGCCGCGTCGACCGCCGGGGCGGCGGCGACGTAGGGCGACGGGTCCCGCTCGACCCCGGCGAGCAGCTGCTCGGCGTGGTCGAGCTGCCAGTTGCTGAGGGCGGCGGTCACCCGGTGGTGCAGGGCTCCCGGTGGCACCAGCGCACTGTGCATGTCGCTACCCACGGTGTCGAGCACGTCACCGGGAACGCGCCGTCCCCCGTCCGCCGCGTCCCTCCCGCCCCACGCGTGCAGCGTGGTCACGCGCTCGCCCCGCGGTCGCCCGGCGCCTCGGTGGGGCCGTGCGCCCGCACCCGGTTGCGGCCCAGGCGCTTGGCGGAGAAGAGGTGCAGGTCGGCCGTGTCGAACAGCGACCGCCAGCCGGGCACCGGGGAGGGCTGCCCCTCGGCCGCCGCCGGCGCCGTCGCCACGCCGATGCTGACCGTCACCGGCGCCGCGAGCTCCAGGTCGCCCCAGTCGGCCCCGGCGACGGCCGACCGCAGCCGCTCCATGACCGCGACCGCCTGGGCCTCGGTCGCGGTCGGCAGCACGACGAGGAACTCGTCGCCGGCCCAGCGGTAGACCTCGTCGCCCGTGCGGCTGTGCTCGCGCAGCAGGTCGGCGACCCGGCGCAGCACGGCGTCGCCGTGGGTGTGGGAGGTGTCGTCGTTGACCTCCTTGAACCGGTCGACGTCGACGACGGCCAGCGACAGCGGCTCCTCGCCCAGGCGGAGCGCGCCCAGCCGCCGCTCCGCGCTGCGCCGGTTGCCCAGCCCGGTGAGCGGGTCCTCGAGCGCGTGCCGGCGCAGCACCGCCTCCTGCCGCTCGGCGTCGCGGAGCCGGCTCCGGCGGACGAACATCTCGGCCCACAGCTCCCTGCTGCGGGCGTGCGCCCGGCCGGTGTCGGCGCGGTAGGCCTCCAGCCAGTGCAGCGCTTCGGCCGGACGGCCCAGGTCGGCGTTGCCCTGCCCCAGCTCCAGCAGGCTCTGCCGGTAGCGGCGGCGGTCACCGGCGGCGGCGAACGCCCCCGAGGCCTCGACCAGCAGGTCGATGGTCTCCTCGCCGACGGCGGCGTCGCGGGCGCACAGGGCCGACAGCACCCGGGCCAGCGCCAGGTCGGTGTACCCGCGCAGCCACAGCCCGCCCTCCCGCTGCAGCGCCCGCCGGACGCGGCGCAGCGGGCCCAGCGCGGCGTCGGGATCGCCGCTGCACATCAGGGCCCAGGCGTGCACGACATCGAGGAGGTCGGCGTCGGCCTGCTCGGGGGACCACTCCAGCTCGCGCGCCGCGGTGGCGCAGCTGATCGCCTCGCCCGCCAGCTCGGCGGCGCGCTCGGTCTCGCCGCGGCGGCGCATCGTCTGGGCGAGCTCGACGTGCTGGCGGGCGGCCAGCAGGAGCAGCCGCCCGCGGTCGTCGACGTCGGGCAGCGCCGCGGCCACCTGGTGCCCGCGGACGGCGTGGTGGACGGCGAGCTCCTCGAGGTCCAGGCCCGAGAGCGTCATCGACAGCCAGCGGTGGGCCTGCAGGAGGGCGCGCGAGGGCGGCACCGAGGGGCCGTCGGTGAGCAGGCTGGCGTCGACGGCGAGCAGCATCGCGGAGTCGAGGTGGTCGGCGGTGGTCTCGACGTGCGCCAGGTACGCCATGAGCAGCGCCGTCTCGGCCGACGCCGGGCAGGCGTCGAGCTGCTCGCGGGCCGCCGCGATCCCGGACGCCGCGGCCGCGGCGTCGCCGTCCACCAGGGCGCGCCGGGCGGCGAACGCGTGACGCCACGCCTGCCAGACCGGCCAGGAGGCGTCGGGGAAGGCGTCGTCGACCTGGTCGACGAGCGCCAGGAACGGGACGGGGTCCTCCCGGTCGCTGGCGTCGAGCAGCGGCCACAGGGCGGTCTGCAGGTCGCCGGGCGCGACGCGGGACGGTCCGGGGCTCACGCATCCCTCCCTCCGCGGCGGGGCCCCGGAGGGCCGGTGGTGCCGGTCCCCGGCACCCCTACCCGGGCCGGGCGACCACGTCGTTCCGTGCGCACTACCCTCGTCGGATGCCCGGGATGCCACCCAGTACGTCGTCGACGCGGTTCGCCTACCTGGGCCCCGAGGGTACCTTCGCCGAAGCGGCCCTGAGCAGGGCGATCGCCACTGCCGGGGGACGGCGGGACCCCCACCCGAGTGTCGCCGCGGCGCTGACCGCCGTCCGTTCGGGGGACGCCGACGTCGCCCTCGTGCCGCTGGAGAACTCCGTCGAGGGGTCGGTCCCGGCCACCATGGACGGGCTGGCCGACGGCGACCCGCTGGTGATCACCCGCGAGGTCTTCCTGGAGGTGGCGTTCGTCCTCGCCGTCCGCCCCGGGACGGCGCTGGGCGCCGTCCGGTCGGTGGCCAGCCACCCGCACGCCCTCGCCCAGACCGGTGGGCGGCTGGCCGAGCTGCTGCCGGGGATCCGGCCGCTGCCCACCGCCTCGACCGCCGCGGCCGCCGCCGCGGTGGCGGCGGGGGAGGTGGACGCCGCCGTCTGCGCGGCGATCGCGGCGGAGCGGTACGGGCTCGAGGTCCTCGCCGACGACGTCGCCGACACCGGGGGAGCCGTCACCCGGTTCGTCCTCGTCCAGCCGCCCGGGCCGCTGCCCGCGCCGACCGGCAACGACAAGACCTCGCTGACGGTCGTCGTCGGTGACCGCACCGGCGCGCTGCTGGACGTGCTGCGGGAGTTCGCCGTCCGCGACATCAGCCTGACGCGCATCGAGTCGCGCCCCACCCGGCAGCGGCTCGGTGTCTACTCCTTCTCCCTCGACTGCGAGGGGCACGTCGCCGACGCGCGGGTGGGGGAGGCGCTGGCCGCGCTGCACCGGGTGTGCGACGACGTCCGCTTCCTCGGCTCCTACCCCCGCGCCGACGGGCGGGAGAACCGGGCGGTGCCGCCGGAGTCGTCCGACGCGGCGTTCGTCGAGGCCGGGCAGTGGCTGGCCGGGGTGCGCGCCGGCGGGAGCTGAACCCGTTCGCGGCCGTGGGGACGACGGTCACCGCCTGGGTGCTGTCCGGCACCCGCCACGCGGCCGCGGCCCGCCGGGTCGACCGGGTACCGCTGCTCTGGGTGGGAGTCGGAGGCGCCGTGCTGACCTGGACCGCCACCGCCGGCTCAGCCGAGGCGGTCGCGCAGCTCCTCGACGACCCGCCGGGTGACCGGGACGTCGACGCCGTGCCGGTCGGCCGCCCGCAGCACCGCGCCGCCGATCGCCTCGAGCTCGGTGGGCAGCCCCGCCTCGGCGTCGCGCTGCATCGACGAGCGCATGCCCCCGGGCAGCGACCAGGCGAACTCCCGGGTCGCCGCGGCGTCGCCGGCCGCCCCGTCGGCCCGTGCCACCGCGGCCACCTCGGCGATCACGGCGGTGAACTCCGCACCGTGCTCGGCGCGGACGGCGCCCAGGTCGGCCGTGTGCCGGGTGGTCAGCAGCGCCAAGGGGGCCAGGAAGCAGAGCTTGTCCCACAGCAGGCCGGGCTCGTCCGGCCGGACGGCGACGTCCACCCCGGCCGCGTCGAGCGCAGCGGCCAGCGGCTCGGCGCCCGGGGCCACCTCCACCGCGCAGAGCCGCCCCTCGTGCCGGACCTCCCCCGGGGCGGGGCGGGCGGCGAACACCCGGATGGTGCCCGCGACCACCCGCGCCGCCGGGTAGCGCCCGCGCAGTGCGGCCAGGTGCTCCACGCCGTTGAGCAGCGGCACCACCACCGCACCGCCCAGCACGTCGGCCGGCACGCGGCCGAGCGCCTCGTCCAGCTGGGTGGCTTTCGTCGTCACCAGCAGGACGTCGACCGGTGCCTCCAGCCGCTCGGCGCCGCGGACCCGCGCCGTCAGCTCGCCGTACCGGTCGCTGCTCACGCGCAGGCCGTGCTCGTCGAGGTGCGCGGCGGTCGCCGGCCGGGCCAGGCAGGTGACCACGTGCCCGTCCCGCGCCAGCAGGGCGGCCAGCAGCCCGCCGACGCCCCCGGGTCCCAGGACTGCCACGCGCAACGGGTCCACGACGCCATCCTCGCGCTACGTCAGCGGTTCCGCCGCAGGGTCCCGCCGCGAGCCTGCGAGTGATGGCGGAGGAGCGGGGTCCAGCCCGCGCGCCTCCGCGCGCGCGGCCGGCCGGGTGGGGCCCTGCGCCAGCCTGCCGGGCCACCAGATCCTGTCGCCGATCAGGTGCACCGCCGACGGCACGAGCAGCGTCCGGACGACGAAGGTGTCGAGCAGGACGCCGAAGCCGACGAGGAACCCGAGCTGGATGAGGACGACCAGCGGCAGCACGGTGAGCGCGCCGAACGTGGCCGCCAGCACCAGGCCCGCGCTGGTGATCACCCCGCCGGTGACCGCCAGCGACCGCAGGACGCCGTTGCGCGCGCCGTGCCGGGTCGACTCCTCCCGGGCCCGGGTCATGAGGAAGATGTTGTAGTCGATCCCCAGCGCGACCAGGAACACGAACCCGATGAGCAGCACCTGCGGGTCGCTGCCCGGGAACCGGAACAGGTGCTCGAACACCAGCGCGGCGACGCCGACGGTCGCCGCGGTGCTGAGCGCCGTCGTGGCCACCAGGAGCAGCGGGGCCACCACCGCGCGCAGCAGCAGGGCCAGCACGACGGTGATCACCAGGAGCACCAGCGGCACGATCACCGCCAGGTCGCGGGCGGCGGTCCCCTGGGTGTCCAGGTCCTGGGCGCTGGAGCCGCCGACGAGGGCGTCGGGGTCGACGTCGCCCACTGCCGCCCGCAGCTGCGCGACGGTGTCCTGCGCGGCCTCGCTGTCGGGGGCGTCGGTCAGCGTGGCGTCGAGCCGGACCAGCCCGTCCACCTCGACCGGCTCGGCGCCCGCGGCTCCGGGCGGCCCGCCCTGCTCGCCGGTGTACGGCGCCACCTCCGCGACACCGTCGACCTGCGCGGCGGCGTCGGCCACGTCCTGCCAGCCGTCGGCCGGCGTGATGATCACCGCGGGGCTGGCGGAGCCGGCCTCGTAGTGCCGGGCGAGGGCCTCCTGCCCTGCTCCGGACTCCGAGCCGCCGCGCACCGCCTCGGACAGCGGGATGCCGTCGGCGTCGAAGGCCGGGAGGAAGAGTGCCATGACGACGAGGAGCGCGCCGCTGCCGGCGAGGTAGCGGCCGGGGCGGCGGCCCACCGAGGAGGCCACCCGCTCCCAGCCGCGGCCGCGGGCGTGCTCCTCGCCGTACCTGGGGCGGAAGGGCCAGAACGCCGCGCGGCCCAGCAGCACCAGCACGGCCGGCAGGAAGGTGAGCGCGGCCAGCATGGCGAAGGCGATGCAGACCGCGGAGATGGGGCCGAGCGCGCGGTTGGAGCCCAGATCGGAGAAGAGCAGGCAGAGGACGCCGAGGACCACCGTCCCGCCCGAGGCGAGGACCGGCTCCCACGACTGCCGGAGCGCCACCCGCATCGCCGCGACCGGGGACCGCTCCCGGCGGAGCTCCTCGCGGTAGCGGGCGACCAGCAGCAGGCCGTAGTCGGTGGCCGCGCCGACGACCAGGATCGAGGCGATGCCCTGGCTCTGGCCGTTCACGGTGATCCGGCCCTGGTCGGCCAGGAGGTAGGCGACGGCGAGCGAGACCACCAGCGCCAGGCCGGCGGTGGCGATCACCAGCAGCGGGAGCAGGGGGCTGCGGTAGACGACCAGCAGGATGAGCAGGACGACGCCGAACGCCGCGAGCAGCAGCAACCCGTCGATGCCGGAGAAGCCCTCGGCGAAGTCGGAGAAGATGGCGCCGGGGCCGGTCACGTACGCGGTGGTGCCGTCGATGCCGTCGACGGCGCGCAGGTCGCCGATGACCTCGGGGAGCGACTCGCCCAGGTCGGGGTCGAACGGCAGGACGGCGTGCACCGCCTCGCCGTCCTCCGACGGGATGGGCGGTGACGGCTGCCCGGCCAGGGCTCCGGCTTCCTCGGCGACGGCGGCCGCCTCGTCGACCCGTTGCCGCGCCTCGGCGAGCGCGGCCTGGTCCAGAGGGCCCTCCTCGCTCTCCCAGAGCAGGATGACCGGCAGCGTGCGCTCGGTGCGGAACTGCTGCTGCAGTTGGGTGACCCGGGTGGACTCCGCGCTGTCGGGGAGGAAGGCGGCCGAGTCGTCCTCGGAGACCTCGGCCAGCTCGCCGCTGAACGAGCCCAGCGGGCCGGCCAGCCCCAGCCACAGCAGGGCGACCCCGGCAGGGAGGATCCAGCGGAGAGCTGAGGCGCGGCGCGGCATCATGTTCCTCGACGGTCGATCATCTCGATGATCGAGAGATTAGGGCGGTCCGGTGCCGCGCGCGAACGGAGGTGCGGTGGGCGAGGTCGATCCCGCGCGGCAGGAGCTGGCACTGCTCCTTCGCCGGCTGACCGTCGAGCTGGATGCGGTCGGGCAGCGGTTCGCCGGGTTGCACGGGCTCGGGCGCACCGACGTCCGGGCGCTGGTGGCGGTGATGGACGCCGCCCGCCGCGGGGAGGCGTTGACCGCCGGGGGGCTGGGCGCGGCGGTGGAGCTCAGCTCGGCCTCGGTGACCGCGCTGGTGGACCGCATGGAGCGCGCCGGTCACCTCCGCCGGGTCCGGGACAGCGAGGACCGCCGCCGGGTGACGCTGCAGATGTCGGACGCCGCGATGGCCGCGGGGGCGGCATTCTTCGGCGGGTTGCAGCGCGACCTGCTCGCGGCGATGGAGGAGTTCTCCGACGACGAGCTCGCCGTCGTCCGCCGGTTCCTGACCGGGATGACCGAGGTGATCGAGACGCACGCCCGCGCGGAGGACGAGCCGCGCTGATCCGGCTCCCGGACGGGTCGTCAGCGGGCGCCGAGCCGCAGCGGTCGAGCGCGGGCGGGCCTCGACGTGGGTCGTGGCCGAGATCATCGGGCGGGCGCGCCCCGGGGCCATGCGGCCGGCCGTCAGAGGTAGAGGCCGGTGGCCTCCTCGATGCGTTCGGCCGCGACGGCGTGCACGTCGCGCTCGCGCAGGATGACCAGGTCCTCGCCGTGCACCTCGACCTCGTGCTGGTCCTCGGGCGAGAAGAGCACCTGGTCGCCGACCTTGACCTGGCGGACGCTCGGCCCGACGCCCTTGGCCTCGCCCCACACCAGCCGCTTGGCCACCTGGGCGGTCGCGGGGATCAGGATGCCGCCGGTCGAGCGCCGCTCGCCGTCCTCCTTGCGCAGCGACACCAGGACGCGGTCGTGCAGCATCTTGATGGGCAGCCGGCCGGCGCTGTTCTCGGGCACGGACGGCAAGGCTACTGCCCGGCGATCGACCGGAGCGGCCCCCTCGCGGAGGCCCGCCGCGAGCGTGCGACCGGTGGGGGGCGAGGGGTCCTCTCTCAGCCCCAGCCGAGCTCGTGGAGGCGGTCCTCCTCGATGCCGAAGTGGTGCGCGATCTCGTGGACGACGGTGATGGTGACCTCCTCCACCACCTCGTCCTCGGTCTCGCAGATGTCGCAGATGGCCTGGCGGTAGATCATGATCCGGTCCGGCAGCGCCCCGCCGTAGTCCCAGCCGCGCTCGGTCAGCGCGTAGCCCTCGTAGAGCCCGAGCAGCTCGGGCTCGTCGGCGTTGCGGTCCTCGACCAGGACGACGACGTTGTCCAGCAGCGCCATCAGCTCGGCCGGCACCTGGTCGAGCGCGTCGGCGACGAGCTCCTCGAACTGCTGGAGGGGGAGGGCGTTCACCAGCTGGTCGGCAGCGGCCGGCCCTCCTCGTAGCCGGCCGAGCTCTGCACCCCCAGCACCGCCCGCTCGTGCAGCTGGTCGACGGTGCGCGCGCCCGCGTAGGTGCACGAGGAGCGGACACCGGCCACGATCTGGTCGATCAGGTCCTCGACGCCGGGGCGCTGCGGGTCCAGGTACATGCGGGACGAGGAGATGCCCTCCTCGAACAGGCCCGCCCGTGCCCGCTCGAACCCCGTCTGGGTCGCCGTCCGCGCCTTGACCGCGCGCGCCGACGCCATGCCGAAGGACTCCTTGTACAGCCGGCCGCCGTCGTCGTGGATGTCGCCGGCGCTCTCGAAGGTGCCGGCGAACCACGAGCCGACCATCACGTTCGCCGCGCCGGCCGCGAGCGCGAGGGCGATGTCGCGGGGGTGCCGCACGCCGCCGTCGGCCCAGACGTGCTTGCCGAGCGAGCGGGCCTCGGCGGCGCACTCCTCGACGGCGGAGAACTGGGGCCGGCCGACGCCGGTCATCATGCGGGTGGTGCACATGGCGCCGGGGCCCACGCCCACCTTCACGACGTCGGCACCGGCCTCGATCAGGTCGCGGGTGCCCTGCGCGGTCACCACGTTGCCGGCGACGACCGGCACGCCGCCGGCCACCGAGCGCGCCGCGCGGACGGCCTCGATCGCCTTTTCCTGGTGCCCGTGCGCGGTGTCGACGACCAGCACGTCGACGCCGGCGGCCAGCAGCGCGCCGGCCTTCCCGGCGACGTCGCCGTTGATGCCGACGGCAGCCGAGGTGAGCAGGTGGCCCCGGTCGTTCACGGCCGGGGTGTAGAGGGAGGAGCGCAGCGCGCCCTTGCGGGTGATGACGCCGACCAGCCGGTCGCCCTCGACGACGGGCGCCGCGCTGACCCGCTCGCCGGAGAGCACGTCGAAGATCTTGGTGAGGTCGGTGCCGGCCGGGATGGTCAGCGGCTCGCGGGTCATCACCTCGGAGAGCTGGGTGAACCGGTCGACGCCCTGGCACTGCCCGTCGGTGACGACGCCGACCGGGGAGCCGTCCTCGACCACCACGACGATGCCGTGCGCGCGCTTGGTGAGCAGCGACAGCGCCTCGCCCACCGTCGCGGTGGGGGAGAGGGTGATCGGGGTGTCGTAGACGGGGTGCCGGGTCTTGACCCAGGAGACGACCTCGGCGACGACGTCGACCGGGATGTCCTGCGGGAGGACGGCGAGGCCACCACGGCGGGCGACGGTCTCGGCCATGCGGCGGCCGGAGATCGCCGTCATGTTGGCGACGACGATCGGGATGGTGGTGCCCACGCCGTCGGGGGTGCGCAGGTCGACCTCCAGCCGCGACCCGACGGTCGAGTGCGCCGGCACCATGAAGACGTCGGCGTAGGTCAGGTCGTGCGAGGGCCGCTGCAGGAAGCGCATGGCCGCCATTGTCCCCGATCCGCCGGACCTCCAGAGGCGGTGCCGGGGAGTAGCGCTGTGCCCCGCCCGCGTGGGCAGAGGCGTACTGCCCGGCGAGGGTGATCCAGGCGGGCGGAGGGCGGGAGGTGCGGGAAGGGCGCGGCGGGATCGGGCAGCAGGTCGCGGCGAACAGCCCGAAGGCCCCGGAGATGGCCCGGGTGACACCATGGCGACGTGATCGACCTGCGCCTGGTGCGCGAGCACCCCGACGTCGTCCGTGCCAGCCAGCGCGCCCGCGGCGCCGACGAGTCCCTGGTCGACGCGCTGCTGGCCGCCGACGCCGCCCGGCGCGACGCGGTCAAGCGGGGCGACGACCTGCGTGCCGAGCAGAAGAGCGCCTCGCAGGCGGTGAAGAAGGCCTCACCCGAGGAGCGCCCGGCGGTGCTCGAGCGGGCCAAGGCCCTGGCCGCCGAGGTCAAGGAGGCCGAGGAGGCGCAGCGCGCTGCCGAGGCCGCCCTGCGCGAGGTGCACCTGCGCATCCCCAACGTCGTCGCCGACGAGGTGCCGCCCGGCGGTGAGGACGACGCGGTCACACTGCGCACCGTCGGCGAGGTGCCCACCTACGACTTCGCGCCGCGCGACCACATCGAGATCGGTGAGCTGCTCGGCGCGATCGACATGGAGCGCGGCGCCAAGGTGTCGGGCTCGCGCTTCTACTTCCTCACCGGTCCCGGCGCCCTGCTGGAGTTCGCGCTGGCCCAGCTGGCGATCAGCCGCGCCGTCGCCGCCGGGTTCACCCCGGTGGTCGCCCCCGCGTTGGTCAAGCCCAGCGCGATGGAGGGCACCGGGTTCCTCGGCGAGCACGACGAGGAGGTGTACCGGATCGAGCGCGACGACCTCTACCTCGTCGGCACCTCCGAGGTGGCGCTGGCCGGTATGCACGCGAACGAGGTGCTCGACCTGTCGAAGGGGCCGAAGCGCTACGCCGGCTGGTCGTCCTGCTTCCGCCGCGAGGCCGGCTCCTACGGCAAGGACACCCGCGGCATCATCCGCGTGCACTGGTTCGACAAGGTGGAGATGTTCAGCTTCTGCCGGCCGGAGGACGCCGCCGCCGAGCACCTGCGGCTGCTGGCATGGGAGGAGGAGTTCCTCCAGGCGCTCGAGCTGCCCTATCGGGTCGTCGACATCGCCGCCGGCGACCTCGGCACCAGCGCGACGCGCAAGTACGACATCGAGGCGTGGTTCCCCACCCAGGGCACCTACCGCGAGCTGACGTCGACGTCGGACTGCACCACCTTCCAGGCGCGCCGGCTCACCATCCGCTACAAGGACGCCGAGGGCCGCAACCAGACCGCGGCCACGCTGAACGGCACCCTGTGCGCGATCGCCCGCACCATCGCCTGCCTGCTCGAGGTGCACCAGCGGGCCGACGGCTCGGTGCACGTGCCGGTCGCGCTGCGGCCCTGGCTCGGCGGCGTGGCGGTGCTGACCCCGGGCATGACGCTGGCGGCCCCGGTGCCGACCGCATGACGGGCACCACGCCGCAGGCCATCCGCGCCCACGGCGTCCTCGAGGGGGCCGACACCGTCGTCGAGCTGGGCGACCTGGGCCCCTGGCGGCCCAAGCTGGTGGCCAGCGACCTCGACGGCACGCTGCTCGGCCCCGACGGCGAGGTGAGCCCGCGCACCCGTGCGGCGCTGGACGCCTGCTGGGCGGCCGGCATCCCCGTCGTCGGCGTCACCGGCCGCGGGCCCCGGCTGCTCGACAGCGTGCGCGCCGCCCTCGACGGCCGCGGCATCGCAGTCCTCTCGCAGGGCGGGTTCGTGGTCGACCTGGAGCGGGACGAGGTGCTGCGCGCCGTCGCGCTCCCCCGCGAGCAGGCCGAGCGGGTGGTCGAGCAGATCGAGGCGGTGGCCGGTGACCTGGTCCTCGCCGTCGAGGACGCCGCCGAGCAGGGCGAGGTGCACGCGCGCCTGCGGGTGCAGCACGGCTTCGACTGGCCCTACCCCGAGCCGGCCCACCTGCTGCCGCGGGGGCGGGTGCTGCCCGAGGGCGCCGTGCTCAAGGTGTTCCTGCGGTCCGCGGTGCTCGGGCAGGACGAGCTGCTGGCCCGGGCCCGGTCCGTCGTCGACCCGGCCGACGCCGAGCTCACCCACGCCGGGCTGGGCTTCATCGAGGTGCTGCCGCCGGGCATCACCAAGGCCAGCGGCCTGGCGATGGCGCTGGAGCGCTATTCCTCCACCTACCCGGGCCTGAACTTCGGCGACGTCCTGGTCTTCGGCGACATGCCCAACGACCTGCCGATGCTGGGCGCGGTCAAGGACGCCGGTGGCCGTGCGGTCGCGGTGGCCAACGCGCACCCGGCGGTGAAGGCGCTCGCCCCGGAGCTGACCAGCGGGCACGAGGTCGACGGCGTCGCCCGCTACCTGGAGGCGGTGCTGCGGGATGTCTGACTGGAGGCCGCGGCTGATCGCCAGCGACATGGACGGCACGCTGCTGCGCTGGGACGACACGGTCAGCGAGGCCACGGCCGCCGAGCTCGCGCGCTGGCGGGCCGACGGGGTGCCTGTCGTCCTGGCCACCGGGCGGCCGCCGCGCTGGATGCACCGGATCCGCGAGGTCCTGGGCTCGGGCACGGCGGTGTGCTGCAACGGTGCCGTGCTGCTGGACCTGGAGCGCTTCGAGATCGAGCACGAGGACCCGCTGCAGCCCGAGGTGCTCGAGTCGGTCACCACCGAACTGCGGCGGCGCCAGCCCGACACCTGGTTCGCGGTCGAGTACGGCCTGGAGTCTCGCCACGAGCCGATCTACAAGCCGCGCTGGGACGTCGACGCGCCCGGCGTGGCCGAGGCGACGCTGGCGGAGATGATCGCGCAACCGGTCGCGAAGCTGCTGGCCCGGCACGAGTCGATGACCCGGGACGCCTTCGTGAGCCTGGTCGGCGACGTCGTCGGGGACCGTGCCACGGTCACCACCTCCTCGACCGACGCGCTGGCCGAGATCTCCGCTCCGGGTGTGACCAAGGCGACGGGCCTGGCGCGGGTCGCCGCCCGGCACGGCATCGGACCGGAGGGCGTCGTCGTCTTCGGCGACATGCCCAACGACATCGCCGCCTTCGAGTGGGTGCGTGACGGCGGGGGCCGGGCGGTCGCGATGGCCCACGCCCACCCCGACCTGCTGGCCGTCGCCACCGACGTCACCGGCAGCAACGAGGACGACGGCGTCGCGGCTTTCCTCGCCGCTCTCTGACCCGCCTCGTCCCGCCCCGCCCCGCCCCCGCCCCGATCAGGTGACCTGATCATCGAGCGTCCTCCCTCACCGCACACCGTGAGGGAGGACGCCCCGCGGTGAGGGAGGACGCGGAGGGCCCGGCGTCGGCCCTGCCCTCGACGTCGGCCGCTGTCCCCGGCGTCGGCGACTGGCCCGGGGACGGCGCTGTCGTCGCCCGGCCGACCCGTGGGTGCAGCCGGTATACCGCTCGGCTGCATTCCGGCCGCTCGCCTACCGAAAAGCAGCACGACGGTCCTCGACCGACCGACCGACCGACGTCACGGAAGCGAGCAGGCATGGATCACGCGCACGACCCCGCAGCGACGGCTGAGGCGGGGACCGACGGAACCCGGCGGGGGTCGTCCGGCATCGGGCTGCGCGGCCGGCTGCTCGGTTCCATCCTCGTCGTGGCCCTGACCACGGTGGGCGTGGGCGCGTTCGGCATCCAGCGGATGTCGGTGCTGAGCGACCAGGCGAAGAACGTCTACGCCGAGGGCACCGTGCCGGTGGATGCGCTGCGGGAGCTGCAGGTGAACTGGTGGGAGCTGTCCGCCTTCACCGCTCGGGCGAACGTCCAGACCCTGCCGGCCGAGAGCCGTGCCTCTTCCCAGGAGAAGGCGGGGGTCGCCGCGCAGGCGCTCGCGGAGAACACGGCCGCCGCCGCCGAACTGCCCATGTCGGCGGAGACCCGGGCGGCGTTCGAGGACTTCGCCGAAGCGGCGGACCAGTACCTCGCCCTGCTCGGGCAGCTCGTCGCGGGCACGGGCACGCTGACCCCCGCGCAGCAGTTGGCGATCATCCAGCCGATGAACGCCTTCGAGGCGACCATCGGGGAGTCGCTCGTGGCGGCGACGGCCTCCGCCACGGCCACCGCGCAGACCACGACGGTCGAGGCCCAGGACGCCTACGAGACAGCGCGCGCACTGACGTTGGCCATGATCCCGATCGGGCTGTCGGTGTCCGTGGTGCTCGCCTTCCTGGTGGCGCGCGGCGTGACGCGCCCGGTCCAGCGCATCCGGGAGGTGCTGGGCCAGGTCGCCGCCGGTGACCTCACCGTCCGTGCCGGCCGCACCGGCGGCGCCGAGCTCGGCGAGATGGCGGCGTCCCTGGACGAGACCCTGGACTCGATCGGCAACGTGCTGGTGCTCGTCAACGACTCCTCCACCCGGCTGGCGGCCGCGTCGTCCCAGCTGAACTCCGCGGCCGAGGGCATGCGCGAGAACGCCCGCCTCGCCGCCGGTCAGGCCGACGAGGTCGTGACCTCGGCCGGTGCGGTGGCCTCGAGCGTCGACACGGTGGCGACGGGCTCGTCGCAGATGGAGTCGGCGATCCGGGAGATCGCGCACAACGCGACCGAGGCGGCGCGGGTGGCCGGCCAGGCGGTGGGCGTCGCGGAGACCACGACCCGCACGGTGGGCAAGCTGGGTGACTCCTCGCAGGAGATCGCCACCGTGATCAAGCTGATCAACGGGATCGCCGAGCAGACCAACCTGCTGGCGCTGAACGCCACCATCGAGGCCGCGCGTGCCGGTGAGGCCGGCAAGGGCTTCGCCGTCGTCGCCTCGGAGGTCAAGGAGCTGGCGCAGGAGACGGCGCGGGCGACCGAGGACATCTCCCAGCGGGTGGAGGCGATCCAGGCCGACACGGCCGGCGCGGTGGACGCGATCGGGAAGATCAGCCAGGTCATCGGGGAGATCAACGACTTCCAGGCGACGATCGCCGCGGCGGTCGAGGAGCAGACGGCGACGACGAACGAGATGAACCGCAACGTGGCCGAGGCCGCGAGCGGGTCGCAGGACATCGCGGCGGCGATCTCGGGTCTGGCGGCGGGCACGCAGGAGACCAACCAGCGGGTCGAGGACGCGCAGCGGGCGGCGGCGGAGCTGGCGCGGATGAGCGGCGAGCTGCAGGACGCGGTGGCCCGCTTCCGGGTCTGAGCCCGGGGAACCTGATCATCGAGCGTCCTCCCTCACCGCACACCGTGGGGGAGGACGCTCGATGATCAGGTCACCTGATCCCGGCCGCGGGCGGGGTCAGAGGTACTGGCCGCCGCCGGGGTGGGGGTGGGGGCCCGGCGCCGGCTGCGGGCCACCGGGGAGGGCCTTGCGGCGCATCTCCTCCAGCTGGGCGCGCGCGGCCATCTGCTGGGCGAACAGTGCCGTCTGGATGCCGTGGAACACGCCCTCCAGCCACCCCACCAGCTGCGCCTGGGCGATCCGCAGCTCGGCGTCCGAGGGGGTCTCGCCCTCGCTGAAGGGCAGCGTGATGCGCTCCAGCTCCTCGCGCAGCTCGGGGGCCAGGCCCTGCTCCAGCTCGCGGATGGACGAGGCGTGGATGTCGCGCAGCCGGTTGCGGCTGGCGTCGTCCAGGGGCGCGGCGCGGACCTCCTCCAGGAGCTGCTTGATCATCGTCCCGATCCGCATGACCTTCGCGGGCTGCTCGACCAGCTCGCCGACACCGGGGGCGCCGTCGTCGTCGGCGCCCGGAGGCATCGGGACGGCGCCGACCGGACGCCCGTCGGGGCCGACCACGACGACCTGCTGGGGGCGCTCGTTGCCGTTCTGCGGTGCAGTCATGGCCTCCATCCTGCCCGGTGGCCCCGACGGCCCGCCGGGTACCGGGACGGCGCGGGCCCGACCTGGTGCACGAACTAGGGTGCGGCCCATGTCATCGGGGGGCCGGTTGGACGTCGCGCAGGTCCGCGGCCTCTTCCCGGCGCTCTCCGACGGGTACGTGCACGCCGACGGCCCGGCCGGCTCGCTGGTGCCCGAGAACGTCGCCCACGCGGTGGGGTCCGCGATGCGCATGCCCGTCGCCGACCGGGGCGGGGTGTTCCCGGCCTCCGGGCGGGCGGAGGCGCTGGTCTCCGGAGCGCGCGCGGCCGTCGCGGACCTGGTGGGCGGCCGGCCCGGGGGCGTGGTCCTCGGCCCGAGCATGACCGCGCTGACGTACGGCATGGCCCGCGCGCTGGCCCGGACGTGGCGCCCCGGTGACGAGATCGTCCTCAGCCGGCTGGACCACGATGCCAACGTCCGCCCCTGGGTGCAGCTCGCGGCCACCACCGGCGTGCGGGTCCGGTGGGCCGAGGTGGACATCGAGACCGGTGAGCTGCCGGCCTGGCAGTACGCCGAGCTGCTCAACCGGCGCACACGGCTGGTCGCGGTCACCGCGGCCAGCAACGCGCTGGGCACGCGGCCCGACGTCGCCGGTATCGCCGCGCAGGCCCACGCCGTCGGGGCGCTGGTCTACGTCGACGCCGTGCACGCCGCGCCGCACGTGTTCCTGGACAAGGCCTCGCTGGGGGCCGACCTCCTGGCGGTGTCGGCCTACAAGTGGTGCGGCCCGCACGTCGCCGCGGTGGTCGCCGATCCCGACCTCCTGGCCTACCTGCAGCCGGACAAGCTGCTGCCCTCGCCGGACCGGGTGCCCGACCGCTTCGAGACCGGGGCGCCGCCGTTCGAGCTGTACGCCGGCGTGAGCGCCGCCGTCGACCACCTGGCGGGCCTGTGCAGCGACGCCGCCGGCAGCCGCCGCGACCGGCTCCGCGTCTCGATGGCCGCCGTCGCGCGGCACGAGGGGGACCTGTTCGACTGGCTCGACCAGGCGCTGCGCGCGATGCGGCACGTGCAGGTGATCGGCGAGCCCGAGCGCTGCACCCCCACGGTGTCGTTCACCGTCGCCGGCATGCGCCCCCGCCAGGTGGCCGCCGAGCTCGCCCGGGCAGGCGTCTGCGCCTGGGACGGCGACTTCTACGCCCGCGAGCTCTTCGACGCGCTCGGGGTGAACGAGGGCGGGGGAGCGGTGCGCCTGGGGCTGATGCACTACAACACGGCGGACGAGGTCGGCCGCATCATCGACGCCGTCGCCGCGCTCCGCCCCCGCTGAGGAAGGACCCCGTCCTCGTCATCGCTCGCCGGCTCGCGAGGAACTCTGGACGGGGTCGTCAGTCACCGGTGACGAGCAGGACCTTGCCCACGTGCTCGCTGGCCTCGACGACCCGGTGGGCCTCGGCCGCCCGCGACATCGGCAGCCGGCGGTCGACGATCGGCCGGATCGTGCCGCGCTCGATGTCGGGCCAGACGTCGTGGCGCACCGCCGCGACGATCTCCGCCTTGCCGCCGGGGCCGTCCACCGGGCGCGACCGCAGCGCGGTGGCGTGCACCGAGGCGCGCTTCGCCAGCAGCTTGCCCAGGTCCAGCTCCGCCTTCCGCCCGCCCTGCATGCCGATCACCACCAGCCGGCCGCCGACGGCGAGGGCGTCGACGTTGCGGGCCAGGTACTTGGCGCCCATGTTGTCCAGGACGACGTCGACCCCGCGGCCGTCGGTCGCCTCCCGCACCCGCTCGACGAAGTCCTCGTCGCGGTAGTTGATCCCCACGTCGGCGCCCAGCTCGCGGCAGACGTCCAGCTTCGCCGCCGTCCCCGCCGTGGTGAGCACGCGGGCGCCGGCGCGGGCGGCGAGCTGGATAGCCATCGTGCCGATGCCGCTGGACCCGCCGTGCACCAGGAAGGTGTCGCCACGGCGGAGCCCGGCCAGCATGAACACGTTGGACCACACGGTGCAGGTGACCTCGGGCAGCGCCGCGGCGGTCGCCAGCTCCACCCCCGACGGCCGGGGCAGCAGCTGGGGGGCGGGGACGGCGACCCGCTCGGCGTAGCCGCCGCCGGCCAGCAGCGCGCACACCTCGTCGCCGACGGACCAGCCGGTCACGCCCTCGCCGACCTCGCTGATGATCCCGCTGCACTCGAGGCCGAGGACCTGCGTGGCGCCCGGCGGGGGCGAGTAGTTCCCCTGCCGCTGCAGCAGGTCGGCCCGGTTCACCGCCGTGGCGACGACGTCGACGACCACCTCACCGGGGCCGCAGACCGGGTCGGGCACCTCCGCCCAGGTCAGCACCTCGGGACCGCCGGGCTCAGTGATCGTCACCGCACGCATGGCCCCGACCTTAGGGCCGTCGCCGTGGGGCGGCCGGCGTGGTAGGGCCGCCTCGTGCGGGGACGGCGGTGTGGCCGCTCCGGACGCGGGACGGCGCCGCGCCCCTGGGGGACGCGGCGCCGTCGTCGTCGGTTACGCGCGGGCCTTGAGGTCCTTGCGCAGGATCTTGCCCGCCGCCGACTTCGGCACCTGCTCGATGAACTCGACGAAGCGGATCTTCTTGTGCGGCGCGACCTTCTCGGCCATGTAGGCCATGACGGCGTCCTCGGTGATCTCCGAGCCCGGCGCACGGACGACGAAGGCCTTGGGCAGCTCCTCGCCGCTCTCCTTGTCGGGCACACCGATGACGGCGGCGTCGGCGATCTCCGGGTGGTTGATCAGCACGGCCTCGAGCTCGGCCGGGGCCACCTGGTAGCCCTTGTACTTGATCAGCTCCTTGACCCGGTCGACGACCGTGTAGCAGCCGTTCTCGTCGACGATCGCGACGTCGCCGGTGTGCAGCCAGCCCTCGCTGTCGAGCGTGCCCGCGGTGGCGTCGGGGTTGTTGAGGTAGCCCTTCATGACCTGCGGCCCGCGGACCCACAGCTCGCCCCGCTCGCCGGGCGCGGCGTCCTGGCCGGTGCCCGGGTCGACCAGCCGGCACTCGGTGTTGGGGATGGCGAAGCCGACCGAGCCCTTGGGCACGTCGCCGGTGACGCCGGAGGGCATGGCGGACGGGTCGGGGGTGGTGTGCGAGACCGGGGAGAGCTCGGTCATGCCGTACCCCTGGCCCACCGTGACGCCGGTGTCGGCCCCCTTGCGCAGCCGGGTCTGGGCGGCGAGGGCGAGCTGCTCGTCCAGCGGGGCCGCGCCCGAGGTGATGGAGGTCAGGGACGACAGGTCGTACTGGTCGACCAGCGGGTGCTTGGCCAGCGCCAGCAGGATGGGCGGCGCCACGAACGCCCGGGTGATCTTGTGGTCCTGGATCGTGCGCAGGAAGTCCTCGAGCTCGAACCGCGGGAGGGTCACCACCGCGCCGCCCAGCGCCAGGCCCTGGTTCATCAGGACGGTCAGGCCGTAGATGTGGAAGAACGGCAGGACGGCGATGATCCGCTCGTCCGCGCCGGTCCTGAGCAGCGGCAGGCACTGGGCCACGTTCGCCACCAGGTTGCGGTGGGTGAGCATGACGCCCTTGGGCAGGCCGGTGGTGCCGCTGGAGTAGGGGAGGGTGACCAGGTCGTTGGCCGGGTCGATGTCCACCTGGACCGAGGGCGCGTCGGCGCCGAGCAGGTCGAACAGGTTGGCGTGCCCCTCGGCGCCGTCGAGGACGATGATCTCGTCGACCGGCGACTTCTCGGCCGCGGCGGTGGCGCGGTCCAGGAACAGCCCGATGGTGATGAGGATCTTCGCGCCGGAGTCCTTCAGCTGGAAGGCGATCTCGTCGGGCGTGTAGAGCGAGTTGATCGGGCTCATCACGCAGCCGGCGGCCGCGATGCCGTGGAAGACCACCGGGAACCACGGGGTGTTGGGGCAGAAGACGGCGACGACGTCGCCCTTGCGCAGGCCGCGGGCGTGCAGGTTGGCCGCGACCCGGTCGACGTACTGGGCCAGCTGGCCGTGCGTGATCACGTCGCCCTTGAGGCCGTCGATCAGCGCCGGTGAATCGGGCTTCTCGCGGCCGGCCGCCAGGACGAACTCGGGGACGGAGAGGTTCGGGATCTCGACGTCGGGATACGGGCTCGACAGCGCCACGGGTGTTCCTCCTCGCATGGTGTGTGGCGCCAGTCTCACACCCGCGGTGCCGCCGCTCACAAGCGGGTTACCGGCGGGTTCGCCCGCTCACCTGGGCCAGAGCACCGACTGGGTGCACCGGAACAGCGCGATCGTCCTCCCGGTAGCGGCGTTGCGGACGACGGCGTCCCACACCTGGGTCGTCCGCCCGGCGTGCACGTTGGTCGCCTCGCAGGAGAGGCGCCCCTCCCGGGCGGTGCTCAGGTGGTTGCTCTTGAGTTCGATGGTGGTGAACCCGCTGGACCCCTCGGGCAGCAGCGCGCGCGTCGGCAGCCCGCAGCTGGTGTCGGCCAGGGTGACGACGGTGCCGGCGTGCAGGTACCCGTTGGGCGCCAGCAGCTCGGACCGGACGTCGAGGTGGCTGGTGAGCCGGCCGGGCTCGTGGGTGTCGACGACGATGCCGAGCAGCCCCGGCAGCGTGCCCGGGAGCAGGGCGTTGAGCTCGTCGGCGGTCAGGAAGCCGGTGGCGGACATGGCCGGCAACCTATCGGGGCGCGGATGCGGGCCCTCGGTCCTCCCCCCGGCAGCGGACGTCGTCCCTCGGTGGAGGCCCCTCACCGCAGCGCCTCCACCCGCACCGCTGCGCGTCCTCCCTCACCGCAGCGCGTCCACCCTCACCACCCACCGCCGGGGAGGACGCGCCACGATCAGGTGAGGTGACCTGATCGTGGCGCGGGGCGGCGGGCGCTCAGGCCAGGCCGCGGACGGTGCGCACCGGCGGGCGGGTGCCCCGGATCGACGCCACCATGTCCAGCGTCTGCCGGGTCGGGCCGACGTCGTGGGCGCGGAACACCCGCGCGCCCAGCCACGCGCTCACGGCCGTCGCCGCCAGCGTGCCGGTGAGCCGCTCGCCGACGGGCACGTCGAGGGTCTCGCCGACGAAGTCCTTGTTCGACAGGGCCACCAGGACCGGCCAGCCGGTGCCCACCAGCTCGCCGAGCCGGCGCGTGGCCTCCAGCGAGTGCCGGGTGTTCTTGCCGAAGTCGTGCCCCGGGTCGACGAGGACCCGCTCGCGGTCCACGCCCGCAGCGACGGCGGCCTCGGCCAGCGCGGTCGTCCGGGCCACGATGTCGGCGACGACGTCGTCGTAGGAGATCCGGTGCGGCCGGGTGCGCGGCGGCAGCCCGCCGGCGTGCGTGCAGACGATCCCCGCGCCCGCCTCGGCCGCGACCGCGGCCAGCTCCGGGTCCACCCCGCCCCAGGCGTCGTTGACGACGTCGGCGCCGGCCGCGAGCGCCTCGCGGGCGACCTCGGCCCGCCACGTGTCGATGGAGATGGGCAGCGCCGGGTGCGCCGCCCGGATCGCCGCGACCAGGTCGACGGTCCGGCGCACCTCCTCGGCGGGGGAGACCTCCTCGCCGGGTGCGGCCTTCACCCCGCCGACGTCGACCATGTCCGCGCCCTCGGCGACCACCCGGTCGACCCGTTCGACGGCCGCGGCCAGCTCGTAGGTGGCGCCGCGGTCGTAGAACGAGTCGGGGGTGCGGTTGACGATCGCCATGACCACGAACGCGCCGTCGGGCACGTCGAGGGCCCCCAGTCGCAGCAACCCGCTCCCCGTCCCATCGTGGTGTGTGGTGGAGTCAGCCAACCAGACCGTCCACGAGGAGGCAGACAGATGGCGCAGACGACGGCCGAGGGCGTCGAGGGGGTCCAGGGCCTGGTCGGGCAGCACCTGGGCTACAGCGACTGGGTGACGATCACGCAGGAGCAGGTGAACCAGTTCGCCGAGGCGACCGGTGACCACCAGTGGATCCACGTCGACCCCGAGCGGGCCAAGAGGGAGAGCCCCTTCGGCGGGCCGATCGCGCACGGCTACCTGACGCTGTCGCTGCTGCCCGCCCTGATCCCGCAGATCGTCGAGATCACCGGGTTCCGCATGGGCGTCAACTACGGCACGGAGAAGGTGCGTTTCCCCTCTCCGGTGCCCGTAGGCGCGCGGGTGCGGGCCGGGGCCACGCTCGAGGCGGCGACGCCGTTCGAGGGCGGCGTCCAGATGAACCTCGCCGTCACCGTGGAGGTCGAGGGCGGCAGCAAGCCGGCGATGGTCGCCACCGTCGTCTACCGCCGCTACCTCTGAGACCCCACGGCGCGGAGGCATAGGAAGCTTTACCTGCGTTTCCGGGCCTCGGAACGCAGGTAGAGCTTCCTATGCCCAGGGCGACCTCAGGTGACGATCGCCTGGTTCACCAGCTGGCGCAGGTAGTTGCGGATCGGCAGCGTGCTCGAGGGCAGTAGCTGCGTGTAGAAGCTGACCGTGAGGTCCTCGACCGGGTCCACGTAGAACGCCGTCGACGCCGCCCCGCCCCAGCTGTAGTCGCCGACGGACGAGACGACGCCGTAGCGCACCGGGTCGATCACCATCGAGAACCCGAGGCCGAAGCCGACGCCGCGCAGCGGGGTCTCGGCGAACAGCGGGCGGCCGAAGGTCTCCAGGTCCTGGTTGCCGGGGAGGTGGTTGGCCACCATGTGCGCGAGGGTGCGCGGGCCCAGCAGCCGTCCGCCGTCGTAGGACCCGCCGCGCCGGAGCATCTCGACGAACCGCAGGTAGTCACCGGCCGTGGAGACCAGCCCGCCGCCGCCGGAGAGGAACGCCGGCTTGCGGTGGGCGGCCTGCCCCATCGCGTCCAGGGGTGCGTAGCCCGTCGCGGCAGCCCCGGGCTGCCCCGGGACGGCGCCGTAGAGCCGGGCGAGGGACGGCACGTCGTCGTCGTCGCGGAGCCCGAACGAGGTGTCGCGCATGCCCAGCGGCGCGAAGATGCGCTGCTCGAAGAACTCGTCGAGGGACTGGCCGGAGACGACCTCGACGAGCCGGCCGAGCACATCGGTGGAGACGCCGTAGTTCCACTCGCTGCCGGGCTGGAAGACCAACGGAACCGAGGCCCACTGGCGGCAGACCTCGGCCGAGTCCGCGCCGGGCGGGGTGCCCCACTCGTGGCCCATCGCGCGGTACATGGCGTCCACCGGGTGGGCGTGGTGGAAGCCGTAGGTGAGGCCCGAGGTGTGGGTGAGCAGGTGCCGCACCCGGATCGGCTCCACCTGCGGGCTGGTCACCGGCTTCATCGCCGAGCCGGCCACGTAGACGCGGGTCTCGGCGAACTCGGGCAGCCACCGGGCGATCGGGTCGGTGAGCTGGAAGGCCCCCTCCTCGTACAGCATCATCGCCGCGACCGAGGTGACCGGCTTCGTCATCGAGAAGATGCGCCAGCGGGTCCCGGTCTCGACCGGGAGCCCCGCCTCGACGTCGCGGAAGCCCCCGCGGCCGACGTGCACCAGGTGCCCGTGGCGGGCCACCGTGACCAGGAACCCGGGGAGCTGGCCGTCCTCGACGTACCGGTTCAGCCGGCCGTCGATGCGGGCCAGCCGGGCGGGGTCCAGCCCCACCTCGGCCGGGTCGGTGCCCACCTGCAGGTCGTCGTTCACGCCCACCTCCCGTCCCCGGGGTCGCCCGCCGCCGGGCGACGCCTCGACCGGCATCCTGGCTCACGCCCTTGTGAGCCCGGACGCACGGGGTCGCGGCGCCTGCCCGGCTGCGGGCGCGACCGGATCAGACCGGGACGGAGCTCGCGGCCTTCTTCAGGTTCGAGCCGGCGGTCACCTTGACGGTGTTGGCCGCGGGGATGTCGATCGACTCACCGGTCTGCGGGTTGCGGCCGGTGCGGGCGGAGCGCTGGGTGCGCTCGACGGTGATCAGCCCGGAGACGGCGACCTTCTCGCCACGCGTGATGGCGTCGACCAGCTCGTCCTGCAGACCGGCGAGGACCGAGTCGACGGTCGAGGCCGGGACGTCGGCGCGCTTGGCGATGGCGGAGACCAGTTCGGCCTTGTTCATGGAGCAACCTTTCCGTAGGGGGTGGCGGTGCCGTGTCCTCGGCACGCAGCCGGCTCTTCCACCCGGACGCGCTGAGCGCCACCGGGGTTCCCGCACCGACGCCTGGCGGGGTGCGGGCACCCGGTCTCGCGGGATTCCGGGCCGGGGGGCACGGTGTCATGCCGCCTGGAGGTCTGGCCAGTGGGGGGTGCCGGGAAACCCGCAGCTGACCCGCTGATCACAGCCGTCACGGGCCCCGCGACCCGTCGAGCGGGCACCGGGGCGCGCGCCCTCCAGGCCTCGTGGATGTGCGCGCGCACCGTCGCGGCGAGCTCCGGAGTCACCTCGTCGATGCCGTGCTGAGCACCGGTGCCGCACCGCCTGCACGGAGACGCCGTCCTCGTCGGCGGCGGTGGAGCCCGAGCCTGCGCCGGGGATGGTGTCGCCGCAGGCGAAGCGCTTCACGGTGATCTCTCCCCTGACGGGGTCAGCGGTCGGCCCTCGCGGGGGATGCCAGGTCCTCGATCCGCAGGAGCCCGAGCACGTGGCCGGCCGGGTCGGTGCAGACGACGGGGTCGAAGCGGTGCGCGGGCGGGCGGGTGAGCGCCCGGCGCAGGGTGTCCTCGATGCCGGTCGAGGGGTGCACCCGGAGGGAGACGGGTGCGGTGTGCACCTCGCCGGTCCGCGGGTCGCGGAGCAGCAACGCCGTGGGTTCGCCCTGTGGTCCCACCAGGACGGCGGGGGGTGTCACGGGCTCTTCGCCCAGCACGCACTGGCGCACCGGGCGGACCAGGCTGACGACGCTCTCGGTCAGCCGGGCCCGTGCGGTCTGGGCGCGCACCAGCCGGACGACGTCGGGATCCAGCGGCCGGAACTCCGGCGCCGGGCGGCCCAGCAGCCAGCCCTGGGCCAGGGGCACGCCGATGCGGGTGAACGTCGCGAGCTCCGCGGGCGTCTCCACGCCCTCGGCGAGCAGCAAGGCGCCGACGCGGCCGGTGAACTCGCCGATCATCTCCACGAGCGCCGTGCGGACGGGGTCGCCGTCGAGGTCGGAGGCCAGGGCCCGGTCGAGCTTCACCAGCTGCGGCCGCACGGCGGCGAGCTGCTGCAGCCCGGAGTAGCCGCTGCCGGCGTCGTCCACGGCGATCAGCGCGCCGCGCCGGCGCAGGGCGTCGGTCTGCCGGCGCAGGGCACCCAGGTCGTCGACCGGTGCGTGCTCGGTGAGCTCCACGACGACGCGGTGCAGGTCGGGACGGGTGGCGAAGGCCTTCTCCACGACCTCGGCCCCCAGGAGGTGGGGGCTGACGTTCACGGTCAGGAAGGTGCCGGCCGGCAGGCGGTCGACGGCGGCGAGCGCCTTGTGGATGGCCAGCGCCTCGAGCTCGGCGGCGAGCCCCACCTCCGCGGCGGCGGCGAACCAGACGTCGGGTCCGGTCGAGCCGGGGAAGCGGGCCAGCGCCTCGTAGCCGGCGATGCCGGCGGTGGCGAGGTCGACGATCGGCTGGAACGCCAGCGTCAGGTCGTCGGCGTCGGCGAGCAGTGGCCGGCAGTCCGGCGGCGCGTCCGTGCGCATGCCCAGCATGGTCAGGTGGTCGACCGGCGCCGGGCGGCGCTTGACCCGGTGTGCGTCGTCTCACCCTCAGGGGTGTCCCCCATCCGCCGGCTGCGGCGGGATGCCGGTCCCACGCCGGTGGAGAGGCGTGCCAGCATGTGCGGAGGACGTCCCCGGTCAGGGGGCGGCGACGCCGGGCGGAGGGTGCGTGGCCACGACGGGCTCCGCCGTTCCCGGCGGGCACACCGGGGAGGACCCCCTCACCGATCCGCTGCGGATCGCCGCGGCCCGCCGGCTGCTGCTGGAGGTGTCGGGGCCGGCCGCCTTCGACCGGTTGTCGGCGCTGGCCGCCCGGCTCCTGGACGTCGGGCACGCCAAGGTCACGCTCTTCACCGACCACGACGTCGTCGTGGGCGGGCACGGGCTGCCCGCCGGTGTGGTGGGTGGGCCGGCGCTGCTCACCGGTGCGCTCTCGGCCATCACGGTCCGCCAGGGCCGGCCGCTGAAGATCGCGGCGGCCGCCGAGGACGAGCGGGTCGCGCACCTGCCCGCCGTCGTCTCCGGCCAGGTCGGTGCCTACCTGGGCGCCCCCCTCGTGGCCGCCTCGGGCCAGGTGGTGGGGGCGCTGGCCGTCTACGACGCCGCTCCGCGGGCCTGGTCCGAGGATGCCGCGGAGCTCCTGGAGCAGCTGGCCGCCTCCGTCGTCGCCGAGCTGGAGCTCTCGGCCGCGCAGTCGGCGGTCGGGACCTCGCGGGCCTGGCTGGAGGTGGCGCTCGAGGCGAGCTCCGTCGGCATCTGGGAGCGCGACCTGCGCACCGGCACCATCCACTGGGACGACCGGTGCGCGGCGTTGTTCGGCCTGGACTCGGCGGTGGACCTCAACTCGCTGGACGACGTCCTGGTCACGCACGTGCACCCTGATGACCACGCGGCCATCGCCGAGGCGATGCAGGTCGCGATCGAGGGGCGCGGCGACTACACCGTGGAGTTCCGGGCGGTGCGCGAGGACGGCGCCACGCGCTGGGTCCTGGGCCGTGGCCGGGTCGTCGCGGACGCGACCGGCGCGCCGGCCCGGGTGCTCGGCACGGCCGTGGACATCACCGAGGCGCGGGGGCAGGCGCAGCGGCGGCTCACCGCGGTACAGCGGGCCGCCGCCATCGCCGAGGTGGCGGCCGAGCTGGCCAACGCGGCGCGGCTCGACCAGCTCGCCGACATCGCGCTGCGCGGGGCCCAGGTGCTGGGCGCCGACTCCAGCGCGTTGGCCGTCTTCGACCACGCGGGCGGTCCGCTGCGGCTGCGCATGACCGGGAACCTCGTGGCCACGGTGGAGGAGAACGCGCCGCCCGGCGCCGAGCTGCGCCAGGGCGTCGTCCTTCCCATGGACGACGCGCTGCCGGCCCAGCACGCGGCCCGGCACGGGCGCCGGATCCTGCTGGGCGACCCGACCGACGCGGTGGCCCGCTTCCCGGCCCTCGAACCCGTCGTCGAGATGCTCGGGCTGCAGGCGCTGGCCACCATCCCGCTGCGTGTCGAGGGGCGGCTGCTCGGCTCCTTCCTCGTCGTCTGGACCACCGTGCACGACTTCACCGGTGACGACGTCGAGGTGCTGGAGGCGCTCGCCGCCCAGATCGCCCTGAGCGTCTCCCGCCTGCAGTCCGAGGCGGAGCGCGGTGCGGCGGTCGCGGCGATGGCGCAGGCCAACCAGCGCCTTCGGCTGCTCGCGGACGCCGGTCGGGTGCTCTCCGGCGCCCTCGACATCGACCACCAGATCGGCCGGTTGGCCTCCCTGGTCGTCCCCGAGCTGGCCGACTGGTGCTGGATCGTGGTGACCGACGAGGCCGGGCGCCTGCACGGGGTCGCCAGCGGCCACCGCGAC
The DNA here is from genome assembly GCF_054050775.1 of Blastococcus sp. SYSU DS0533. Lineage (NCBI taxonomy): Bacteria > Bacillati > Actinomycetota > Actinomycetes > Geodermatophilales > Geodermatophilaceae > Blastococcus > Blastococcus sp. SYSU DS0533. The sequence continues at coordinate 77,842 of NZ_JBJGZZ010000009.1, read as the reverse complement.
CCCGCCCGTCGGGAGGAGGTCAAGGCCTACGTCCGGGCGATGGTGGCCGACATGACCCAGGAGTCCGCCGCCCGGCGGGTCACGGCAACCGGCCAGCCCGTGGTGCTGCCCACGATCGACTACGGGGACGTGACCCGCGCGCTGCCCGATCCCGGGACGCGGGAGCTCTTCGCGCGGCTGGGGGCCGCCTCGGCCGTCGTGGTGCCGCTCGTGGCGCGCGGGCAGGCGCTCGGCGCCCTGGGGTTGTTCACCGGTGAGCAGCGCGGCCCGCTCGGCGAGGCCGAGGTGGACACCGCCGTGGAGATCGGCCGGCGAGCGGGGCTGGCGCTGCACCAGGCGCGGCTGTACGAGCAGCAGCGCGACCTGGCCGACGCGCTGCAGCGCAGCATGCTCACCGAGCCGCCGCAGCCGGAGCACAGCGAGATCGTCGTCCGGTACGTGCCGGCCGCCGAGGGCGCCGAGATCGGCGGCGACTGGTACGACGCCTTCCAGCAGCGCGGCGGCACGACGGTGCTCGCGATCGGCGACGTCGTCGGCCACGACACCCGGGCGGCCGCGGCGATGGGCCAGGTCCGCGGCTTGCTGCGCGGGATCAGCTACTCCAGCGGCGGCTCCCCGGCCGAGGTGCTCACCGAGCTCGACCGGGCCGTGCAGGGGTTGGCCCTGAACACGATGGCGACGGCGCTGGTCGCCCAGCTCGAGCCCGAGCCGGACGACGAGGCCGGGCGGATGCGGCTGCGCTGGGCCAACGCGGGGCACCCGCCGCCGGTGCTGCTCGCCTCGGACGGCAGCGTCGTCCTCCTCGACGGCAAGCAGGCCGACCTGCTGCTGGGCGTGGCGCCGGAGACGGAGCGGGAGGACCACGTCGCCGTCCTGGCCCCGGGGTCGACCGTGCTGCTGTACACCGACGGGCTGGTCGAGCGCCGCGACCGCGACATCGACGCGGGCACCGAGGAGCTGCTGGAGGTGCTCGGCGAGTGCGGCGGGGTGCCCCTCGACGAGCTGTGCGACCGGGTGCTGGAGCGGATGATCCTGCCCGACGCGGAGGACGACGTCGCCGTCCTCGCCGTCCGGCTGGCGCCCGAGGCCTGACGCCGGGCGGTCCGAGGCCTGACGTCGCCCCCCGTCCGAGGGTCGGCCGTCGGCGCCGGCCAGGGGTCGGGGGAGGGCCGCCCGGGCGGTTCGGGTACCTGGTCCCGGGCAGTCGGGCTCTGCCCCGCCCGAGTGGGCAGAGCCCGACTGGCCGGCACCACCCCTGCCGGGGTCGTGACGTGCCCGGAACGGCCGCCCTGCCGGCCCCGGCCCGAGCGGTGACTCCTGGAACGGCTCCTCCGCAGGGTCCCGTCGAGAGCGTGCGAAACGGCGGGGGCAGAGGGGTTCATCGACTACTGGCCGGGCGGTACCTCGACGGCGGTCGCGGTGGCACCCGGATCGCCCGGCCGCCCGCTGCCGCCGCTCTGCGCCCGCAGCTCGGCGTCACGGGCGGCCATCGCCTCCTGCCGGCCCGGCTCCTCCTCCAGGATCGCCGCCGCCTTCCACCCGGCCGGGATGGCGAAGCCGTCGACCAGCGTGGTGATGTGCGGCCGCAGCTCCTTGAGCAGGGCGTTCACCGTGGCCGTCAGCGTCTTGGCCCGCGACGGGGTGAGCTGCCCGTGCTCGAGGAACCAGCCCTTGTCCTCCTCGATGGTGCTCAGCGCGTACAGGTCGCACAGCGTGTCGAGGAGCGCCTTGGCCGCGGGGTCGGCGGTGCGGTCGACGGCGTCCACGAACGCCTCGAGCACGATGCGGTCGATGTGCGTCCGCGCCGTCATGAGCACGTGGTCCTGGACGTCGTTGAACATGTCGAACGGGGCCATGCCGTCGGTGGTCGAGTTCTTGCGCAGCCGCCGGATCGCGCCCTCGAGCGCGTGCTTCTCGCGGAACTCGAACATCTTCAGCTGCCAGCCGCGGTCGAGCATCGGCACCTCGTCGTCGCGGCCGGGGACGGCGTCGACCAGCCGCTGGATGAGCACGCGGGCTGCCGTCCGCTCCAGCACCGTCTCCCGGACCATGTCGGCCACGAAGCCGACCCGGCCCCAGCCGTCGAGGGAGCCGAAGGCGTCGCGGTAGCCGGTGAGCAGCCCCTTGGCCACCAGCTGCAGCAGGACGGTGTTGTCGCCCTCGAAGGTGGTGAAGACGTCGGTGTCGGCCTTGAGGTGCGGCAGCCGGTTCTCCTGCAGGTAACCGGCCCCACCGCAGGCCTCGCGGCACATCTGGATGGTGCGGGTGGCGTGCCACGTCTGGGCCACCTTGAGCCCGGCGGCGCGGGACTCCAGCTCACGCTGTGCCTTCTCGTCGGCCACCTGGCCGTGCTCGTGCACCGCCGTCTGGACGTCGTGCATCGTGCTGACCAGCTCGGCCTGGGCGAAGTGCAGCGCGTAGGTCTTCGCCAGCGCCGGCAGGAGCTTGCGCTGGTGCACCAGGTAGTCGTTGATGACGATCTCGCGCTCCTCGCCGGGGGCGGCGAACTGGCGGCGCGTGTTGCCGTACCGGACGGCGATGTCGAGCGCCAGCTTGGTGGCCGATGCCGCCGAGCCGCCGACGCTCACCCGGCCGCGCACGAGCGTGCCCAGCATGGTGAAGAAGCGCCGGGTCTCGTTCTCGATGCTCGAGGTGTAGGTGCCGTCCTCGGCGACCTGGCCGTAGCGGTCGAGGAGCATGTCCCGCGGGACGGTGACGTGGTCGAAGGTGAGCCGGCCGTTGTCGACGCCGAGGAGGCCCGCCTTGGGGCCGTCGTCGCCGATGGTGACGCCCGGCACCGGGTTGCCGTGCTCGTCGCGGATCGGCACCAGCCACGCGTGCACGCCGTGGTTCACCCCCCGGGTGATCAGCTGGGCGAAGACCACCGCCATCCGGCCGTCCTTCGCGGCGTTGCCGATGTAGTCCTTGCGCGCGGCCTCGTGCGGGGTGTGCAGGTCGAACGTCTGCGTCGCCGGGTTGTAGGTGCAGGTGGTGCGCAGCTGCTGGACGTCGGATCCGTGCCCGGTCTCGGTCATGGCGAAGCAACCGGGGATGTCGTAGCTCATGATGCCGGGCAGGTAGGCCTCGTGGTGCCGGCGCGTGCCGAGCAGCTGCACGGCGCCGCCGAACAGGCCCCACTGGACGCCGGCCTTGACCATGAGGGAGAGGTCGACGAAGGCGAGCATCTCGATCGAGGTGACCGAGCCGCCGGCGTCGGCCTCGCCGCCGAACTCCTTGGGGAATCCGAGCGTGACCCGGCCGGACTCGGCCAGCTTCGCTGCCATGCGGGTCACCCGCTCCCGGGCCTCGGTCATCGACTCGCCGTAGACCGGCAGCATCTCCGGGTCGTGCAGGTTCTCGCGGGCGTCACGGCGCACGTGCGCCCAGCGGCCGTCGAGCGCCTCCTGGAGGCGGGCCGGGTCGACCGTGGGGGGCAGGGTGCTCGTCACAGGTCCTCCTTGCGGGATGCGGGGGTCACGACGCCGGAGAGTCCGGCCCAGGCGAGGTCGGTGAGGTGGGCGGCGAGCTCGCGCCGCGGCATGGGGCGCCCAGCGCGCAGCCACCAGTCGGCGGCGGCCCGGACCAGGCCGACGACGGCGTGGCCCCAGGGCGCGGCGGCGACCGGGTCGCGGCCGGCCCGGTCGAGCGCGGCGGCGAGGACGGCGGCCGCCTGCTCGCCGACGAGGTCGGAGAGGCCGGTGATCGGGTCGTCGGCGTCGGACGGGCCCGGTGGGGTGTGGACCACGAAGCGGTAGAGCTCGGGGTCGGCCTCCAGGAACGCCAGGTAGGCCTCGACGGCGGCGCCGAGCATGTCGCGCGGCTGGTCGGAGCTGTCCATCGCGGCGCGCAGCGTCGGGACCAGCTGCTCGGCGACCCGGGTGCAGACGGCGACGTGCAGGTCGCTGCGGTCGGCGAAGTGCCGGTAGACGACGGTCTTGCTGGTGCCGGCCACCGCGGCGATCTCGTCCATGCCCACGCCGGCGCCGTGCCGGCCGACCGCGATCACCGCCGCGTCGACCAGCGCCGCCCGGCGGGCGCGGCGGTGTTCGTCCCACCGGGAATCGCGCCGGTCGCGGGGAGCGGCCGCGCGGGCGGCGGCCGACCCCGACCGGTGCTCGGCGCGCCCCTGGGCGTCCCCGCCGGTCTGCCGCCGGCGGTCCGTCCCGGCAGCCGTCCGCGGCGACGGGTCCCTCGCCTCGAGTTTCACGGCACCGACGGTACCGGGTACTGTCGGTACCGGCCACCCACCACCCCACTCCGGAGGTCCCCATGGCTGAGAGCGCGAAGTCCGCGATGCGCCGCGCGGCGATCGTCGGCGGCAACCGGATCCCGTTCGCCCGGTCGAACTCCGCCTACGCCCAGGCGTCGAACCAGGACATGCTCACCGCCACGCTCGACGGGCTGGTTGCGCGGTTCGGGCTGCAGGGCGAGTCGGTGGGGGAGGTCGTCGCCGGCGCCGTCCTCAAGCACGCACGCGACTTCAACCTCACCCGGGAGGCGGTGCTGGGCTCGAAGCTCGCGCCGACCACACCGGCCTACGACGTGCAGCAGGCCTGCGGCACGGGGCTCGAGGCCGCCGTCCTCGTCGCCAACAAGATCGCGCTGGGTCAGATCGAGTCCGGCATCGCCGGCGGGGTCGACACGACCTCCGACGCCCCGCTCGCGGTCGGCGACGACCTGCGCCGCACCCTGATCTCGCTGAACAACGCCAGGACCGTGGGTGACCGCCTCAAGGCGCTGGCGCGCATCCGCCCCGGCCAGCTGGTGCCCGAGATTCCCCGCAACGCCGAGCCGCGCACCGGCCTGGCGATGGGCGACCACGCCGCGATCACCGCGGCCGAGTGGGAGATCGGCCGGGAGGAGCAGGACGAGCTCGCCGCGCGGTCGCACCAGCGCATGGCCGCGGCCTACGACCGCGGCTTCTTCGACGACCTGGTGACGCCCTTCCTCGGGCTCGCCCGCGACAACAACCTGCGCCCCGACTCCAGCGTGGAGAAGCTCGCGAGGCTCAAGCCGGTGTTCGGCACGGGGGAGGGGGCCACGATGACGGCGGGCAACTCCACGCCGCTCACCGACGGAGCGTCGGCCGTGCTGCTGGCCTCCGACGAGTGGGCCGAGGCGAAGGGGCTGCCGGTGCTCGCGCACCTGGTGGACGCGCAGACCGCCGCCGTCGACTACGTGCACGGCGGCGAGGGGCTGCTCATGGCGCCGGTCTACGCGGTGCCGGTGATGCTGGCCCGCAATGGCCTCACCCTGCAGGACTTCGACTTCTACGAGATCCACGAGGCGTTCGCGTCCACCGTGCTCGCGACGATGAAGGCATGGGAGGACGCGGCGTTCTGCAAGGAGAAGCTGGGCCTGGACGCGCCGCTGGGCTCCATCGACCGGGCCAAGCTGAACGTCAACGGCTCGTCGCTGGCGGCCGGGCACCCCTTCGCCGCGACCGGCGGGCGCATCGTGGCGAGCCTGGCGAAGATGCTGCACGAGGCCGGGCCGGGCAAGCGCGGGCTGATCTCCATCTGCGCTGCCGGCGGCCAGGGCGTCGTCGCGGTCCTCGAGTCCTGATCCCCTCCCGGCGTCCTGTGCACGCAACGCCCCCCTCGGGAGGCGACGCCCGGACCCCTGTCCGGCGTCATGTGCGCATAGCGCCCGTATCGGAAGGAAGACCCCCCAGTGGCTGACTGGTACACGAACTTCGCCAACTCCGGCATCGGCACGACGATCACCAAGCAGTTGGGCCTCCCACGACCCGTGGAGCTGCGCCGGTACGAGCCCGGGGAGCCACTGCTCCCCGGCCCGGTGGTGGTCGGCTCGGCCGGCGCGGGACGGCTCCGCGACACCGCCACCGCCGTCCTGCGGGACGCCGGGGTGACCGTGCAGTCGCCGGTGACCGCCGACGGCGCGACCGACGGCGAGAAGCTGGGCGCGGTGGTGCTCGACGCGAGCGGGCTCACCGGCCCCGGCGACCTGGCGAGCGCGCACGACTTCCTCGCGCCGGCGATCAAGCGGCTGCGCGCCTCGGGCCGGGTGCTGGTCCTCGCCGACCCGCCGGCGGGCGCCGCCACCCCGGCGCAGGCCGCGGCGCGCCAGGCGGTGGACGGCCTGGTCCGCTCCATCGGCAAGGAGCTCCTGAACGGGTCGACGGCGAACGCCCTCTTCGTGCCCGAGGGCGCCGAGGCCTCGCTCGCCGCGCCGCTGCGCTTCTTCCTCTCCGGCCGCTCCGCGTACGTCGACGGGCAGCTGCTCACCCTCTCGGCGGCGGACGTCCCCCTGAACCCGGAAGAGGAGGCCCCGCTGGCCGGCAAGGTCGCCGTCGTCACGGGTGCCGCGCGCGGCATCGGCGCCGCCATCGCCGAGGTGCTCGCCCGAGACGGCGCCCACGTGGTGGCGGTCGACGTGCCCGCCGCCGGCGACAAGCTGGCCGAGGTGGCCAACCGGATCAGCGGGACGGCGCTGCAGCTGGACATCACCGCGGCCGACGCTCCGCAGCGGCTGGTCGAGCACCTGCGGGAGCGGCACGGCGGTGTCGACGTCGTCGTGCACAACGCCGGCATCACCCGCGACAAGCTGCTGGTGAACATGGACGCCACGCGGTGGAACACCGTCATGGCGGTCAACCTGCAGGCGCAGCTGGACATCACCCAGGGGCTGCTGGACGCCGACGGGCTGCTCCGGGACGGCGCGCGCGTCGTCTGCGTCTCCTCGCAGTCGGGCATCGCGGGCAACCGCGGCCAGACCAACTACGCCGCCAGCAAGGCCGGCGTCATCGGCATGGTGCGGGCCTGGGCGCCGGAGTTCGCGGCGCGCGGCGCCACCATCAACGCGGTTGCACCGGGCTTCATCGTCACCGAGATGACCGCGAGGATGCCCTTCGGCACCCGGGAGATCGGGTCGCGGATCAACTCGCTGCAGCAGGGCGGGCTGCCGGCCGACGTCGCGGAGACGATCGCCTGGCTGGCGCAGCCGGCCAGCGCCGGGGTCAACGGCCAGACCGTCCGGGTCTGCGGCCAGTCCATGCTGGGGGCCTGAGGTGGTCGATTCCTCCGCCGAGCGGACCGTCCTCGAGCAGCCGCCGAACATGGCGGCGCTCTTCGCGAAGGCCGCCCTCACCGCGCGCGGTCGGGGTGGGGAGCTGCCCGGCACCCGGCTCGCGCGCACCGGCGTGACGGTCGACCCGGCCGACCTCGCCGGGTACGCCCGAGTCTGCCGGTTCCTCCTGGCCGACGCGCTGCCGGCGACCTACCCGCACGTGCTCGCCTTCCCGCTGCAGCTCGCGCTGATGAGCGACCGCGTGTTCCCGCTGGCCCTGCCGGGACTGGTGCACGTGCGCAACCGCATCGACGTGCTGCGCCCGATCGCCACGACCGAGACGCTGGACCTCGAGGTCTGGGCCGAGCGGTTCGCCCGGCACCGCGGCGGGGCGACGGTCCACCTGTGCGCGTCGGTGCGGTCGGCCGGCGCCGAGGTGTGGCGATCGCGGTCGACGTACCTGGCGCGCGGCGCGAGGGCACCCGAGGGCGCACCGGATTCCGATGTGACGGTGGCGGTGGGCGACCTCGACCGTGCGGTGGCCACCTGGCGGGTGCCCGAGGACGCCGGCCGCCGCTACGCCAAGGTCTCCGGCGACGTGAACCCGATCCACCTCTCGGGGTTGACCGCCAAGGCGTTCGGCTTCAAGCGGGCGATCGCCCACGGCATGTGGGTCAAGGCGCGGGTGCTGGCGGCGCTGGACAACCGGCTGCCCGAGGTTTTCACCGTCGACGTCGCCTTCCGCAAGCCACTGTTCCTGCCCTCGACCGTCACCCTGTCGACGGCGCGGGCCGGCGAGGGCTGGGACGCCGCGGTCCGCAACGCGAGGAGCGGAACCGAGCACCTCGTGGCCACCATCCGCCCGCACTGAGCCGAGGAGCCCGCATGCCCGTGTCGTTCGACCTCACCGAGGACCAGGTCGAGCTGCAGAAGTGGGTGCACGAGTTCGCCGCCGGCGTCGTGCGCCCCGCCGCGGCCGGGTACGACGAGCGGGAGGCATTCCCGTGGGAGGTCCTGCAGGAGGCGGCCGAGATCGGGCTCTACTCGCTGGACTTCTTCGCCACCCAGTGGTTCGACGAGTCCGGCCTCGGCATCCCGATCACCATGGAGGAGCTCTTCTGGGGTGACGCCGGCATCGGGCTGGCCATCGTCGGGACCACCCTGGCGGCCGCCTCGGTGCGGGCCAACGGCACCGACGAGCAGGTCGGGCAGTGGATCCCGGCGATGTTCGGGACCGAGGCCGAGCCCAAGGTGGCGGCCTTCTGCTCCAGCGAGCCCGACGCCGGCTCCGACGTCGGGGCGATGCGCACCCGGGCCGTCTACGACGAGGCGGCCGACGAGTGGGTGCTGACCGGCACCAAGACCTGGGCCACCAACGGCGGGATCGCCGACGTCCACGTGGTCACCGCCGTCGTCGACCCGGAGCTCAGGGCCCGCGGGCACGCGAGCTTCGTCGTCCCGCCGGGGACGAAGGGCATCTCGCAGGGGCAGAAGTTCCTCAAGCACGGCATCCGCGCCTCGCACACCGCCGAGGTGGTGCTCGACGGCTGCCGCATCCCCGGCGACTGCCTGCTCGGCGGCCGCGAGAGGCTCGAGGAGCGGCTCGCCCGGGCCCGGGAGGGGGTGAAGAGCGGCCGCACCCAGCCATCGATGGCCACCTTCGAGCGCACCCGGCCGGCCGTCGGTGCGCAGGCGGTCGGGGTGGCGCGCGCCGCCTACGACTACGCGCTGGACTACGCCAAGCAGCGGGTGCAGTTCGGACGGCCGATCATCGAGAACCAGGCGATCGCCTTTCAGCTCGCCGACATGCGGACGCGGATCGACGCCGCCCGGCTCCTGGTGTGGCGCGCCGCGTGGATGGCCCGCAACGGCCGGCAGTTCACCGCCGCCGAGGGCTCGATGTCCAAGCTGGTCGCCGGGGAGACGGCGGTGCGGGTGACCGAGCAGGCGATGCAGATCCTCGGCGGGAACGGCTACACCCGCGACTACCCCGTCGAGCGGATGGCGCGGGACGCGAAGATCTACACCATCTTCGAGGGGACGTCGGAGATCCAGCGGCTGGTCATCGCCCGCACGATCTCGGGCGTGCACGTGCGCTGACCCCGCGCGACGGGTGGCCCACCCGGGGCGGACGGCCGGTGGTAGCTGGTCCGCGGGAGTCGGGCTCTGCCCACACAGGCGGGGCAGAGCCCGACTGCCGCCGAACCATGGTGGCGTCGGCGATCCCGGCGCGTCGCATCACGCAGCGCACTCGTTCCGTCACATACCATCTGCCCGGCGTGTCAAGGGCGTTCGCCGTAGGCCGACGACCAGGGGGCACGGTATGGACCCGGACCCGGACCGGGGTCGGCGCGAGGACGACACCCGCCCGACGCAGCGGTGGGACCGCGTTGCCGAGCCGGACGTGCTGCCGGTCGCGGGCCTCCCGCCGGTGCCGCCGGTAGCCGGTCGCGCGGATGCGTCGCGGCAGGGGACGTCGGCGGCCACGGGTGGCGGACCCACGAGCACCATCGCCGACGAGTTCCCGGCCGAGCCGCAGTGGGGCCAGCGTCCGTGGGACGACGGGCCGTGGGACGAGCACTGGGACGAGCTCGCCGCGGACGACGGGACCTGGGACGACCTCTCCTCGGACACCGGCTCGCACGACACCGGCACGTACGCGGGCTCCTGGGACGACGACTCATGGGACGACGACGTCGAGGAGCCGGCCGGTCCGCCCCGGCGCCGCGAGCCCCGCTGGCAGGCGGCCGCTCGCGGGCTCGGTGAACTGATGGTCACCGCCGGCCTGGTCCTGCTGCTCTTCGTCGTCTACGAGGTCTACGTCACCGACCTGCTCGCCGAGCGCCGCCAGGACCAGCTCAGCAGCGAGCTGCAGGAGCAGTGGGCGGACGCCCCCGCCGACGCCGGCCTGGTCGAGGTCGAGATCGGTGACGCCTTCGGCGTCCTCCGCATCCCGCGCCTGGGCGAGGACTACGCCCGCGTGATCCTCGAGGGCACCACCGAGCGGGAGCTCTCGCAGGGGCCCGGTCACTACGCCGACACCGCGATGCCGGGGGAGCCCGGCAACGTCGCCCTGGCCGGCCACCGCGTCGGCAAGGGGTCGCCCTTCCTCGAGCTGGACGCGATGCGCCCCGGTGACCCCATCGTCGTGGAGACGGTCGACACCTGGTTCGTCTACCGCGTGCTCGGCGACCCGGCGACCGGCGACCTCGAGGCCGACCCCAGCGGCATCCCCGGCCAGCAGATCGTGCTCCCGTCCGACGTGTCGGTGATCGCGCCGACGCCGAACGCCGACCCCTCGGTCGGGTCGACCGGCTCCTACCTCACGCTCACGACCTGCCACCCGCGCTTCTCCGCGCGGGAGCGGCTGATCGTCCACGCGCGGCTCGACGGCGCGGGCATCCCCAAGTCGGAGATGCCCGACGGCCCGCCGGCGCTGCGCGAGGGCTGACCCGGACCTCGGAGGACCGCATGTACGGCTGGATCTGGCGGCACCTGCCCGGCGGCAGGGGCCTGAAGGCGGCGCAGTCGCTCGTGCTCGCGCTCGCCGTCTGCGCCCTGCTGCTCTTCGTCGTCTTCCCGTGGCTGGAGCCGCAGCTGCCGTGGAACGACGTCACCGTCGGCGGCTGAGCTCGCCTCACCCCGGGTCCAGCGCCGCGAGCACGGCGTCGAGCACCCGCCCGGCCCCGGAGCGGACGACGTCGTCGGTGACCAGCCCGGTCTCCGCCGCCGCGTCGTCCACGGCCCGCTGCGCGGCGGCGTCGTCGAGCCCCGCGGTGTTCAGCGCGACGGCGGCGACCCGGGCCGGGTGCACCCAGCCCGCGGCCTGCTCGTAACCGCGGACGATCTCCGGCAGCGGGGGCAGGGCCGTGCCGGGGTAGTCGGCGATCGCGGTGCGCCCGGCCCGGTGGCACAGCACCAGCGCGTCCGCCGACGACCCGTGCAGCAGGCCGAGGGTCACGCCCGAGTAGGCCGGGTGGTGGATCGAGCCCTGGCCCTCCAGCCAGAGCAGGTCGCCGCGCGCGGCGCCCTCCCGCACCAGGCGGTCGGCGGCGCCGGCGACGAAGTCGGAGATCACGTGGTCGACGGCCATGCCCCAGCCCGCGATGGCGACGCCGGTCTGCCCGGTGGCCACGAACACCGAGCTCAGCCCCCGGTCCCGCGCGGCCCGGTCCAGCTCCAGGACGACGCTCATCTTCCCGATCGCGCAGTCCGACCCGACCGTGTGCACGACCCGCGCCCCGACCGGCCCGGGGAGCGGGACGCCGAGGTCGTCCGGCACCGCGCGCAGGTCCCGGATCCCGACGCCGGAAGCCCGTGCCGCGGCCGCGAGCTCCGGGTCGGCGCGGAGGTCGGTGTGCAGCCCCGCCTCGACGTGCATGCCCAGCCGCAGGGCGGTCAGCAGCTCCTCCCGCCAGGCGTCCGTCAGCCGGCCGCCCAGCGGCGCGACGCCGAGCAGCACCGTCGTCGCGCCGAGCTCCCGGGCGGCCGCGACGTCGGCGACCACGGGGGCGGGGGAGCCGCAGAAGGGGGCGACGTCGACCGCGCGCTGCCCGGTGTGCGCCGCGTCGACCACGCACACCACCTCGCGCGTCCCGTAGCGCAGCACCCCGTGGGCGGTCTTGGCGTAGGACTCGGCGAGCTGGCCGCCGGTGAGCACGGCGAGGCGCTCGCCGCTCACGCCGCGGCCCCGGCCGGCTCGACGCCCAGACCCGCCGCGTCGGGCAGCACCACCCGCCCCGCATCCAGCCCCAGCCCGGTGAAGGGCTCGTCCGCGACCAGCAGGTGGGCGTCGAGGTCGACCAGGTCGGCCAGCGGGCCGAGCTGGGCGGCCTGGGCGATGCCGAGCTGCGACTCGATCATGCAGCCGAGCATGACCTGCAGGTCCAGTGCGGCGGCCGCGGCCAGCATCCGCTGCGCCTCCCGGATGCCCCCGCACTTGGCCAGCTTGACCACGATGCCGTCCGTGTACCCGGCGACGGCGGGCACCGACGCGAGGTCCCTGCACCCCTCGTCCACGAAGACCGGCAGCCGGTCGGGCAGGTCGCGGTACCGGGCGAAGGAGTCCAGGTCGGCCGCGGGGAACGGCTGCTCGATCATCTCCACCCCCAGCTCGCGCAGGCGGGGCAGCAGCTCCCGGGCCTGCTCGAAGCTCCATCCCTCGTTGCCGTCGATCCGCAGCCGGGCCCCGGTGATCGAGCGGATCGCCTCCAGCCGCTCCAGGTCCGCGGGGCCGCCGACCTTCACCTTGTAGACCTCGAAGCCGGGTGCACGGCGGACGCGCGCGATCGTCTCCTCGACCGGCGCCATCCCGATGGTGAAGCTGGTCGGCGGCAGCACCCCGTCGAGGCCCAGCAGCCGCCACACCGGCTGGCCGTAGCGGCGGCCCACCCAGTCGTGCGCCGCGCCGTCGAGCGCCATCTTCGCCCCCTGCGGCCCGTCCCAGGCGCGCAGCCGCCGGGCGATGCCCTCGAGGTCGCGCAGGTCCCCGCCCAGCAGCGCCCGCCCGTCCGCGGCGACGGCGTCGGCCATCCCGGTCACGGACTCCCCCCAGTAGGCCACCGGCGCTCCCTCGCCGCGCCCGCGGACGCCGCCGTCGTCCACCTCGACGACGAGCACCTCCTCGGTGTCCACCGACGAGCGGGCGATGGTGAACGTGTCGCGCAGGTGCAGCGTCAGGGGGCGGCAGGTGAGCTCCACCCGGGCAGTCTCGTGGCCGGGGCGGCCCGCGGCTACCGGTTGCGCCCGAGGGCGTCGTGGCTGGTGACCCAGTCGCCGGCCAGGATCGCCGAGGTCAGCGAGATGTCACCGGCCAGCACCACCCCCGCGCAGATCTCGGCGAACTTCTGCACCTTGTCCCTGCCGTAGCAGCCGAGCACCTCGAGGCACTCCCGCTGGGTGGGCAGCCCGGTCCCCCCGCCGTAGGTGGCCACGATGAGCGAGGTGAGCGTCGTCGACCAGTAGTAGTCGCCGTTCTCCAGGAGCTGGGTGTAGGTGACGCCGGAGTGCGACTCGGCGACGTTGGCGGCGTCCTGCCCGGTGGCGATGAACATCGCCGTCAGCCCGTTGGCGGCGTGCGCTCCGTTGTAGGCCGCACCGGACATGAAGGCGCCGGCCATGCCGACCTGCCGGTACTCGAAGAGCTGCCGGGTGCCGACACCGGTGAGCCGCCGCAGGACCTCGTCGGGGATCGTCACCTCGGCGACAACGCGCTTCCCGCGCGTCATCAGCATGTTGATCTGCGAGTGCTTCTTGTCGGTGTCGATCGCACCGGAGAGGACGTAGCGCGGGTGGTCGGGGTGGTTCTCGCGGATCCACTCGCACGCGGCGAGGGTCGCCTTGCCGGTCATGTTCTGTCCGGCGGCGTCCCCGGTGGTGTAGTTGACGCGCAGGTACCGCAGCGGGCCGATCTGGTGCTGGCCGATGTAGGTGAGCTTCCCCGAGCGGGTCGTGGCCTCGGCCGCCGCCCGGATGCCGTCGACGTTCTCCTCCACCCAGCGGCCGAACTCCCGGGCCGCGAGTGCGTCGTCGAACATGAACGCGGGGGCGCGCTGCATGTGGTCGTCGACGACGGTGGTCCGCGCGCCGCCGCACTCGGCGATCACCCGCATCCCGCGGTTGTAGCTGGCCACCAGCGTGCCCTCGGTCGTGGCCATCGGCACGAAGAAGTCGCCCCGGGCGTGCTCGCCGCGCAGCGTGAGCGGCCCGGCCAGGCCGAGGGGGACCTGGGCGACGCCGGTGAAGTTCTCGATGTTGCCCGGGAGGACGGCGGGGTCGAGGGAGTAGCGGCTGACGTGGTCGAGCCCCGCGCCGGTCTGCTCGGCGACGAAGGCCTGCCGCTTGTGCGCCATCTCGTCGGTGTAGTCGTGCTCCCGGTCGCGGGGGATGCGGGCGCGGTGCGAGGGCTGGACATCGGTCATGGGACACCTCGGCAGGACGACGGTCGGGTCTTCGATTGTGAGCTGGATCACCCATCGCCGCGCGTCCAGTGCCGGGTCTCGAACCGGCAACGATCTCCGGGGCCCGAGTCGCCAACCTGCGGGTACGGGAGCAAGGTCGGGGTGGACCACCTGCCCCGACCTCGGAGGTTCCCGTGCGGACGACCCGAATGATCTCCCTGGGCGCCGTCGGTGCGCTCGCCCTCAGCGCCTGCAGCGGCGGTGGCGAGAGCGTCGACACCGGCGGGGGTGGCGGCGGGGGCGACGGCGACGTGCTGGTGGCCGCGGTCAGCGCCCAGCCCGACCAGTTCGACCCGCACGTGACCAGCGCCTACCCGAGCTTCCAGGTGCTGGAGAACGTCTACGACACCCTCGTCGTCCCGAACGCCCAGGACCTGACGATGGAGCCGAGTCTGGCCACCGACTGGGAGGTCAGCGAGGACGGCCTGACCTGGACGTTCAACCTGCGCGAGGGCGTCACCTTCCACGACGGCAGCGAGTTCGACGCGGCCGACGTCGTCTACTCCTACAACCGGATCATCGACGAGGAGCTGAACAACGCCTACCGGTTCGCCACCGTCGAGAGCGTGGAGGCCGTCGACCCGCAGACCGTCGAGATCACCGTCAGCCAGCCGACGCCCAACCTGCCGGCGCTGATCGGCGCCTTCAAGGGCATGGCGATCCTCCCCGAGGGCGCCGCGGAGGAGTACGACCTGACCACCGAGGCGGTCGGCACCGGGCCCTTCACGCTGGAGAGCTCGGACGCCAGCAGCACCGAGCTCGTCGCGTACGAGGACTACTGGGGCGGCGCGCCGAGCATCGGCGGGGTCGAGTTCCGCTACATCACCGAGCCGGCCGCCGCGCTGACCGCGCTGCAGAACGGCGAGGTGCAGTGGACCGACAACATCCCGCCGCAGCAGATCGAGTCGCTCGAGGGCGACGACGCCGTGGAGCTGGCCACCACGCCCAGCGTCGACTACTGGTACATGAGCATGAACTACGCCCGGGAGCCGTTCGGCAACCCGCTCGTGCGGCAGGCGATCGCCACCGCGGTCGACCGGGGCGCGGTCACCGAGGCGGCCCGCTTCGGGGCGGCGCAGCCCAACCAGACCGCCATCCCCGAGGACAGCTTCTACTACTACGACTACGCGCCGTTCGAGCCCAGCGTCGAGGAGGCGCAGGCGCTGATCGAGCAGGCCGGCGTCCAGACCCCCATCACCATGGGGCTGATGGTCACCGACGAGTTCCCCGAGACCGTCACCGCCGCCCAGGTCATCGCCAGCCAGCTGGAGCCCATCGGCATCAACGTGGACGTGCAGACGGTGGACTTCGCGACCTGGCTGGACCGGCAGGCGCAGGGCGACTTCGACGCCTTCATGCTCGGCTGGCTGGGCAACATCGACCCGTTCGACTTCTACCACGCCCAGCACATCACCGACGGCTCCAGCAACTACCAGGGCTACAGCAACCCGCAGGTCGACGAGCTGCTCACCCAGGCGTCCACGGAGACCGACGAGGACACCCGCAAGGAGCTCTACGACCAGGCCGCCAAGCTGATCGTGGACGACGTGTCCTACCTGTACCTGTACAACCCCGACGTCGTGCAGGCCTGGGCGCCGGGGCTCTCCGGCTACGAGATCCGCGCCGACAAGGCGATCAACTTCGAAGGCGTGGAGCTGCCCTGACCGGCTACGTCCTCCGGCGGATCGGCCAGTCCGCGGTCGTCCTCGCCGGGGTCAGCGTCATCGTGTTCGGCCTGGTGCACCTGGTACCGGGCGATCCGGTGCGGCTCGCGCTGGGCACGCGGTTCTCCCAGGAGAGCTACGACGCCCTGCGCGAGCGGTCCGGGCTGGACCAGCCGCTCGTCGAGCAGTTCTTCGGCTGGTTCGGCCGGGCGCTCACCGGCGACCTGGGGGTGAGCTTCCGCAGCGGCGAGACGGTGACCTCCCTGATCGCCGAGCGGCTGCCGGCCACGCTGACGCTGGCGTTCGCCTCGATCCTCGTGGCCCTGCTCATCGCCGTCCCGCTGGGCACGGTCTCGGCGCTGCGGCCGCGGTCGCTGGTCGACCGGGTGGCCACCGTGATCAGCCAGTTCGGCATCTCGGTGCCCGACTTCTGGATGGGCATCGTGCTCATCCTGGTGTTCGCCGGGACGCTGGGCTGGCTGCCCTCGGGCGGCTACGTCCCGCTCACCGAGGACCCGGGTGCCTGGTTCCAGCGGCTGCTCATGCCGGCGCTGGTCACCGGGGTCGTCTCCGGTTCGGTGATCACCCGGTTCGTCCGGTCCAGCGTGCTCGAGGCGCTCGGCGCCGACCACGTGCGGACGGCGCAGGCCAAGGGGCTGGGCACCCGGCAGGTGTTCACCTGGCACGTGCTGCGCAACGCCCTGCTGCCGCTGGTCACGGTGACCGGCGTGCAGCTGGCGTACCTGCTCTCGGGGGTGGTCGTCGTCGAGATCGTCTTCTCGTGGCCGGGGCTGGGGCAGCTCGCGCTGCAGGCGGTCCAGGCGCGCGACTACCCGGTGCTCCAGGGGGCGATCCTGCTGTTCGCGCTGGTCTTCCTGGTGATCAACCTCGTCGTCGACCTGCTCTACTCCGCCATCGACCCCCGGATCCGCCGATGACACACAGCCGAGTCCTGCTGCCATGACACACAGCCGAGTCCTGCTGCCATGACCGGCGCTCCCGTCCCCGAGCCGGGCAACTCCCCGGACACCCCTGCGGGTGCCCCGGGCACGCCCCCGGCCGCCACGCTGCGCCCGGCCCGCCCGCGCTGGCGGGAGACGCTGAGCCTGCTGGCGCGCAACCCGACCGCGGCGATCGCCTCGGTGGTGCTGCTGCTGATCGTGGTCGTGGCCGTCTTCGACGACACCCTCGCCCCGGAGGGTGCCAACGAGATCTCGGTGACCGACCGGCTCCAGCCGCCGAGCTGGGAGCACCCGTTCGGCACCGACGACCTCGGCCGCGACATCCTGAGCCGGGTGATCCTGGGCGCCTCGGTGTCGCTGCGGGTGGGGTTCCTCGCGGTGGGCTTCGCGCTCGTCGTCGGCACCGCCATCGGCCTGCTCGCCGGCTACTACGGCAAGTGGGTCGACGACGTCCTCATGCGGTTCATGGACATGCTGTTCGCGTTCCCGGCCGTGCTGCTCGCGATCGCCGTCCTCGCCGTCCGGGGGCCCGGGTCGGGCAACACCGCGCTGGCCATCGGCATCGTCTACACGCCGATCTTCGCCCGGGTCACCCGCGCCAGCGTGCTCGGCGTGCGCGAGGAGGTGTACGTGCGGGCGTCCCGGTCGGTCGGGGCCTCGGACTGGCGGATCCTGACCCGCCACATCCTGCCCAACGCCGCGCCGCCGATCATCGTGCAGACCTCGATCAGCCTGGCGTTCGCGGTGCTGGCCGAGGCGGCGCTGTCGTTCCTCGGCCTGGGCACGCAACCGCCGAACCCGTCGTGGGGGCTGATGCTCGCCGAGGGGCGCGGCTTCATCGAGCTGGCCTGGTGGCTGGCGTTCTTCCCGGGGATGGCGATCTTCCTGACCGTGCTCTGCTTCAACCTGCTCGGCGACGGGCTCCGCGACGTGCTCGACCCGCGCCAGCGCACCCAGATGGCCGGTGGCTCCCGTTCCGCGGGGGTGGCGGCCGCCGCCGAGACCGGGGGGAACGCGTGACCGCGCCGGTGCTGGAGGTCGAGGACCTGCGGGTGCGGCTGCGCACCCCGCGCGGGCCGGCCGACGTCGTCAACGGGCTGAGCTACACCGTGGGCGCGGGGGAGACCGTGGCCGTCGTCGGGGAGTCGGGCAGCGGCAAGAGCGTCTCGGTGCTGGCGCTGCTGGGCCTGCTGCCCGCCCGGGTGGCCACGGTGACCGGCCGGGCCGTGCTGCAGGGGGAGGACCTGCTCACCATGCCGCCCGAGCGGCTGCGCCAGGTGCGCGGCCCGGGCGCCGGCATGGTGTTCCAGGACCCGATGACCTCGCTGAACCCGGTCCTCACCATCGGCCGGCAGCTGGTCGAGGGCATCCGGGCGCACGGCGACGTCTCCAAGCAGGCGGCGCGCGAGCGGGCGGCGGACCTGCTGCGCGAGGTCGGCCTGCCCGACCCGGAGCGGGCGCTGGACCGCTACCCGCACGAGCTGTCGGGCGGCATGCGCCAGCGGGTGGTCATCGCGATCGCGCTCAGCAACTCCCCCTCGCTGCTCATCGCCGACGAGGCGACGACGGCGCTGGACGTGACGGTGCAGGCGCAGATCATCGACCTGGTCGAGAAGCTCCAGGCCGAGCACGGCACCGGCGTCATCTGGATCACCCACGACCTCGGTGTCGTCGCCGGCATCGCGGACCGTGTGCTGGTCATGTACGGCGGCCGGTGCGTCGAGGACGGCACGGTCGACGACGTCCTGGAGCGCCCGGCGCACCCGTACACCCGTGGGCTGCTCGGCTCGCTGCCCGACCTGGCCGCGCCGGTCGGCCCCGACGGCGAGGTGCCCGAGCTGACGGCCGTTCCCGGGCTGCCGCCCCCGCCCACCGACCTGCCGCCCGGGTGCGTCTTCTGGCCGCGCTGCCCCGTGCGGGCCGATCCGCGCTGCGAGACCGAGCAGCCGCCGCTCGCGATCGTCTCCCGCGCCGCCGCGGCCGGGCCGGGCGGCGCCACCGCCTCCGGCGCGCACGGGGGCGACGGCGGGGGGCTGCCGCACCGGGCGGCGACCTGGTGCGCCGAAGGGGAGGTGTCCCGTGGCTGACGACGTCCTGGTCTCCGCCCGCGGGCTGGAGGTGCACTTCCCGATCCGCGGTCAGGGGCGCGGCAAGGCCGCGCGCGTCCTGCGCGCCGTCGACGGGGTGGACCTGGACATCCTGCGGGGGGAGGCCCTCGGACTGGTGGGGGAGTCCGGCTGCGGGAAGTCCACGCTGGGCAACGCGCTGCTGCGGCTGGTCCCGCCGACCGGGGGGAGCGTCACCTTCGACGGCACCGACGTCACCTCGCTGGACCGCCGCGGGCTCAAGGAGATGCGCCGCCGGGCCGGGATGGTGTTCCAGGACCCGTTCGCCTCGCTCGACCCGCGGCGCACGGTCGCCCAGACCGTCAGCGAGCCGCTGGAGGTGCACGGCCTCCGCTCGGGCAAGCGGGAGCGGGCCACCCGCGTGGGGGAGCTGCTGGAGCTCGTCGGCCTGGACCCGGCGGTGGCCGGGCGGTACCCGCACGAGTTCTCGGGTGGTCAGCGCCAGCGCGTCGGCATCGCCCGCGCGCTGGCCGGCGAACCGGACTTCCTGGTGTGCGACGAGGCGATCGCCTCCCTCGATGTCAGCGTGCAGGCCCAGGTGCTCAACCTGCTGCGCCGGCTGCAGCGGCAGCTGGGGCTCACGCTGCTGTTCATCTCGCACGACCTCTCCGCCGTGCGGCACATCTCCGACCGGATCGCCGTCATGTACCTGGGGCGGATCGTCGAGATCGGGCCGGCCGCGGCCGTGGGCAGCGACCCGCAGATGCCTTACACGCAGGCGCTGCTCTCGGCGGTGCCCGTGCCGCACCCGGCGAAGGAGCGGGCGCGGGAGCGGATCGTGCTGCGCGGCGACGTCCCCTCGCCGTCCGACGTCCCCTCGGGCTGCCGGTTCCGCACCCGTTGCCCGTACGTGTTCGAGCCCTGCGACGACGTCGACCCGGCCCTCCAGCCGGCCGGCGCCCCCGGTCAGCTGGCGGCCTGCCACCTGCACGGCGTCGAGGGCACGCCGGTCACCCGCACCCCCGAGGGCGTCACCGCCGACCCCTGACGCCGTCCGCCCCGCTCAGACGGACTCGCCGACGAGCCGGGGGCGGGCGGCGGCCAGGCCGACCGCGAGCTGGGTGACCACGACGCCGAGCAGCAGCCAGAGCCCGGGTGCCCACGCGCCGGTCGCCTCGTGCAGCAGTCCCACGGCCAGGGGGCCGGTCGCGGCCACCAGGTAGCCCACGCTCTGCGCGGACGCCGAGAGCCGGCCGGTCTGCCCGACGTCGCGGGTGCGCTGCAGGATCAGCGCCATCGCCAGCGGGAAGGCGATGCCGGTACCGGCGCCCCAGAGCAGCGTCCACAGCAGCGGGGCGGCCGTGGGGGCGAGCAGCAGGCCGGTGATGCCGGCGACCACCGGCAGCGTGCCGGCCAGCACCCAGCCGGCCTGGCCCGGGCGGCGTGCGGCCAGCGGGGGGACGAGGAGCGACGCGGGTACCCCCAGCGCGGCGGCGAGCGCCAGCAGCCCGCCGGCGGCGACCGACGAGACACCTGCCTCGGCCTCCAGCACCTCGGCCAGCCAGGTGAGCATCGCGTAGAACGACAGCGACTGGAGCCCGAAGAAGAGCGTCACCGCCAGCGCCACGCGATCGCGCAGAACGGCGGTGCGGGCGCCCGCCGGGGCCGCCGGTGGGGGCGGCACCGCCCGGCGCGCCCCGGTGAGCGCAGCGATCCCGACCAGCGCGGCCAGCACCGGCACCACCCACAGCAGCAGGCCGGTGACGGCGCTGCCGCCCAGCGCGGCCAGCGGCTGGGCGAGCCCCGCGCCGATGCCGGCCGAGCCCGCCATGGCGGCGACGACCATCCCGAGCACCACGGCGCTGCGGTTGCCGTACTCCGCGCGGGCCGCGGCCGGCAGGAGCACGTTGGCGACGGCGACGCCGCCGGTGAGCAGGACCGTGCCGACGAAGAGCCCCGGTACGCCGGCGAGCCGGAGCACGATGCCGGCGGCCAGCGCCAGGACGCCGAGCAGCACCGCCCGGTGCACCCCCAGCCGGGCGGCCAGGGCCGGTGCGAACGGCGAGACCAGCCCGAAGCAGACCAGCGGCAGCGCGGTGACCACCGCCAGGGCGCCGGTGGAGAGGGTGAGCTCGTCGCCGAGCTCGGCCAGCAGGGGGCCGACGGCGGCGAACGGCGCACGCAGGCACAGCGCGACGAGCACGAGGGCGGCGGCGGGCAGGGCCAGCCGCCAGGCGGTGCGCCGGGTGACGGGCGCGCTCACGAGGCGGCGCGTGGCGTGGCGGGAGGGAGGTGCCCGGGGGTGGTCGTGGGCGACCGGTCGGCGACGGCGGACATCACGGTCATGGTGCTCCTGCGCGGAGCGCGCCGTGCAGCCGGCTCCGGCGCCGGCCCGACCCGCACCCGGCGCCGGCACCGGCCGCGCCCGACTTCCCGGAAGACGGCCTTCGAGGGACGGTGCGGGCCCGGTGTCCGCGACGTCGGGAGGCCGGCGGGCGACGTCGGGGCCACGCCGACCGGCGACCGCACCCCCGGCCGGCACCGGGTGGCGACCGCGGCCCGGCAACGCGTGCGCCGCGCGACGCACTAGCCTCGACGGCGCCAGGAGGGCTCGCCTAGTGGCCGATGGCGGCGGTCTTGAAAACCGCTAAGAGGTAACCCCTCTTCGTGGGTTCGAATCCCACGCCCTCCGCTCTGCGGCGCCGCAGGACGTCCCGGACACAGGGTGGTGGGTCCGGGCGTCCGGCGCGCGCCCGCCCGGGTCGACCGGAGCGCCGCGCTGACCAGCCGGGGCCACGTCCCGCGCGGGGTCGGTCGAGCCGCCGCGCCCGCCCGGCCGACGCGTACCGAGAAGTCGCCCGAGAGGTGCCGTGGATCTCAGATCGGCGCGTCGTGTCCCATGTGCTGGGACGCCCGCCAGCCTTCTCCCAGGTTTCCCGGACCGTTTCGCAAGCGTGAAGAAGCAGGTCGCCCCGGGAGTCCGCGACCGCGGACCGCGTTCCCGTGCGTGACCGGTCCGTACCGCTCTGTGGACAGAGTTGCGAGGCTCACCTAACGTCCCGGCCGACCGCCCGCGAGGGCCGCCGGTGGCTCCCCGCCGGTCGGCTGGACGGTCTTCCTCTGACCCAGGAGACGCATCCTTGAAGAGAGCTCTGGCCGTCGTCGCCGGCGCCGCCCTGGTCATGGCGGTCCCCGTGACGGCTTCCGCCGCACCCCCCGCTGAAGACGCCCCCGCGACGCCTCAGCGCGCGCACGACCTGCCCAACCCGCTCGCCGAGACGCAGCAGCAGCTGCGCGCCGAGGCGCTCGAGCAGGTGCTCACCGGGCAGGCCACGCCGCGTGGCAACAACAAGGTCGTGGAGGTCGCCCGCGGCCGCTACGTCGAGCTGGCCCAGGAGGACAGCGACGCGATCTGGACCGTCCTCGGCGAGTTCAGCGACCTGCCGCACAACTCGATCCCCGCGCCCAAGCGGTCCGTGGACAACACCACCATCTGGACCGAGGACTTCTCGCAGGGCTACTTCGACAACCTGCTCTACAACTCCGCCCCGGGCGTGAACTCCGTGGCGAACTTCTACGAGCAGCTCTCCTCGGGCCGCTACACCGTCACCGGTGAGGTCGAGGACTGGGTGCAGGTGCCGGGCACCGGCGCCTCCTACGGCGACAACGACCTGGGCGACAGCGCCGTCTGGGCCTTCATCAACGACTCGACGACCGCCTGGTACGAGGGTCAGCTCGCGTCCGGGCAGACCCCGGAGCAGATCGACGAGTACCTCTCGCAGTTCGACGTCTGGGACCGCTACGACTCCGACGGCGACGGCAACTTCGACGAGGCCGACGGCTACATCGACCACTTCCAGGCCGTGCACTCCGGTGAGGGCGAGGAGGTCGGTGGCGGCGTCCTCGGCGACGACGCCATCTGGAGCCACCGCTGGTACAACCAGACCAACCGGATCGGTGCCGCCGGGCCCACGGTCGACGGCGCGGTCAACCCGCTCGGCGGCGCGCCGGTCGGCGGGTCGAAGTACTGGATCGGTGACTACACCGTCGAGCCCGAGAACGGCGGCGTCGGCGTCTTCGCGCACGAGTTCGGCCACGACCTCGGTCTGCCCGACCTCTACGACACCTCGGGCAACAGCGGCGGCGCGGAGAACAGCACCGCCTTCTGGACGCTGATGAGCTCCGGCTCCTACGGCAACTCCGGCCGCCCCGAGGACGGCATCGGCACCCAGCCGATCCACATGGGCGCCTGGGAGAAGCTGCAGCTGGGCTGGCTGAACTACGAGGTCGTGGCCCCCGGTGCGAGCGCCGACCTGCGCCTCGGCCCGTCGGCCTACAACTCCAAGGAGAACCAGGCCGCCGTCGTCGTCCTCCCCGAGAAGGAGGTCACCACCCAGATCGGCACGCCGTTCGAGGGTGAGGACTTCTGGTACTCGGGCTCGGGCGACAACCTCGACCACAGCATGCTGGCCGCCAAGCCCGCCGGCGCCGGCGAGCTGACCGCCAAGGTCAACTACCAGATCGAGCAGGACTGGGACTACGCCTACGCGGTCTACTCCACCGACGGCGGGAACACCCTCACCTCGATCCCGACGAACCTGTCGACGACGACCGACCCCAACGGCCAGAACTTCGGCCAGGGCATCACCGGCAGCACCGGTGGTGAGTGGGTCGACCTCACGGCGAGCCTGGCGGACGTGCCCGACGGTGCGCTGGTCGGCTTCCGCTACTGGACCGACGGTGCCGCCACCGAGCCCGGCCTGCAGGTCGACGCCGTGGCGATCGACGACGCCCCGGTGACGGAGTGGACCCTGGACGGCTTCGAGGTCACCACCGGCACGACCACGAACTCGCACTTCAACGCCTACATCCTCGAGAACCGGGCCTACACCGGTTACGACACGGGCCTGAAGACGGGGCCGTACAACTTCGGCGACCCGCGTCGGCCGAACTGGGTGGAGCACTTCCCGTACCAGGACGGTCTGCTGATCAGCTACTGGAACACCCAGTACAGCGACAACAACGTCGGTGCCCACCCCGGCGCCGGCCTGGTCCTCCCGGTCGACGCCCACCCGGGCCTGCTCTACGAGCCGACCGACGACGAGGGCGAGGACCGCACCGACGGCGAGAGCTGGCGGCCGCGCGTCCAGTCCTACGACTCCACCTTCGGGCTGCAGCCGACCGACAAGATCACGCTGCACGACCCGGACACCGGCGTGGGCCAGAAGGTCGGTGGCCTGCCGGCCGTCCCGACCTTCGACGACACGCTCGACTGGTGGGTCGCGCCGGGCGAGCAGCCCGACGCCAACGGCTGGACGGGCGTCGACGTGCCGAAGACCGGCACGACGATCACCGTCACCGGGATGAGCGCGCAGGGCGCCCTCATGCAGGTGCGGGTCAACTGACCCGCTAGCGCACCACGCGAACGGCCCGCCGGCACCCGCCGGCGGGCCGTTCCGCGTCCCGGGCACGCCCTCGCACCCGCCACCCGCGCGACATGCCGGTCGGTTGCCAGCAGCAGCGCGACCGAGGTCGCCTGCGGCACATACGCCCAGGTCAGCGGCTTCCGTGTCGACATGGCGGTGACCCGGGGGAGGGGTGACCGGACGGTGGCGGGGCCGGTCGCAACGATCAGGTGACGGGCGTTCCCGAGCCATGTCCGAGCCGCCGATGAGCAGGTCGGTGCGCCGTAACTTCTCCCGTGATCGCGGCACCTTCCCCGGCCGCGACGCGCGCACGGAGGAGTCCCCGGTGATCATGGGCACGATGCTGCTGTGGCCGGCCGCGACGCTGCTGGGCTTCCTGCTCTGCACCGCGGTCGTGGTCGCGCTCGGCGCCAGCTCGACCGCCCGGTACGAGCACGCCCGGGCCGCCGCCGGCGAGCAGGCCCAGCGTGCGGCGGCGCGCGCCTCGGGCACCCACCCGGCCGGCCGCCGGGTCGCCGCCGCCCCCTCCGGCGGCGGGCAGGCGCAGCCGCAGGCGGTCGCCGTCGCCGTCCGGCCCGCCGAGGCCCCGGCCCGCGCGGCCGTCGCCGCCCCGGGTGCCGCGCACGCCTGGTGGCTCGTCGACGAGGCCGCGCAGGTGCTGGCCGGTCCGTTCGACGACCGCATCGACGCCGACTGGGCCGCGCTGGCCGGCGAGCTCCCGGCGGTCTCGGTCTTCGGTGCTCCGCGCCCCGACGGCAGCATCGCCCCCCGGCCCTCCCCGGCGGACCGGGCCTGGCTGGCCGAGCTCGGCGACCAGCTCGATCGGCTCCCCGAGGACTGGGACGCGCTGCTCACCGACACCGACCCGCTGACCACCCTCGTCGTGGAGGTCGCCGCGGCGCTCGTCGAGGCGGGGCTGCCCCTCCACGACGCCGCGGGAGCGGGCACCGCCGGCGGGGTCTGCCTCGTGCCCGATACCGGCTCCTGCGGTGTCCTGGTCAGCTGGCGCACCCACGACCGGATGGGCGTGCAGCTCTCGCGGGGCGACGCGGCCGTGGAGGCGGTGCAGGAGCTCATGGACGCCGCCCTGGCCGACACGCTGGCCGAGCTGGGGTTCGTCGTGCAGACCTTCGGCGCCTCGGGTGTCCCCCTGGTGACGGCGCTGCGCTGACCGGGCCGGACGGCGTGCCGGGGGCACCCGTCGGGGCGGCGCGCTCAGGTACCGACGGGCCCGTGCCGGTGCAGGGGAGTCGGCCTTCCCGTCCTCCCTCCGAGCGCGCGACCCCCGTGCCGCCGCGCGAACGGCGGCGACCGTGCTGGCGGTCGGCGCGGCGGTGCTGACCGGGCGGGAGCCTTCGTCACCCTGGCGGTCGCGGGGGTGGTCATGCTCTTCCACTCCCAGCCGGTCGCGGCGGCCATCACCGACTCGGTCTTCTCCGGCTCGATCCTGGCCGTCCTCGGCGTGCTGCGGTGAGCGACCTCCGCGAGCTCTGCTCCTCCGCCGACGTCGCCCCCTACGCCGCCGAGCGCGGTGACCGGGGGCGCGTCGAGGTGGCGCTCGCCGCGGACTACGGCCGGGGCAGGTGGCGCGCCGCTCCGGCGAGCGCCCGCAGGGTGAGCCGGCCGTCGGCCAGCCCGAGCCGCACCACGTCGTCGAACACCTCCTGCCGCGCCCCGGCCGAGCGCAGCACCGCGTCCATCAACGCCGCGCGGCGGCTCAGCCACGACGCCGTCGAGGAGTGCCGCAGGTGCCGGCCGAGGCGGCGGCCCAGCGCCCGCCGGTAGGTGGCGCCGGCCTCCGCCCCCGCCCCCGCGGCCGCACCGGCGAGCGCGCCCGACAGCGTCGCGTAGAAGATGCCTTCGCCGGTGAGCGGGTTGACCAGCGCGGTGGCGTCCCCGGCCAGCAGCACCCGCCCGTCGGGCTGCCGCGGCCGCCCGGTGCTCAGCGGCAGCCGGTGGGCGCGCAGCCCGTCGGGCGCGACGCCGGGCAGCAGCCGGCGCAACCCCTCCTCCAGGCCGGCCCGGCTCGCCCCGCCGGAGACCAGCTCGCCGTACCCGACGTTGGCCCGCCCGTCGCCGACGGGGAAGGACCAGGCGTATGCCGGCCAGCGCTGGTCGGTGGTGGTGATGACCTGCACCCCCGCCTGCCCCGGCGGCTCGGGGGCGTAGCCGCGCAGCGCCACGGCGAGCTCGTCGGGTGCGTTGCGGCGCACCCGCAGCGCCCGCCGGACCACCGACT
The DNA here is from genome assembly GCF_054050775.1 of Blastococcus sp. SYSU DS0533. Lineage (NCBI taxonomy): Bacteria > Bacillati > Actinomycetota > Actinomycetes > Geodermatophilales > Geodermatophilaceae > Blastococcus > Blastococcus sp. SYSU DS0533. Next base: position 51,497 of record NZ_JBJGZZ010000009.1, on the reverse strand, counting down.
CCGCGCCGTCGGCCCCGATCAGCACCCCGGCGGTGAGGGAACCGTCCACCTCGACGCCGTCCGGGTGCGCCACCACCTGCCGCACCTGCCGGCGGCGGAGCACCGCCCCCGCCTCCTGGGCGGCCGCGACGAGCCGGGCGTCGAGCACCACCCGGGGGATGACGTGCGAGGGGCGCTCGGTGGCCCGCTCGACCGTGGTCCCGCGCGGCGAGGTGAGCCGCAGCCGCGGGATCGCGGGGAAACCGTCGGTGACGGTGGCCGGGTCCACCCCCAGCCCGGCGAGGACGTCCAGCGCCTCGGCCGCGATGCCGTCGCCGCAGACCTTGTCGCGGGGGAACTCCGCCCGGTCGAGCACCAGGACGCGGGCCGCCGGATCGGCCTGCCGGGCGGCCAGGGCGGCAGCGGCGCCGGCCGGGCCCCCTCCGACGACGACGACGTCCCAGTGCTCCACCCGCCCGACGCTAGGTGAGGCGCCCCGATCAGCGCGCGACCGGGCGCGGGACGCCGTCCCAGTTCTGGGCGAGCAACCGGCGCCAGCTGTCCAGGTCGTGGTCGGCCGGCTCGGTGGTGGCGACGAAGTCCAGCAGCACGTCGCAGAAGCGGTCGGGCTCGTCGAGGTGCGGCCAGTGGCCCGCGTCCTCGAACACCTCGACCCGCGCCGAGGGAACGGCGGTGCGCACCGTCTCGGCGTGCTGGGCCGGGACGATCGGGTCGCGGCCACCCCAGACCACCAGCATGGGCACGGAGTCGGCGAGGTACAGCCGGTCCAGGGCGGTCACCGCCTGCCCCCGGACGTCGACCACCCCGCGCAGGGTCCGCAGGAACGCCCGCCGGGCCTCGACGTCGTGCAGGGCGAGCAGGGCGTCGACGGCCTCGGCGAGGTCACCGACCTGCCGCCACCCGGCGGCGCGGCCGAGGCTCTCGACCACCCGCAGGCCGCCGCGCAGCGGCCCGGAGACGCCGGCGAGCGCGCTCACCACGAGTTCGGCCCCGGGGAGCGTGGCCGCCCGCAGGCCCGCGGAGAGCTCGGGCCCCAGCCCGCCGCTGCCCACGAGCGCCAGCCGCTGGCACCGCTCGGGGAACTGGTAGGCGAACTGCAGGGCGATGCCGCCGCCGAGCGAGTGCCCGACCACGGTGGCCTGCTCGACGTCGAGCACGGAGAGCAGGTCGCGCATGCCGTTGGCGTACGCCGCGATGGAGTAGTCGCCCCGCGGCTTGTCGGAGTCGCCGTGACCGAGCAGGTCGGGCGCGATGACGGTGTGCGCCTCGGCGAGGCGGTCGATCACGCCGGCCCAGGTCTGGCAGGTGTTCCCGATCCCGTGGAGCAGCAGCAGCGGCGGGCCCTCCCCGGCGAGGAGGAAGGCCCGCTTGTGCCCGTGGACGATCCGCGACCGGCGGACCTGGCGGGGAGCCACGGGCCCAGTGCACCACGGGCCGTGTTGCCCCCGGGTTACGGCTGCGCCCTCAGGACGACGAGGGCGCCGTCCACTTCCGCGGCGGGTGCACGTATCCCTCGACGAAGCGCAGCAGACCGGTGGCGTCGTCCACCACGCCGAGCGCGTCCAGCCGCGCCGCGTCGAGGTAGCCGTCGTCGACCATGCGGCGCAGCTGGGCCAGCAGCGGCTGCCAGAAGCCGCCGACGTCCAGCAGCGCCGCCGGCTTGGCGTGCAGTCCGAGCATGCCCCACGTCCAGGCCTCGAAGAGCTCCTCGAGGGTGCCCGCGGCGCCGGGGAGGGCGACGAACCCGTCGGCGAGGTCGGCCATCAGCGCCTTGCGCTCGTGCATGGTCGCCACCACCTCGAGGCGGGGCAGGCCGGCGTGGGCGAGCTCGTCGTCGACGAGGTGCTGCGGGATGACGCCCACGACCTCACCGCCGGCGGCGAGGGCGGCGTCGGCGACGACCCCCATCATCCCGACGCGGCCGCCGCCGTAGACGATGCCGACGCCGGCCTGCGCGAGCCCGGTGGCGAAGGCCTCGGCGGCTTCCGCGTGGGCCGGCGGTCCGGCGTGCGACCCGGTGAAGACGGCGATGCGCACCCGACGTTCAGCCGCCGTAGTAGCGGAAGACCGGCTCGGCGATGCAGACCGGCTTGTCGCCGCCCTCGCGCTCGATCACCGCACCCAGCGTCACCTGCAGGCCGCCGGTGACCTCCTCCACCGACTTCAGGGTCGCCGTCAGCCGGACGCGGGAGCCCACCGGCACGGGGGAGGGGAAGCGCACCTTGTTCAGGCCGTAGTTCACGCCCATCACCGTGTCGGTCACGGCGAGGACCTGCGACGAGAGGGAGGCCAGCAGCGACAGCGTGAGGTAGCCGTGCGCGATCGGGCCGCCGAAGGGGCTCTCCTTCTGCGCGCGCTCGACGTCGACGTGGATCCACTGGTGGTCACCGGTCGCCTCGGCGAACTGGTTCACGTGCTCCTGGGTGACCTCGTGCCAGTCGCTGGTGCCGAGCTCGGTGCCGGTCAGCCCCTGCAGCTCGGCCATGGTCGTGGTGGTGCTCATCGGTGTGCGCTCCTCCGTCGGGCGTGGGTGCCTCCACGCAACGTAGTCCGAGCTCCCCCGGGGTACTCGTCGGTCCCGCCCGGTCCTGCGGGCCTCGCGCCGCCTGGTCCGGCGCGGCGGCGCGCGACCGGGTTCACTGGCGGGGTGCTCTCCTCGACCGACGGCTGGACCGTCTGCGACCAGGGGCACCGCCACTGGGGGCGGGCCGGGGCGGCCGGCCTGCTGATCCACCGCGACGGCCCCGACGGCGTCGAGCTGCTGCTCCAGCACCGGGCGTGGTGGTCCCACCACGGGGGCACGTGGGGCACCCCCGGCGGCGCACTGCACGCGGGGGAGGCCCCGGCCGACGGCGCCCTGCGGGAGGTGCGGGAGGAGCTGGGGCTCACCGCGGCCGACGTCGTCCTGGGTGCGCAGTCGGTGGACGACCACGGCGGCTGGGCCTACACGACCGTGCTGGCCCGGCCGGTGCGCTCGTTCGAGGCGGTGGACCTCCGGCTGGACGGCGAGAGCGACGGCGTGGCCTGGGTGCCGCTGGCGGGGCTGGCCGCGGTCGCGCTGCACCCCGGCCTGGCCGCGTCGCTGGACCGGTTGCGGCCGCTGCTCCGGGACGGCGCTGCTCCGCCACGGGCCGCGGGTTAGGTTCGGCGCATGAGCGCCCGCGACGACGTCTCCGAGATCTTCGACAGCTCCGCCTGGGCGCCGGTCGAGGGCTTCGACTTCGCCGACATCACCTACCACCGCGCCGTGGACGCCGGTGTCGTCCGCATCGCCTTCGACCGCCCCGAGGTGCGCAACGCCTTCCGGCCGCAGACCGTCGACGAGCTGATCACCGCGCTCGAGCACGCCCGGCTGTCCACCGACGTCGGCTGCGTGCTCCTCACCGGCAACGGCCCGAGCCCGAAGGACGGCGGCTGGGCGTTCTGCTCCGGCGGCGACCAGCGGGTGCGGGGACGGTACGGCTACGAGCACGAGAAGGGGCGCTCGAGCGGCCGGCTGCACGTCCTGGAGGCCCAGCGGCTGATCCGCTTCATGCCGAAGGTGGTCATCTGCGTGGTCCCCGGCTGGGCGGCCGGCGGCGGGCACAGCCTGCACGTGGTCAGCGACCTGACCCTCGCCAGCGCGGAGCACGCCCGGTTCAAGCAGACCGACGCCGACGTCGGCAGCTTCGACGGCGGTTTCGGCTCGGCGTACCTGGCGCGGCAGGTCGGCCAGAAGTTCGCGCGCGAGATCTTCTTCCTCGGCGAGGAGTACACCGCCGCCGACGCCCACGCCATGGGCATGGTCAACCGCGTCGTCCCCCACGCGGAGCTCGAGGCGACCGCGCTGGACTGGGGCCGGAAGATCGTGGCGAAGTCGCCGACCGCCCAGCGGATGCTCAAGTACTCGTTCAACCTGATCGACGACGGCCTGGTCGGCCAGCAGCTCTTCGCCGGGGAGACCACCCGGCTGGCCTACATGGGCGAGGAGGCCGTCGAGGGCCGGGACGCCTTCCTCGAGAAGCGCGACCCCGATTTCACCCGATTCCCCTGGCACGTCTGACCGAGGAGGACCGCATGATCGTCGAGATCGTCACGGGTGCCGACGAGCGCCCCGAGGCACGGGTGGTCGACGTCGAGGACCTGGCCACCCTGCACCTGGCGCTGGGCGTCGTCACCGACGAGGAGGCGGCCGAGGCGCTGGAGCGGTCGGGCCTGGGCCGGCTGCAGGACGCCGAGTCCGCGGTCCTGGACGTGGCCGCCCTCCGGGCCGCCGCGGAGCCCCGGGCGACGGCACCGGACTGGACGACGCGGTGGGACGGGATGATCGCCGGCGCGCGGGCGCAGGGGTCGCTCTCCGACGACGGCGCGCAGCTCCGGGTGCACGTCGAGAGCGCCGCAGGCGCCTGACCGGCTCGGACGGGGGGAGTCAACGCCCGTTGCGCGGCGAGTTATCCGCACCTCAGATGATCGAGATCGTTGTGGTGGCCCCGACGAGGGTTCAGGATGTCCCGGTGCACATGACCAGTGGTGACGGGATCATGCTGTGAGCGGGACGCCGGGACGTCCGCTGAGCGCGGAGCTGTCCGAGCAACTGCTCGCCGTGGCCGTCGACATCCTGGCCGACGAGGGCTGGGGCCGCCTGAACAGCGACCGCATCGCGGCCCGTGCCCGCGCGGGCAAGGCTGGCATCTACCGCCGGTGGCCGTCCATGTCGGCGCTGGCCCGGGCAGCGGTGAACCGGTTCGAGCTGGTGGTGCTGCCCGAGGACGCCGGATCGCTGCGCGCCGACCTGCTGGGCCTGATCACCGAGCGCTGGACCCGGCCGCTGGACCGGGAGGAGCGCGCGGTCGCCAGCCTCGTCGGGGCGGCCCGTCACGACGAGGAGCTGCGGGCGGGGCTCGACGAGGCGCTCGTCCAGCCGCTGGCCGCCGCCGTCCAGACGCTCGGCGAGCGGGCCCAGCAGCGCGGGGAGCCCGTGCGCCTGGAGCGGCTGCGGCTGCTGGCCTCGGTGCTCGAGGCCTTCTGGTGGCAGCGCTACCGGATGGCCGAGCCGCTGACGGTCGACCAGGTCGAGTTCGTCGCCGACGAGGTGCTCCTGCCGCTGCTCCGGCCGGTCGGCGAGACCGTCGCCGTCTGAGCGGTCCGAGGGGCCGGCCGGGTTCAGCAGGCCTGGCTCGCCGGCTGCGGGCCGGCGGCGGCGCGGAGCCGCCGCAGCAGCAGCGCCCGGATCGCCGAGAGCCACGTGGCAGCCGTGAGCGCGGCCGTCGTGCCCGGGTCCTCCGGCACGAGGCCGTCGTGGGCGGAATCCGGGTGGGTCCAGGCCTCGGTCAGGGCCTCGGCGAGCAGCCGTTCGCACTCGTCCACCAGGTGGCGCTCGTGCGCACGCAGGGCGTCCGAGTCGACGATGAGCCGCAGGTGGTGCCGGTGCTCGGCGTCCTGCAGGGCCTCGGCCCGGTCGCGCACGAACCCGCCGAGGTAGCCGATCAGGGCCGACAGCGGGCACTCGGTGGAGGGCCGGTGCCGCACCGCGTCGGCCGGGCCGGTCGCCCACGGGGTGCGGCCGTCGAAGAAGAGCTCCTCCTCGGTGGAGAAGTGGTTGAACACCGTCTGGACGGCGACGTCGGCCACGCGGGCGACGTCGGCGACGGTGACCGCGTCGTACCCGTGCTCGGCGAACAGTCCGTGGGCCACCGCGCGCACGTGCGCCCGCGCCTTTTCCCGCGCACGCCGGTCGGTCTCCTCACCCGCAGTCCCAGCTCAGGTACGGGGGGTCGTGTTCGCCCGGGGGACCGACCGGCCGGTACGTCCGGCGGGTGGCCTCCGGGGGTGTGCGCCAGGCGCGCGGGACCGACCAGGCACGATGACCGCGGGCGGACCCGGCCGGAGGCCCCGGGTGCCCGGACGACGACTGCGAGGAGGAGCCGCCCGGTGCGGACGAGAGCTGCGGTGCTGCGCGAGGCCGGAACCGAGTACGAGGTCGTCGACCTGGAGGTGCTCGACCCCGGCCCCGGCGAGGTGCTGGTCGAGATGGCCTACGCCGGCCTGTGCCACTCCGACGAGCACCTGCGGCACGCCAACCCCGGCGGGCGCTACCCGATCGTCGGCGGCCACGAGGGCTCGGGCGTCGTGCAGGCCGTGGGGGCCGGTGTCACCGGCGTGGCCCCCGGCGACCACGTCGTCACGAGCTTCCTGCCGGCCTGCGGGCACTGCCGCTTCTGCGCGTCGGGCCGCTCGAACCTGTGCGACAAGGGCGCGACCATCGCCACCGGCCAGCTGCCCACCGGCACCTTCCCCTACCGCCTGGACGGCGAGCCGCTGGGCGGGTTCTGCATGATCGGCGCGTTCGCGCGGCATACCCTGCTCAGCGAGTTCTCCTGCGTGAAGATCGACCCCTGGCTGCCGCTGGACACCGCGGCCCTGGTGGCCTGCAGCGTGCCGACCGGGTGGGGGTCGGCGGTGTACTCCGGTGGCGTCCGGCCCGGTGACACCGTGGTCGTCGTCGGCCTCGGCGGCGTGGGCGTGAACGCCGTGCAGGGCGCGGTGCACGCCGGCGCCATGCACGTCATCGGCGTCGACCCGGTGGCCATGAAGCGGGAGTTCGCCGAGTCGCTGGGCGCCACCCGCACGGTCGCCGACGCCGGTGAGGCGGTCGCGCTCGCGCGTGAGCTGTCCCGGGGCACCGGCGCCGACGTCGTCGTCGTGACGGTGGGGAAGATGACCGGTGAGGTGTTCAAGGCGGCCTCGGCCTGCCTCGGCAAGGGCGGCACCCTGGTGCTGACCGCGCTCGCCGATCGGCCCGAGGAGGGGCGGGCGACGCTGAACGGGCAGGTCACCACCGTGTTCGAGCACCGGGTGCAGGGCTCGATGTTCGGCTCCTGCAACCCGTTCACCGACATCCCCCGGCTGCTGCGGCTGCACGAGGAGGGCCGGCTGGAGCTCGACCGGCTGATCACCCGCCGCTACACCCTCGACGAGGTGAACCAGGGCTACCGCGACCAGGCCGCCGGCGAGACGGTGCGCGGCCTGCTCGTCCACGCAGACGGCGTCTAGTGCACTAACCGCCGCCCTGGTGGGGCACTGGTCGGCGCATGGGTGACCTCCGCATCGCCGTCCTCGACGTCGACGGCACGCTCGTCGACACCAACTACCAGCACGCGCTCGCCTGGTACCGGGCCTTCCGGTCGCTGGGCGAGACCTACCCGGTCTGGCGCATCCACCGGCTGATCGGCATGGGTGGTGACCGCCTGCCGGCCGCACTCGGCGGGGACGACGTCGAGGCGCGCATCGGTGAGGAGGCGCGCGGCCGCTGGGTGGCGGAGTTCGACCGGCTCATCGACGAGGTGGCGCCGCTGCCCGGGGCCCGCCACCTGCTCACCGCGTTGGGCGACCGCGGTCACCGCGTGGTGCTGGCCAGCTCCGGCAAGGCCAAGCACGTCGACCACTTCCTCGACCTGCTGGGCGCCCGGGACCTCGCGGAGGCGTGGACGACCAGCGAGGACGTCGAGTCGAGCAAGCCGGCACCCGATCTGCTGCAGGTGGCGCTGCAGAAGCTGGGCGAGCCGGTGGACGCCCCCAGCGTCGTCGTGGGGGACTCGGTCTTCGACGTCGAGGCGGCGGCGAACGCCGGGATGCCCGCGCTCGTGGTGCGCTCCGGCGGGTTCGGCGACGACGAGCTGCGCGGAGCCGGCGCGGTCGACGTCTTCGACACCCCGGGTGACCTCGCCGCGGCGCTGGACCGGCTGGACCTCTCCGCCAGCCCGGCCTGACGTCCTGCAGGACCTTCCGGGGTCGGTCCCATCCGCTCCTCCCCGTCGGGGCCTGGGGCCACTCGGCACGTAGCGCTCTGCCCCGCCCGGGTGGGCAGAGCGCTACGTGCCTGGGGTGGGCCCACCCACCGGCCGGCTCACCTGCTGCGGTACGGCCCGGCGGGGTGGTCTCCCTAGGCAGTACGGCTCTGCCCCGCCCGGGTGGGCAGAGCGCTACGTGCCCGGGATGCACTCACCCACCGGCCGGCGCAGGTGCCGCGGCGCCGGCACGGCAGCGGGGGTGTGGTCGGCGACGCGCTACGCCGCGGGTGTCGTCCCGCGGCCCAGCCGGCGGAGCGCCTCCTCCGGCCGGTCGGTGATGAGCGCGTCGACCCCGCGCCCGATCAGGAAGTCGATGTCGGCGGCTTCGTTCGCCGTCCACACGTGCACCTCCTTGCCCGCGGCGTGCGCCTCCGCCACGAACCCCGGATCGGCCCGGACGAGCGCCACCCCGGGGCCGACCGCGCTGATCGAGCCCGCCAGCAGCTCGGTGCGCACCGCGCGCAGCCGCTTGCCGATCAGCTGCACGGTCGGGACGCCGGGAGCCAGCGCGTGGAGGCGGCGCACCGCGAGCTGGGAGAAGCTCATCACCCGGAACGCCGGCTTCCCGCCCCACAGCGCCGGCCGGTCGGCCCGCAGCAGCCCGTAGCGGCGCAGCGACCGCACCAGCTCCTGCTCCACCCGGCTCGCGTGCCGGGTGGGGTGCTTGGTCTCGATGGCCAGCCGGACGGTCCCGGGGGTGGCGGTCACGTGCTCGAGCAACCGGTCGAGCGTCAGCACCCGGCCGTCCTCGACGTCCGGCTCGTCCGAGACGGCGGTGATCGTGTCGTCCGCCCACCGGTCCCACCGGCCGCGCCGGGCACCGAACCGGAACTGCTCCAGCTCGGCGAGGTGCAGGGCGGAGACGACGCCACGGCCGTTCGAGGTGGTCCGGACGCGGCGGTCGTGGACGCAGACGAGCACGCCGTCGCGCGTCATCCGCACGTCGCACTCCACGGCGTCCGCTCCCAGGACGGTGGCGTTCCGGTACGCGGCCAGGGTGTGCTCGGGCGCCTCCGCGGTCGCCCCGCGGTGGGCGACGACCTCCGGGCCGGTCACCGGCGTGGACGGCGTGATCGGTCCTGCGGCACGCGACGATCCTCCCCGCCCGGGGCGAGCGCGGCGACCGAACGCGCCGCGGCTCGGCCGCGCTGCGCTGCCGACCTGGCCGTGCGCCGCGAGGTGGGCAGCCACCCGCCAGGTCGAGGGGTCGCGCGGGAGCAGGCGGACGGGGACGGGCGAGGTCAGACGGCGAGGCGGGCCCGGTACTCGGCGACGGTGATCATCGGCGGGCGCTCGTCGACGGCGACGGCGCTGCTGCGGGGCAAGAATCCGCGGCCGTCGTGCCGGAACTGGGTGAGCAGCCCGCTGGCCTCGCGCGCGCCCGAGGCCCGGGAGAGCACCGTGGCGACCACCTGGCCGGCCATCTCGCCCAGCGCCTCCACGTCCTGCGAGGTGTGCCGGCGCGTGCCGAGGTCGACCTGGGCCAGCGAGGAGAGCCCACCGAGGCGCAGCAGGTCGACGAGCAGACCCACCTCCACCCCGTAGGCCGAGACGAACGGCACCTGCTCCAGCACCGAGCGGCGGCCGGCGTACTCGCCGCCGAGGGGCTGCACGATGCCGGCCAGCTCCGGCCACAGCGCGTTGAGCAGCGGCCGCGCCGTGAGCTCGGTGACCCGGCCCCCGCCCGCGGGCACCACCGTGTCGCCGACCTCCAGCGGCCGGGTGTAGCAGCCCTTGACGTAGGCGACCTGCGGATCGGCGAGCAGCGGCGCGAGCAGGCCGGGCACGTAGTGGGCGACGTCGCCGAGCAGGTCGGCGTCGAGGAAGACGACGAGGTCGCCGGTGGTGGCGGCGAGCGACTTCCACAACGCCTCACCCTTGCCGCGGCGGGAGCCAACGGCGGGCAGCACCTCGGTGGTGGCGACGACCTCGGCACCGGCCGCCCGGGCGACGGCGGCGGTGGCGTCCGTGCTGTCGGAGTCGACGACGAGGAGCTCGTCGACCAGCGGCACACCGCGCACCCAGTGCGCGGCCAGGTCGGCCACCAGACGGCCGACGTTCGCCTCCTCGTCGCGGGCGGGGAGCACGACGCTGACCCGGTGCCCGCCGCGGCGCTTGGCGCGCAGCAACGACTCCACGTCGACCTCGTCGAGGGACCGGGCGGTCGACGTGCGGTCGGCGAACCAGGCGCGGGCATCGGGTCTCACGCACCCACTGTCCGGCAGGCGCGGAACGCACACCAGACGATCGTGCGGCTGTTCACCGGCGCGTCACGGAACCGTTCCCCGCGGCCGGGGCGGGTGGTCAGGCGGTGGCGACGGCGGCGGCCAGGCCGGGCGGGGCGCCGGGTCGCGGGCCGGGCGGACCTGCCCCACCATGCGGGCATGACCACCGGTCACCGGCCCGCACCGCACGTGGGGGGCGCGGATCGGCGGCGGGTGGCGCTGCTGCTCGAGACCGCCGACGTCCTCGCCGAGCGGGCCGCCCGCACCGCCGACACCGCCCAGGCCCAGGTGCTGCTGCGCCGCTCGGCGCAGCGCCGGGCGCAGGCGGAGCGCCTGGCGTCGGCCGGCCTGCTCCCACCGGACGGGCGCCGGGGCAGCGGGCCACCGCCGCCGACGAGAAGCAGCGCGTCGAACTGACCTCCGCGGCGGGGCGCGGCGGCGTACGGTTCCCGCCGTGGTGGGCGGGCTTCCTCCGGCGCCGCGCTGGGCGTGGGTCGTCATGGTGCTCGGGGTGCTCGCGGTCGCCGCCCTGGCGTTCCTGCTCGCGAACCGGCCGCCCCCGCCGGGGTTCACCGCTCCCGCGGCGGCCGGGCCCGGCGCGGAGGAGAGCACCGCCGCCGCGGCTCCGCTGCGGGTGCTCGTCGTCGGTGACGGCAGCACCGTCGCGCCCGAGGGCGTCGTCGCGTGGCCGCAGCTGGTCGCCGAGCAGATCTCCGCCGGCGGCACCCGCCCGGTCGAGCTGACCGTCGCCGCGGCCGACGGCAGCGGCTACCTCGTCGCCCCGCCCGGCGGCCAGACCTTCCCGCAGCTCGCCGAGGGCGCGGGCGGCGACTGGGACGTCGTCATCCTCTCCGGCTCGCACGACGACAACGCGGCGTTCCCCGACGTGCAGGCGGCCGCCCAGCAGACGATCGAGGCGGTCCGGGCCGCGTCGCCGGAGGCCGCGCTGCTGGCGATCGGGCCGGCGTGGCCGGAGATCCCCGCGCCCGGCTACGTGCAGACCGACCGCGACGCCGTCGCCGCGGCCGCGGCGGCGACCGGGACGGCACTGGTCGAGCCGCTGGTGCCGGCGGGTGGCTGAGCGGCGCGGAGCCGCCGTCGGCGGGAGGGGCCGCCCGGCGCCCGGACGCGGCTACCGTGGCGGGATGCTCCGCTGGTCCTGCGCCCTCGCCGCCGGGGCGGTCGTCTCCGGGTTCGCCGCCCTCCTGGTCACCGGCGAGTACCGCAACGAGGGGCCGGTGCTGCTCACGCTGGTCGGCACCCACGGCGTGCACGCCGGCGACCTGTTCGTCCTCGCGGGGTGGGCGGTCGCCGTGCTCGCGCTGGTCGTGCTGGCGGCGGCGCCCGCCCGGACCGCATACGCGGAGGAGCGCTCCCGCGGCTGACGCCGTCCTGTGGATCGCTTGCCGATCGCTGCGCACGACCCTGCAGTCGGCCGCGCACGGTGGCTCCTGCCGCGGCTGGAGCCGCCACCCCGGCAGGTGCAGGGGAGGCAGGGACGTGAGCGGCGCGAGCGGCACCGTGGCCCGCCAGACGCCGCCCACCCCGGTCGCGGGCCTGTCGCCGCGCCGTGCGTGGCACCGGGTGGCAGAGTGACACCCGTGAAGACCTGGCTCGACAGCTGGCCGGTGTACCGCCAGCTCACCGGCTCCGACCCGCTGGGCCGTGGCAAGGCCGCGCGCAGCAAGGCCACCGAGGCCACCGTGTCGCGCACCGCCACGGCCGACAAGGTCGTGAAGAGCGTCTGCCCGTACTGCGCCGTCGGCTGCGCGCAGAACGTGTACGTGAAGGACGAGAAGATCGTCCAGATCGAGGGCGACCCCGACTCGCCGATCAACCGCGGCCGGCTGTGCCCCAAGGGCTCGGCGAGCAAGCAGCTGGTCACCAGCCCGACCCGCGTCACCACGGTCAAGTACCGCCGTCCGTTCGGGACGGAGTGGGAGGACCTGGAGCTCGGCACGGCGATGGAGATGATCGCCGACCGCGTCCTGGAGGCCCGGCGCAAGGGCTGGCAGGAGGAGGACGGCGGCAAGCGCGTCAACCGCACCATGGGGATAGCGAGCCTCGGAGGGGCGACCCTCGACAACGAGGAGAACTACCTCATGAAGAAGCTCTACAGCGCCCTGGGCGCGATCCAGATCGAGAACCAGGCGCGCATATAGCACTCCGCGACGGTGCCCGGTCTGGGCGCCTCGTTCGGTCGTGGCGGTGCCACGAACACCCAGCAGGACCTCGCGAATGCCGACTGCATCGTCATCGAGGGCTCCAACATGGCCGAGTGCCACCCGGTGGGCTTCCAGTGGGTGGGTGAGGCCAAGGCGCGCGGCGCCAAGGTGATCCACATCGACCCGCGGTTCACCCGGACCAGCGCGATCGCCGACCTGCACGTGCCGCTGCGCATGGGCACCGACATCGCGTTCCTCGGCGGCCTCATCAACTACGTGCTGACCCACGAGCTGTACTTCAAGGAGTACGTCGCCGCCTACACGAACGCCGCGGCGATCGTCGGTGCCGAGTTCGTCGACTCCGAGGACCTCGACGGCCTGTTCTCCGGCTACGACCCGGAGACCGGCACCTACGACGAGGACAGCTGGCAGTACGAGCCGGAGGATCTGCCGCAGTCCGACGCGGACGACCCGGCCGAGGCGGCCGAGCAGGACCGCACCGAGGAGGACCCGAGCGTCAAGAGGGCCGACCGCGCTCAGGCGGCCGGCAGCGGTGGCCCGCCGATCCCGTCGAAGCCCAAGCGCGACGAGACGCTGCAGCACCCGCGCTCGGTGTTCCAGATCCTCAAGCGGCATTACGCCCGCTACACCCCGGAGATGGTGGCCGAGGTCTGCGGGGTCGAGCCCGCCGTCTTCGAGCAGGTCGCGAAGTGGGTGACCGAGAACAGCAACCGCGAGCGGACGACGGCGTGGGTGTACTCGGTGGGCTGGACGCAGCACAGCGTGGGGGCGCAGTACATCCGCACCTGCTCGATCCTGCAGCTGCTCCTGGGCAACATGGGTCGCCCGGGCGGCGGCATCCTGGCGCTGCGCGGGCACGCCAGCATCCAGGGCTCCACCGACGTCCCGACGCTGTACAACCTGCTGCCCGGCTACCTGCCGATGCCGCACGCCCTGCAGCACGGCACGCTCGAGGAGTACGTGGCCGACGCCGCCGGCAAGGCAGGCTTCTGGGGCAACAAGCGGTCCTACATGGTCAGCCTGCTCAAGGCCTGGTGGGGTGACGCGGCGACGCCGGAGAACGACTTCGCCTTCGACTACCTCCCCAAGATCAACGGCGACCACAGCTCCTACCGGACGATCGCCGACATGATCCAGGGCAAGGTCTCCGGCTACTTCCTGGTCGGGGAGAACCCCTCGGTCGGGCACCCGAACGGCCGGATGAACCGCTTCGGCCTGGCCAACCTGGACTGGCTGGTCGTCCGCGACCTGCAGATGATCGAGTCGGCGACCTTCTGGAAGGAGGGCCCGGAGCACGAGACCGGCGAGCTGTCGCCGGACACGATCGCCACCGAGGTCTTCTTCATGCCGGCCGCCACGCACGTGGAGAAGGAAGGCACCTTCACCCAGACCCAGCGGGTGCTGCAGTGGCGGCACAAGGCGGTCGAGCCGCCGAACGAGGCCCGCAGCGACCTGTGGTTCTACTTCCACCTCGGCCGGATCCTGCGCGAGCGGCTGAAGGACTCCACGGATCCCCGCGACCGGCCGCTGCTCGACCTCACCTGGGACTACCCGACCCACGGTCCCGAGGACGAGCCCGACGCCGACGCGGTGCTGCGCGAGATCAACGGCTACGGCCCCGACGGGCGGCTGCTCGACTCCTACCTGGAGATGAAGGACGACGGCTCCACGAGCGGCGGTTGCTGGATCTACAGCGGCGTGTACGCCGACGGCGTCAACCAGGCCGCGCGGCGGAAGCCGGGCAGCGAGCAGGGCCCGGCCGCTCTGGAGTGGGGTTGGGCCTGGCCGCTGAACCGGCGCATCCTCTACAACCGCGCCTCGGCCGACCCGGACGGCAAGCCGTGGAGCGAGCGCAAGAAGTACGTGTGGTGGGACGAGGCCGCCGGTGAGTGGACCGGCCTGGACGTGCCCGACTTCGAGAAGAAGAAGCGGCCCGACTACGTGCCGCCGCACGGCGCCCGGGCGCAGGACGCGCTGGCCGGCACCGACCCGTTCGTCATGCAGGGCGACGGGAAGGGCTGGCTGTACGCGCCGGCGGGGCTGGTCGACGGCCCGCTGCCGACGCACTACGAGCCGGTGGAGTCCGTCGTCGAGAACCCGCTGTACAAACAGCAGGCCAACCCGACGGTCGAGCGGATCCCCGGCCCGTGGAACCGGGAGAACCCCTCGCGCAGCGAGGTCTTCCCGTTCCAGGTGACCACCTACCGGCTGACCGAGCACCACACGGCCGGTGGCATGAGCCGCACGCTGCCCTACCTCGCCGAGCTGCAGCCGGAGTTCTTCGTCGAGGTGAGCCCCGAGCTCGCCCGGCTGCGCGGGCTGACCCACGGCGGGTTCGCCACGCTGGTCAGCGCCCGGACGGCGATTGAGGCGAAAGTGCTGGTGACCGAGCGGATGCGGCCCATCCGGCTGCGCGACGGCCAGGTGGTGCACCAGATCGGCATGCCGTACCACTGGTCCTACAGCGGCATCTCCACCGGCGACTCGGCCAACGACCTGCTCGGGATCGCGCTCGACGCCAACACCCACATCCAGGAGGACAAGGTCAGCACCGCCGACATCGTCGCCGGGCGGCGGCCGCGGGGGGCCGACCTGATCGAGTTCGTCGAGTCCTACCGCCGTCGGGCCGGGGTGGAGTCGGGGAAGGTCGGCGTCAACGGCCGCGACCCGGTGGCGGCCCAGGCCGGCGAGGGGTCCACGGCGTGACCGCCGCCGGGATCAGGTCCCCTGATCGTCGAGCGTCCTCCCTCGGGGCGTGCGGTGAGGGTGGACGCGCTGCGGTGAGTGAGGACGTCGCCGGTCGGCGTCGGCACGACCACGAGAGGAGGGGAGCGAGATGACGATCAGCTCGGCGAGCCCGGCCTTCACCGGCCGCGACCCGGAGAACCGGCTGTTCGGCCCGCTGCCCGACGTCACCGCCGAGGCAGGCTACGAGGAGCAGCACCCCAAGCGGGTCGGCTTCTTCACCGACACCTCGGTCTGCATCGGCTGCAAGGCCTGCGAGGTGGCGTGCAAGGAGTGGAACACGCTCCCGATGGACGACTCCCACGGCGTCCGCGACGCCCTGGGCATGTCGGGCATGTCCTACGACAACACCGGTCAGCTGGGAGCCAACTCCTGGCGGCACGTGGCGTTCATCGAGCAGAGCCGCGCCGTCGACCTGCCGATGCCCACCTTCGGGCGCCCCGGTGACGACCGCGCCGGCAGCGGCCCCTCGCCCGCGGTGGCCGGGGACGACGTCAGCCTGGCCAACGCCCAGCAGAGCGTGCTCAACGCCGAGGCGCTCAGCGAGTACGACCCGCAGACCGGGCAGAGCGGCGCGGACAAGCAGATCCGCTGGCTGATGAGCTCCGACGTCTGCAAGCACTGCACGCACGCCGGCTGCCTCGACGTCTGCCCCACGGGGGCGCTGTTCCGCACCGAGTACGGCACGGTGGTCGTGCAGGGCGACATCTGCAACGGCTGCGGCTACTGCGTGGCCGCCTGCCCCTACGGCGTCATCGACCAGCGCAAGGACGACGGCCGGGTCTTCAAGTGCACGATGTGCTACGACCGGCTGACCGACGGGTTGCAGCCGGCGTGCGCGACCGCGTGCCCGACGCAGTCGATCCAGTTCGGCGACCTCGACGAGCTCCAGGAGCGGGCGGACGCCCGGCTGGCGACGCTCAAGGCGCAGGGCGTGGAGACGGCGCGGCTGTACGGGCGGGACGAGAACGACGGCGTCGGTGGCGACGGCGCGTTCTTCCTGCTGCTCGACGAGCCCGAGGTGTACGGCCTGCCGCCCGACCCGGTCGTGACGACGCGGGACCTGCCGGCGATGTGGAAGGCAGCCGGCAAGGCTGCGGCGATGATGATCGGGGTCGCGGTCACCGCCGTCCTCGGCTCGCGGAGGCGCTGACATGACCGGCGGTATCACCAGCCCGGGCGCCGGGTGGCGCCAGGCCGACCAGGGCCCGGCGGTGCAGCAGCGCACGGGCCGGAAGCGGCGCCACCGCGGCCGCGGGCGCCACCGCGGCGAGGTCCCGATGGTGGACGACGTCGAGTTCACCTCGTACTACGGCCGGCAGATCGTGAAGACGCCGGTGTGGAAGACCCCGGACGTGCCGCTGTACCTGTTCCTCGGTGGGGCGGCCGGGTCGTCGTCGATCCTCGCCGCGATCGCCGACCTGACCGACCGGCCGAAGCTGACGCGCGTCGGCCGGTACACCGCCGGCGCGGGCTCGCTCCTGTCGGTGGTCGCGCTCGTGCACGACCTCGGGCGGCCGGAGCGGTTCCTGCACATGCTGCGGGTGCTCAAGCCGACCTCGCCGCTGTCGGTGGGCACCTACATCCTGTCGCCGTTCAGCGCGGCGGCCGCGGGGACGGCGGCGGTGGAGCTGCTGGGCTGGTTCCCGCGGCTCAAGCGCTTCGGCGGGGTGGTGGCCGCGGTGTTCGGCGGGCCGCTGGCCACCTACACCGGTGTGCTGCTGGCCAACACCGCCGTCCCGTCGTGGCACGCGGCCCACAAGGAGCTGCCCTACGTCTTCGGCGGCTCGGCGATGGCCGCCGGCGGCGGCATCTCCATGATCTTCGTGCCGGTCGACGAGGCCGGGCCCGCACGCAAGATGGCGGTCGCCGGTGCGGCGATCGAGCTCGCCGTGGTGCACAAGGTGGAGAACGACCACGGCATCGAGAGCGAGCCCTACCACGAGGGCCGGCCCGGGAGGCTGATGCAGGCGGCCAAGACGTGCACCGCCGCGGGCGCCGGGTTGACCGTCCTGGCCGGGCGCACCCGCGTCGGGGCCATCGCGTCGGGAACGCTGCTCGCGGCCGGGTCGCTGCTCACCCGCTTCGGGGTGTTCGAGGCCGGCATCGCCAGCACCAAGGACCCGAAGTACGTCGTCATCCCGCAGCGCGAGCGGCTGGCCGCCCGGCAGCAGGAGCACGCCGACACGACCACCCGCTGACCCGGGGAGCGGCCGGGGGAGCGCTTATCGTGACCCCGGGCGCCCGGCGGACGCGGCGCTGATCATGCGGTGGGTGCACGCGACGGCGGGCACCTCTGGGGGTGGCGGGACCTGCTTCACGACGACGGCGAGGCCCCCGTGGCCCCTGCACCTGCCGATCCGCCGCCGCCCTCGGGCACCGCGCCGGTCACCCCGCTGCCGAGCGTCGGCCCGCAGGCGTGGCTCGCGGAGGCGGTCGGCAACTTGCCGGCCGCACCGGAGACCGCGCCACTGCCCGGGCCGCCGCCTCCGCCGCTGGTCACCGCGCGCCGGCGGAAGCCACCGCTGGGGTTGGTCGTGGCCGGCGTGCTGGCCCTGGCGCTCGCGGTGGCGGGCGGCCTCGCGGCGGCCGGCCTCTCCGGCGCGCCGGCCGGGGGCGGGGCGGGTGCCACGGAGGAGGCCGCTGACGGTGGCGGGACGGCCGTGGCGGGGGCCGGAGCCGCCCCCGCGCTGCAGCCGGTGTCGGTGCGGGCGACCTGCCAGGCGCCGCCGAGCGCCGACTCGCTCGGCAACACGACCACCTACGGGCCCGAGCTCACCCTGGACGCCGTGGGCGCCACGGCCTGGCGCTGCCCGGGCGTCGCCGTGGGGCAGCAGCTCGTCTACGACTTCGGGGCGCCGGTCACGGTGACCTCGGTGGGGTTGGTGCCGGGCTACGCGAAGGTGGACTCGGCCGACGGGACCGACCGCTTCCTGGAGAACCGGACGGTCACCGAGGTGACCTGGCGGTTCGACGACGGTTCGGCGCACCGCCAGTCGATCGCCTCGCCAAGCCCCGCGGCGGCCGACCTCGAGCTCCCCGGCGGCGTGCGCACCCGCCAGGTGGTGCTGGAGATCGCGGGTACCGGCAACGACACCGCCGTCCGCGACTTCACCGCGATCAGCGACGTGCGCTTCGCCGGGTACTGATCCACGGGACCACCGGGCCGGTGACCTGCGCGCGCAGCGCCGGCGGCGTGGCGCACGGCCGGAAACCCACCCGGGCAGGGGAACCGCGCGGTCGGGTGACCTCAGGAGCGCACCGGCGCCAGTACGTTCGTGCCCATGACCGGGACCGACCAGAGGACGACCCGGACGACGCCGCGGCCCCCCGGCGGTCCGCTGGGCTTCCGCGCCGACATCCAGGGGCTGCGCGCCGTCGCGGTGGCGCTGGTCGTCGCCGACCACGTCCTCGGCTGGCCGCACGGCGGGTTCGTCGGCGTCGACGTCTTCTTCGTCATCTCCGGGTACCTGATCACCTCGCTGCTCCTCCGCGAGCTCGCGTCGAGCGGCACCGTCTCCTTCCGCGACTTCTACCTCCGGCGCGCCAAGCGGATCCTCCCCGCCGCCATGGTCGTGCTCGCGGTGACGGTGGCCGCCGGATACGTCCTCTTCTTCCTGCCACGGGCCAACCAGACCGCGCTGGACGCGCTCGCCGCGGCGCTGTTCGTCGAGAACTGGCACCTGGTGGCGGTCGGGGCCGACTACCTGCAGGCCCAGGGCCCGGTGTCGCCGGTGCAGCACTACTGGTCGCTGTCGATCGAGGAGCAGTTCTACGCGCTCTGGCCGCTGCTCCTCTTCGCCGGGTTCCGGGTGCTCCACCTCCGCCGCCGGCCGGGGCGGCTGGTGTGGTTCATCAGCGCGGGCATCGCCGTCTCGCTGGCGTGGGCGGCCTACCGGACGAGCACCGCGCCCACGGCCGCCTACTTCGACACCCTGGCGCGCGCCGGCGAGCTGCTGATCGGGGCGCTCGTCGCCGTGCTCGCCGGGCGGGTGGTCCTCGTCGACCGGCTCCGCCCGTGGCTGGCGCTGGGCGGGCTCGCGGTGATCCTCGGTTCCGCCGTCGTCATCTCGCCGTCATCGGCGTTCCCGTTCCCGTGGGTGCTGGCGCCGGTTCTCGGGACGGCGCTGGTGCTGCTGGCCGACCCGCCCGCCTCCCCGGCCACCGCCGTGCTGACCAACCCGGTGGCGCAGTCGATCGGCCGGTGGTCGTACTCGATCTACCTGTGGCACTTCCCCCTGGTGGTGTTCGGGTTCGCCACCTTCGGCAGCTCCCTCCCGGTGCAGCTGGCGCTCCTGGCGCTCACGGTGCTGCTCTCCGCCGCCACCTACCGGTGGGTCGAGCGGCCCGTCCTGGGGCTGCGCTCCCGCCCCCGCTACGTCTCGGGGTGGGAGCGGCGCCGCGGCACGGGGGTCCTGCTGCCCGTCACCGTGGCCGGCGTGCTGCTCGTCCTGGCCGCGGGGCAGTTCTGGGGCCCGGCGTGGGTGCGGGGCGCCGGGACTGCCGGCGCGGACACCGCGACCGCCGCGGGGGAGCGGCCCACCGCCGCCGAGCTCGCGGAGCAGGTGGAGGCCGCCCTCTCCGCCGACTCGTGGCCGGCCGACCTCACCCCCTCCCTCGACGGGCTGGGCCCCGCCCAGCAGGCCGAGGAGATGCTCACCGAGGCCCCGGGCTGCCGGAACACGGTGACCGCGGGCGGCGACCCGCTGGTCTGCCAGGACGGGCCCGCGGACGCCGAGCGGACGGCGCTCCTGGTCGGGGACTCGGTCGCGATGAGCTGGGGGCCGACGGTCGACGCGCTGTTCGAGGGCGACGACTGGCAGGTGCTCGCGCTCGGGTACGCCTCCTGCCCGTTCATCGACGTCGCCGTCGCCCCGCCGGCCGAGCCGCCCGGCTTCCCGGAGGACTGCGCGGCCGCGCGCGAGCGCACGCTGGAGTTCATCGAGGAGACGGCGCCCGACGTGCTGGTCCTCTCTGCCGGGCAGGGCTACTTCGGGAACTTCGTCAGCGGCGCGGTCGACGACGACGCCGTCGACGAGTGGAGGGACGGTCTGGAGTCCACCCTCGAAGCGGTGCAGCCGTTCGTCGACTCCGTGGTGGTCCTGGGCAACCCGCCGCTGGGCGCCGACCCCCGCGCATGCGGTGGCCGCCTGGGCGGCCCGGACGACTGCGTCCGGCGGATCAGCCGCGGTTTCCTGGACAAGACCGAGGCCGAGCAGGCCGCCGTCGAGGCGCTGCAGTCGGCCGGCGCCGACGTGACCTACGTGGACACCCGCGAGCTGTTCTGCGCGGACGGCCGCTGCCCCGCCTTCGCCGGCTCGGTGCTGCTGCGCACGGACGAGACCCACCTGACCGCGGCCGCCGCCGACATGGTCGCGGCCGCCGTCCGGGAGATGGTCCCGGAGGGGATCCGGTCCTGATCGCCGTGGTGGGCTGCCTGTCGGTCCGGGCCGCCCTGCCCACCTGACCGGTAGGGCCGCCACCTGCGGCCGGGGCGGCAGGGCTCTGCCCACCGGAGCGGGGCAGAGCGCGACTGCCCGAGGAGCACGTGGTGACCTCCCGGAGCCCGGCCGGCGGCTGAACCGGACCTTCGGGTCAGGTCGGATCGAGCAGCTCCACCTCGACGCCGAGGGCTGCGTACGTGCCGAGGGCGCGGGCGTCGCGGGTGACGAGCGGTACGCCGGCGGCCCGGGCCGCGAGGCCCACCAACGCGTCGTAGACAGCTCCTCCGGCGATGCCCAGCGGGGCGAGCACACGGGGGAGGCCGGCGAGCTCGCTGTCGGGAACGGGAAGCGCGGGCTCGAAGTTGGCGTCGAGCAGGCGAACGGCGTCGGACGGGGTGACCCGCGCGTCCCCAGGGAGCCGGGTCAGGACGGAGTAGGTCTCCGCCAGCGAGTGGGACGTCAGCATCGCTGCCCGTCCGGCCGCATGCCGGCGGACGTCGGTGTGCGCGGCATGGGCACGCATGAGCAGCGGGACGGCGGCGCTGGTGTCGAAGGCCAGGCGATTCACCGACGCGTGGAATCCAGCAGGCCGAAGACGTCGTCGTCGGTGACCGGTGTCGCGGACTCGGCGACCAGCACGCCGTCGACCTCCGTCAGCCGGGCCGTCCGGCCGGCGGGTACCAGCTGCAGGCCGACCCCGTACCGGCTGAGGTCCACGGTGCTCCCCGGGGTCAGCCCCAGAGCATCGCGAAGGGCCTTGGGCACCACGATGCGCCCCAGGCTGTCGATCGTCGTCCTCACTGGATCGACGCTACCAGCGATCTGCCAACGACGAGGTGGTCGGCGATGCCAGCCGTGAGGCGTGACCCTGACGGGGTGGGCTGGCCAGGAACCCGGTCGGGCCGGCCGGTCATGGCCTCCCGTCCGGACCGGTCGATCTCTGCCCACCGGGGCGGGGCAGAGACCGACTGCCCACGGCCCGACAACGCTGCCCCCGAGGCGAGGCGCGCCGATCGCGGGGCTACGCCAGGGGCGTGCTCTCCCGGCGGGCCGTCGGCGGCCGCCAGCCGGTGGTGTCGCGGCGGGGGGCGTCGGCGAGCGCCGGCTCGTCCGACCCGACGAAGGTGCCGCGGGTCGCCGCCAGGTCGGCCGGGTCCACGGTGATGGAGCGGAAGATGCCGTGGTCCAGCGCGGGCGCCAGGTCCGGGCGGGCGCCGTAGACCTCGGCCTCCGCCGTCGCCACGGCGAAGACGCACGGGGTGCTGGCCGGTGAGCCGAGGTAGGGCTGCGAGGTCGCGCCCGCCATCGCGTGCCAGGGCAGGCCCATCGCGCGCACCAGCCGGTGCACCCGGTCGTCGAGGACGGTGACCATGCCGGGGACGCCGCAGTTGCGGGCGTACCGCCAGATGCCGTGGCACAGCGCGACGCTCACCTCGGCGCCGGCCGCGCCGGCGCGGTAGCGCCGGTCCACGGCGAGGCTGGCGACGTCCCACACGGTCGCGGGCTCCAGGTCGACGGTGGCCAGGCTGTCGGCGACCGGCAGGTGCCAGGGGGCGCCGGCGATGTCGAGCACCGTCTTCACCGGGGTCGGGCCGTCGGTGATCAGCCGCGCGGTGCCCAGGGCCACGCCGCTCTCGTCGTCGATCACCACGACGAACCGCGAGCGCCCCTCGAAGGGGCCGTACTCCTGCGCCAGGAGCTCGGGCGTGTTGCCGAAGGCCTGGAGGAAGACGTCGGCCTCCACCTGCCGAGCGGCCTCCCGCTCGGCCGGGGTGTGCGCCACCAGCAGCCGGAAGGCCATCTCAGAAGCCCTTCGCCACGACGGTGCGGGCGTCGAAGAAGTCGGCGGTGAAGGCCACCGCGACGTCCGGGTCGAACGCCTTGCACGTGTAGATGTCCACCGAGAAGAACAGCCGCGGCTGCTCCCAGGCGTAGAAGTGGGCGCCGGAGGTCTCCCAGTGGATCCAGCCGGCCCAGCCGTACAGGTCGGAGCGGTGGGTCACCGGCTCGAGCAGCTGCACCATGTCCACCTCCCGGGAGAGCGCCGAGAGGTAGGTGCGGATCTGGGCGTCGTCGACGGGGGCGGCCGGGTAGCCCTCGATCACCAGCCGCTGCCGGAGGATCTCCGGGGCGAGGTCCCGCCAGGCGACGGGGCGGGAGACCAGGTCAGAGGCGGGGGGCGACGGCGTCACCCGCTCATAGTCCACAACCGGTAGCGCAGGGTGTTCACCCAGGTCGGCGTGTCGCCCGGTCGTGCGTCACCCCGAGGACGTCGACCGTGACCCGTCGGGGTCAGGCCGCGCCGCCGCCCCGGTGCAGCTGGGGGATCAGCGCGGCGTCGACCAATCCCGAGTCGGAGGCGTCCAGCCACTCCAGGAAGTCGGCGACCGGCATCGGGCGGGCGATGGCGTAGCCCTGGGCGACGTCGCAGCCGAGGCGGGCGAGGGTGGCGCTCGTCGCCAGGGTCTCGACCCCTTCGGCGACCAGGCTGAGGCCGAGGGCGTGCGCGAGCGCCACGGTGCTCTGCACGATGGCCGCCGCCCGGGGGTCGCGGTCGACGTCGGCGGTGAGGGTGCGGTCCAGCTTCAGCTCGTCGGCCGGCAGGTGCCGCAAGTAGGCCAGCGAGCTGTAGCCGGTCCCGTAGTCGTCGATCGACGTCCGGACGCCCGAGGCGCGCAGGTTGGCGAGGACCGTGCGGCCGCGGTCGGGGTCGGCCATCAGGGTGTCCTCGACCAGCTCCAGCGTGAGCGCCCGCGGGGGCAGGCCGTGCCGGTGCAGCGCAGCGGCGACCTTGCCGGCCAGGTCGAGGTCGGTGACGTTCGCCGCCGACAGGTTGACCGACACCGGCACCTCGCGCTCGCGCCACCAGCGGGCGGCGGCCTCCAGCGCGAGCTCCAGCACGCGGTCGGTGAGCGGCCGCAGCAGCCCGGCCTGCTCGGCGGCGGGCAGCAGCGCTGCGGGGGAGAGCAGCCCGCGGGTGGGGTGCTCCCACCGGACCAGCGCCTCCGCGCCCACGATGCGGCCGTCGCGCATGTCCATCTGCGGCTGCAGGAAGACCCGCAGCTCGTCGCCGTCGAGCGCGGTCCGCAGCTCCTCCATGGTGCGCAGCCGGTCGCTGCCGGAGGTGCCGGTGACCGGGTCGGGCACGTAGACGTGCACGCCCTCGCGGGCGCGCTTGGCGCTGTACATGGCGACGTCGGAGCAGTGCAGGAGTTCTTGCACGGTCCGCGCCGGCTCCGGGGTGGTGGCGACGCCGATGCTCACGCCGACGTGCAGCCGGACGTCGGCCACGGTGAAGGGGGCGAGCAGCAGGTCGCGCAGCCGGTCGGCCAGGGCACGGGCCTCGGAGGTCGACGCGGCGGGCAGGAGGACGGCGAACTCGTCGCCGCCCAGCCGGGCCAGGAGGTCGCCGGAGCGCAGCGAGCCGCGCAGCCGCGGCCCGATCTGCCGCAGCAGGTCGTCGCCGGCGGTGTGGCCGAGGCTGTCGTTGATCTCCTTGAACCCGTCGAGGTCGAGCAGCAGCAGCGCGGCGGACCGCTCGGGGCCGGCCGCGGTGACGACGCGCTGGGCCTGCTCCAGCAGCGCGCGGCGGTTGGCCAGCCCGGTGAGCTCGTCGGTGCGCGACTCGAGCACCACCTGGTTGTAGCCGCGCACCTCGCGGAAGGTGACGGCGATGCGGACGACGCCGGCCAGCACGCAGGCGATCGCCAGCCAGCCGGCGAGCTCGGGGACGGGCTGCGCCCACGGGCTGAGCACGATCAGGCTGGCGCCCAGGCAGGCCAGCGGCACGGCGAGCAGCCGCCAGCCGATGCGGGATCCGTTGCTGGCGAGGCGGCGGGGTGGCTCGACGGCGCCCTCGGCGGCCCAGGCGGCCAGGATCACCGAGAAGAGCCAGCCCAGCTCCAGCGGCCCGCCGTCGACGTAGGTGCCCTGCACCTTGAGGGCGAAGAGGACGAGGTCGGAGGCGGCGATCAGGCCGAGCGCCGCGCCGAGCAGCACGAAGGTGCGGTCCAGGCGCACGCCGAGGATGCCGCCGACGGCCATGACCACGGCGATGAGCAGCACCGTGGTGATCGGTGCCACGAGGTCGACGGGCGCGACCGGCTTCTCGCCGGGGTCGGTCAGGAGGTAGGGGCCCAGCAGGAAGGCCACCCCGGCGGAGAGGCTGCCGAAGGCGGCGACGACGCCGTCGAGCCACATGCTGGGGTGGAAGCGGGGCACCCGGGCGCGGATGAGCACGACGACGGGCACGTACATGGCCAGGTAGGCCGCGAACATGACCGCGTGGGAGAGCGCGGACGACGGCTCGTTGCCCTGGAGCCCCGAGGAGAGCACCCGCAGCGCGTTGCCGAGCGCGCCGAGCACGAGGGCGCCGCCGAGGGCGGCCCAGGCGAGCCGCTCGGTGCGGACCCGGCGCGCGGTGAGCAGGCACGCCGCCGCGGCGGCGAGGTAGGGCAGGTTGTAGAGGACGACGTCGTACGCGCGGTCCCACGCCGCGCCTTCGGGCCGCTGCCCGATGCCGGTGGCGTAGAGCGCGGTCAGGGCGATCGTGAGGAGCAGCGCACGCCCGGGACGGCGACGCGTCGTCACCGCCTGCTCTCCCTGGTCCATGCAACAGGGCATCGGCGCCGGGGCGCCCGAACTGCAGGGCTGCGTGCACCACCTCACCCGGTGGGGGGAGCCGAAGCGTCACGGAGGGGTTTGCGACTGCCGATGAGTCCGGTGTGGAGCGAATGCACGGGCAGGAGCAGGGGACGGCGGAGCGGGTGAGCGCCACGGTCTCCTTCCGAACCGGATCGGCGGAGAGCTACGGCCGCCACGCGGCACCGCCGTCGGCCTACGGCCCGGCCGACGTGCACCGCCTGGCGCCGGTGTCGCGCACCCGCCTGCGCGCGGCCGAAGAGGGTGAGATCGCGGACGCCGCCGAGGAGGCCGCTCCGGCCCGGGCGGAGCGTGAGGCGCCCGTGAGCAGCAGCGGGTTCTGGGCCCGGCTGCGCCTGCTGCCCAGGGCCGCCTGACTAGTTGGTGCTCTTGTTCGGCATGTGGGCGTGCGGCCCGAAGAAGCCGATGAAGACCTTCTGCAGCTTGGGGTCCACCTGGAAGTAGACGCGGGGTGCCAGCGGTCCGCCGCCCTCGGCGATCTTCAGGTGCGCACCCATGTACACCCGGCGGCGGGGATCGACAGCCGTCGGGGCCGGCAGGATCCGGTGCTGGCGCAACTTCTTCCTCGTGCTGACCGTCTGGGACTCGGCCATGGCGAGCTTCTTGCTCGTGGCAGGCCAGGCGCGGGGGTGCTGGGAGCTCTGGCACCAGACGTAGAAGTCTCCCTGCCCGCCCTCCGCGAGGTAGGCGGCGTAGGCGTCGAGCGCCAGGAACCCGCGCCACGCGGTCTGCCCCCACGGCGCCGCCGTCAGCGTCTCGTCGAGCTTGGCCAGGTCGCGCAACGCCTCGTCGGGGATGACGAGGCGCTGGGACAGGTGCTGCTGGGCCAGCCGGGCCGCCTCCGTGCAGCTGGTGGGGCGCAGGTCGAGCAGGTCGACCTCGTCGTCCGGTCCGCGGCCGGACGTGCCGCCCTCTCCGGCCATCAGCTGTCGGGACAGCCGCTCGACCAGCGTCTCGGCCGCCGACGCGCGCTCGACGGCCTCCTCCAGGTCGGCCTGCAGCCCGACGATGTTCTCCTCCTGCTGCTCGATCGTGCTCTCGAGCGCGTTCACCCGGGCTGTGAGCCGGTCCACGTCGGAGTCGGCGATCCGCAGCAGCTCGGCGTAGTCGTGCACCGCGTCCCGGCGTCGTCGCATCGCCCTGCGCACCTCCTCGTAGGAGGAGGGAGGACGGCGGCTCGCGGCCGGCGGCCCGACGGTGCGGGCCAGGGTGTGTGCGGCGAGGTCCCGGTACCGGGTGTAGCGCTGGGACGGCACGACCCGGTGCCGGCCCTCGTCACCGGGTACCGCGGGGTCGAGCCCGGGGGCGTAGAGGCGCAGTGCTCCGCCCCAGACGCCGAAGGCGATGCCCAGCGCCTCGCGCAACGCCTCCTGGGCCGCCGCGTCGGCGACGGTGACCACGGCCAGGCCGGCAAGCTGGGCGGCGGCCCGCCGCACGATGACGTCGAAGTCGAAGGGCTGGCCGGCCAGTTGCTGGTCGAGCATCGGGTCCTTGGCGAAGACCGCGACGGGGAGGGTCCGGCTGGGGTCGGAGAGGTCGTCGGCCAGGTCCTCGCCGTCGGCCTCACCGGTCGCGGTCCTCGGCGTCGTCGTCAGGCGCGTCGGCCCCTGACGAGGGTCGCCGGCGGTGTCGAGCAGCGACCGCACCAGCCGGGGCGCCGCCGCGGCCGTCTCGTGGAGCCGGTCGGAGCCAACCGCCTCCACGTCGACCCAGACCCACGTCCCGAGGCCGTCCTCGTCCCACGCCCGCAGCGTCGTCTCCCAGCGGCTCCCGTCGGCCAGGGTCTCGACCAGCTCGGCACGGACGGGCAGGCCGCGCTGGTCGTCCCCGGCGTACTCGACGGCGACCTCGGCGATGCACCGGCCCCGTGCCGAGGGGATCCGGGCGGTGACCGAGCCACCGTGCTCGGGCACGCGGACGGCGCCGGAGGTCTTCTCCGTGACCCAAGCCGCGAAGTGCTCCATGACCGGGGCCGCCCCCGGCGGTCGGTGGTCGTGCCACATGGCTCGGTAGATGCGCGACATGCACCCTCCATCGGTCGCTCGCATGGTGCCTGACGGCGGGCCTCCCGCGTCTCAGGCTCACGGTGGGAGCACGACGGGCCGGCCTTCGGCGAGCCCGACGGGGACCGGCCGGCCGCGCCGCCAGTCGAACCCCCCGTGCCCGAGCTTGGGGTGCCGGACCGCATGGACCGTCGTCGCCGCCCAGCAGGCGATGCAGGCGGCGGCCCCGGCCACCAGCGCGGCGTTCACCGGCCGGGCGGCGAGCGCGGAGACGACCGCCCCGGTGAGCCACAGCCCCACGAGCGGGTAGACGGCGAACTGGTGCCACAGCTTGCTGGGCGCGAACGCCTGCACCCGCAGGTACCGGCCCGTCGACACCTCCTGGCGGAGCTGGGCGGCGCCGTAGGTCCAGCCGATCGCGACGGCGGCGGCCACCGCCCACCAGGACCTCGCCCAGGGCACCGGTCCGGCGTACGCACTGGCCGCGAGGCCGCCGGCCAGTGCGAGCAGGGGATCGCCGACGAGCACCGCCGCGTAGTCGTCGCGCGGGCGGACGAGACGACGCTCGGCCACCAGCGAGAGGAGTGCGTGCATGCCCGGGGTCACCGCGAACAACGCGACGGCGAGCGCCCAGGCGGGCCACTCGAGCGGGGCGCTGACCCAGGCGGCCGCCGTCAGGGCCTCCATCACGACCGGCGCGCCAGCACGTACCCCGCCACCTCGTGGATGTGCGGGTCGGCCAGCACCCGCTGGTAGCGGGAGGAGAAGCGGAGGATCTGCTGGCGGAAGGCCCCCGTGTCCCACTCGTGCTCGGCGGCGGCCAGGTCGAGCCGCCCCCCGAGGTCGCTGATGCTGCCGCCGCGCAGCTCGATCGCGGCGACCAGCGGCCCGAGCCGCTGGCGCGCCTTCTCGGGCGTCGTGGTCGCCCGCCGGCACGCCTTGTCCCAAGCCGCGCCCTCCGCCAGCTGCTGCCACAGCGGCGGGAGCCACGGGAGGCCGAAGAGCGCCTGGGTGAGGGTCCGCGGGCGGGAGGTGCTGGACGGGCCGGTGACGGTCACCGGCTCGATGAGCTTCAGGCCCGGGTGTGGGACGTCGTCGCGCAGGACCCGGGGCGGGTTGGCCGCTATCCGGCTCGCGAACGCGGCGAGCGCCGCGAGGCTGTCGGAGTCCTTGGTGGCCAGCAGGAGCGGCCGCCCCAGGGCCTCGGCGGCCAGGACCGGGTAGAGGTCGCGGTGGTGGTGGGTGTCGGCGCTGACGACGGCGACCGGGATGTCCGCCAGGGGCGAGTCGGCCAGCAACCGCAGCGCGGTGATGCCCCCGGGCCGGTCGGCCCCGAGGTCGAGGTCCACGAGCGCCAGCCGCGGGTCCAGCCCCGCCGCCTGCGGCAGCTTCGGGTCGATCCGGCCGTCGAGGAACTCGGCCAGGGACGCGGTGCTGTCCAGGGGGAGGAGCCGGTGCGGCGCGAAGAGGCGGTCGGGGGAGAGCAGGAGGCTCTGGTCGTCGATGTAGAGGATGTCGATGGCGGGGGTCGCCGCGGTCATCTCAGGCCTGCCTGCACGTCGTCGGTGGGGTGGGGCGCTGAGCCCCGGCCGGGCTCCGGGGCGCCGGCGGCCGGCGGGTCGCCCGCGGCGCCGGGCGGGAAGGCGACGAGCTGGTCGGGCGGGAGCGCGCCGGCCCGCACGCGCGTGGGCCACGTGGCGATCGTCGAGTGCGCGCCCGGTCCGTCGGCGCGGACGACGAGGTCGCCGTTGTACCGGCGCACCCAGGCGCGGGCGAAGGCCAGTGAGCCGTCGTCGCCGATGTCGAAGCCGTCCGCGCCGCACGCGCACGTCACCTCGAGCGTGATCAGCTCGTGCGCGCCGGTGGGCGCCGAGGACAGGCGGACGACGATCTCCGGGCTGCGCCGGTCGAGAGCGTTCGTGACGAGGTCGGAGGTCAGGGCGGCCACGAAGACCGAGTCGTGCCCCATGAGCGGTTCGGGCTCGAGATCCGCCGCCACGCGGATCCGGCGTTCGCCGGTGGGCGCGAGGGACCGGGCGAGGGCCGCGACGACCTCGCTCGCGTTGCGCAGACCGTCCGGGCGTCCGTACCGCACCTGGTCCACGGCGTCGGACACCCGCAGCACGAGGTCGGCCACGGCGCGGCGGATCTCGACGTCCTCGATGCGGGCCAGGTTGTCGAGGGCCAGCGCCTTCGCCGGGTTCTTGGCCGCGGAGTGCAGCCGGATGGCGTCCTCATCCTGCGCGATGACGGCGGCCCGGGTCGCGCTGCGGCGCAGCAGGACGGCCCAGCGGTCGAGGGTCTGCCCCTCGTGGACGGCGGCCGCGTAGCCGACCGCGGCGGCGGTCAGGACCAGCACCCGGTACCCCTCCTCGGCCGGCACCGCCAGGAGCAGCACGGCGAACAGCGCGAAGAAGGGCAGAGGGATCAGCCAGCGCACGAGGTCCCACCCCCGCCGCCGCACCGGCTGCACGTTCCAGGCCAGCGGCTGGGCCACCAGGTTCTTCGCGACCGAGGTGAGCAGCACGGACAGCAGCAGCGCCGCGGTGGATCGGGTGCCGGGCACGTCGGCGTCCGCGAACACGTCGCCGGGCCAGCCCGTCCCGAGGCCGAGGGAGAGCACCCCGAGGCACTCCAGGACCCCGACGACGTTCACGTGGGGCTGCGTGACGAACGGGAAGACGGCGTCGATGGCGCGCTGCATCCGCGGGGCACTGCGCTCCCGGGCCCAGGCGACCCACCGGCGCTGGGCGTGGAGGAGCGACAGGGCGGTGCCGGCGAGCCCGGGCAACCCCCACGCCCACGCCGCACCCCCGGAGGTGGTGGCCAGGGCGAGCACGAGCCACGCCACGACGACGGCCAGGCGGGCCACGGCGCGGCGCTGGAGCAGGTGGTCCTGCAGGGCGTAGAGGGCCTCGACGGTGACCGTGTCGACGCGGCTGCGCGTGCGGGGGTTGACCTCGACGCGCGGTTCGGTGCCGTGCTGGTCGACCGCATGGTCGGAGCGCGGGGGCGGCGGATGCACCCCGGCAGCATCCTCAGCGCCGGCGGCGAGCACCAGGGGAGAAATCTGACCACTTCTCGCGGCCGGCGCGGTGGAACCGTCCTCCCTGCCGTCGCGCCCCCGGCGCGGAACCTCCCTCGCGGAGTGGGCCCGACGGTCAGCGAACGCGCCGTCCAGGAGCGCGAAATGGGTCTCCCGAGCCGCTGCCGCCGAACCGTCGCCCGGCGAACCGTTCCGGGTGAGCCCTGACGACGGGTCGGGGCACCTGGAGGTGACACCCCATGGCCGGCTCCTCCCCCACCCCGTGCCCGTCCCGGCACCCGTCTCTGCGGCCGCCCGGCGCCGACGGTCTGCTCCTCGGTGGCCGCACCGTCCTCCCCCTGCGGCCGGAGGACCCCCACTGCATCGGCCCGGCCCGGCTGCTGCACCGGTTCCCGCCCGGCGGGCAGGGCTGCGACGTCTTTGCCGGCTCCCTCCACCCCGGCGGCGTCCCCGTCGTCGTCAAGCGGCTGCCCGCGGGCAGCACGGTCGCGGCTCGGCGGGCATTCGAGCAGGAGGTCGCCCTGACCGGCCGGGTCCGCGACGCCCGGCTGGCGGTGGTCTACCAGGCGGACCTGCAGGCCGAGGCCGCCTGGTACGTGCAGAGCCGGCTGCCCGGGGCGCCACTGACCGAGGTGCTGCACCGGAGCGGGGGGCGCCTCGGCCAGGGCGTCGTCGAGAACCCCGCCGCAGAGGTCCTGCGGGCGCTGGATGCGGTGCACGCGGCCGGTGTGGTCCACGGCGACGTCAAGCCGGCCAACCTGCTGGTCGACGGGGCCAGGGCCTTCCTCGTCGACTTCGGGGCCGGGCGTGACGACGGCGCGGACGACGACGCCACGGTCACCATGGGGGCCCGGCTGGGCACGCGTGGCTACGCCAGCCCCGAGCACTTCCGGGTCGACCTCCCGATCGGGCCGGCGGCCGACCTCTTCTCCTGGGGCCTGGTGGTGCTGCGCATGCTGGCCGGGCGGCACCCGATCGACCCGGCGGGTGTGCTCACCGACCGCGAGTACTACCGGGCGCTGATCGGATTCCGCCTCGCCCCGGGCACCGTGGCCGGCGGGCTCGGAGCCGCCGTCGGCCGCGCGCTCGCGGTCCGCCCGGGTGAGCGGGGGACCGCCGCGCAGCTGCTGGGGCTGGTGGCCGGCGGCCCGACGTCGAGGCGGCCGGGCGCATGAGCACGGCCGTGACGACACCGGGGAAGCCCCGTCCGCGCCGGTTCCGGCGGCTGGTGGCGCTCGTCGGCGCGGCGGGCCTGCTCGTGGAACTGGTGCTCTGCGCGGGCATCGGGAGTCTGACCTGGCGCACCCCGGAGTCGAGCGCCTTCATGGAGCAGTCACCCGGGTACACCCACGGCGGCTTCGTGGACATCGAGCACGTCAGCCGCAACCTCATCGTGATCGCGCTCAGCCAGGAGGACGACGAGCTGCCCTACCGGTCCGGCCCGTTCGACGTCTCGGACTTCGTCGACCGTGCCATCACGTACCTGGAGGGCGGGGAGGACACGAGCGGCTCGACGATCCCGCAGCAACTGGCCAAGAACCTCTACCTCGACGGCAGCCACTCGGCGTGGCGGAAGGCCGTCGAGGCCGTCGTCGCCACGCACATGTCCGCCCTGCTCAGCGACGCCCGCATCATGGAGCTGTACCTGAACTACGCCCAGTTCGGGCCGGCGTTGTTCGGCATCTGCGCCGCCTCCTGGTACTGGTTCGGTCAGCCGCCGAGCTACCTGGAGCTCGACCAGGCCGCGATGCTGGTGGGGTTGCTGCCGTCCCCGTCGCACGTCCGCCGCGGCGCGCACGGTGGCATGGACTTCACCGAGGCGCTGGCCGCGGGCCGGCACACCAGCTACGACACCTTCAACCGGGCCACCGCGCTGGCGCCCGAGTGGTTCTCCCGCAACGGCGGCTACCAGCTCTCCGCCGACCTGGGCGTCCCCGGCTTCGCGCACGAGCAGCCGGCCGGCGAGCGTGACTGCTCCACGATGCCCCAGTCGGTGCACGACCGGCTGGTGCGCGAGGGCTACGCGGTGCCGGGCGCCGGTGGGTGAGCCGGCCCGCCGGCCGGGTCAGCCCGTCACCTGCAGATGGGGACGGCGAGGTCGGTGTCGTGCAGGTACGGCCCGCCAGGCGGGTCGCCGTTCATGTAGGAGTTGGCCGGCGTCCGGAGGCCGTTCCAGGGCTCGGTCTCGATGAGGTACCGGAAGCCGTCGGGGCTCCCTCCCGGAGGGTGGCGAGCGCACCGCTCCGCCACGGCGGGCTGACCGCGCACGGGGGTGGTCAGCCCGCCGCGGGGCGGGCGGCGCAGCGGTCGTGCCCCCGCCGCTGCACCGGCCGGGAAGGCGGACGTCCCTCCGTGCGAGCGCTGCGGACGACCTGGCCGGTCGCCCGGCTGCCTGAGTGACCCGCCGCCCCGGATTCCGAGGGGCCGCACATCGACTCCGGGAGCGGCGGGTCCTCGGTGGGTGGCGCAGCACCCCCGGACGGCCGTCACCCCCTGCGGCGGGAACCGCAGGGGGTGACGGGTCGGTGGAGACGGTGCTCGGTCCGTCAGTGCGCGATCAGATCGGGCGCTTCGCCGGCCACACGATCTCCTCGTCGGCGACCGCGTCGTCCAGCCGCTGGAAGTAGTCGCCACCCGCCGGCAGGATGCCCTGCTCGGCCAGGGACGTGGCGATGATGCGAGCCAGCTCGATCGCGCCCCGTGCCTGGAAGTGGGTGTCGTCCACGCGCCCGTCGGGGTAGTTGGGGAACTCGCCCGGCTCGACGTGGAGGAAGTAGTCCTTCGTCCCTTCCGGTCCGAGCTCGTTCCACAGGTCGATGCTCATGGCGGTCAGGTCGACCACCGCGACGCCCTGCTCGGCGGCCAGCGCCCGCATCGCGGCGGGGTACTCCCCGTGCGTGGTCTTGGCCACCCCGTCCTCCGTGAACCGGCGGCGCTCGACCGGGGTCACCAGCACCGGGGTCGCCCCCGCTGCCCGCGCACCGTCGATGTACTTCTGCAGGTACTCCTGGTACGTGCCGTACGGGTCGGTGTACCGGGTCGGGTCGTCGCTCTTCTCGTCGTTGTGACCGAAGGAGATGAGCAGGTAGTCACCCGGCTGGATCTCCGCCAGCGTCCGGTTGAACAGGCCGCTGTCGTAGTAGTCCTTCGAGCTGGCCCCGGACTTGGCGTAGTCGACCACCGTCGCGTTCTCGGTGGTGAACAGGCCCAGCGCCTGGCCCCAGCCGGTCCGCGGCGCCTCGTTGGTCTGGTAGACCGACGCGGTCGAGTCACCGACGACGAAGACGCTGAGCGGGCGGGTCTCCCCGCTGCCCTCGGTCACGGTCGCGCTGACCGTGGCCGCCGTGGACTCGTTGCCCGTGACGTCGAGCGCCGTCACCCGGTAGTACCCGGTCGAGCCGACGGGGACGGTGTTGTCCACGTAGGTCGAGGCCGTGATCGGGTCGCCGGTCAGCCGGGCGTAGGTGCCGTTCTCGCTGAGCGCGCGGTACACGACGTACCCGGCGGCGTCGGACTCGGCGCTGTCGGCCCAGTCCAGCGTCACCGTGCCCGGCGCCACCTCGGCGGTGAGGGCGGCCGGCGCTGCCGGGGCGGTGGTGTCCGACGGCGGCGGCTCCTCCTCACCGGTGGGGTTCCAGCCGTCGTTGCCGGCCAGGTAGTCCCACTTCGTGAACTGCTCGGCCTGAGCGGCGGTCAGCTGGGGCCGGTTCTCGTTGACCCCGGCGCCCGGGCCGGTGTTCTGGTACTCGAAGAACCGGGCGTCCTCCCACGAGAACCCGCTCATGTCCGTCCACGGCGCGGACTTGATCGCCGCGGGCAGCTCGGTGTCGCGGATGACCACCTGCGCGATGGCGTTCACGTCACCGCTGGGGTGCCACGGCCGGCCCAGGTAGAAGGTCTCGGCCGGGGCGTCGCTCTCCACCGTGCTGTCGGTGATGAGGATCCCGTGGGGGAGGGAGATGTCGATGCTGGAGGCGGTCAGGTAGCCGTTGTTCGAGCTGCTGCCGCGGGTCGAGGCGAAGATCGTGCTCCGGTCGAAGACGGCGGTGCCGCGGCCGAAGATGAAGTCGACGTCGCCCTCCACGTAGGAGTCCACGAAGTACGACCGGGCCTGCACCCCCTTGGACGGGGAGTCGACCATCAGCGTGTCCTGGTCGCCGAGGAACCGGACGTTGTCGAACACCAGGCGGTCGCCCTGCGTCTTCACCGCCAGGGCCTGCTGGGCGGTCAGCGTCGAGGACGCCTCGTCGAAGGAGTTCTCGAACGTCAGATCGCGGACGGTGATGTCGCTGCCCTTGATCAGCACCGTGGCGCTGCCGGAGCTGCCGTACGTCCCCGAACCGTCCGGCTTGGGGGTGCCGGCGGCGTTGTCGTAGGTGATCACGACGTCCTCGGCGTTGCCGGTGGTGCCGATCAGCTCCACGAAGTCGCGCGGCATCGCGACGACCTCGCGGTAGGTGCCCGGGCGGATCGCGATCACGACCGGGTCGGCGGCCGTGCCGGTCGTGCCGGCGGCGTCGACGGCCGCCTGGACGGTGGTGAAGTCACCGGAGCCGTCCTGGGCGACGAGCAGGTCGTGCGCGGGCAGCGGCTGCCCCGCCGAGGTCACCGTCACCGGGTCGGACGCCGCCGACTCGTTGCCGGCGGTGTCGACGGAGGTGACCGCGTAGGTGTACCCGACGCCCGGCGCGAGCGCCCCGTCGGTGTAGGCCGGCGTGGTCAGCAGCTCGGTGGTGAGCAGGTTCCCCGCGGTGGCCTCGACCGTGTCGCCGGTGGCCCGGTAGACGCGGTAGCCGGCCAGATCGGCCTCGCCGCTCGCCGTCCAGGACAGCTCGGTGGCGCTCGTCCCGGCGGTGGCGGTCAGCCCGGCAGGAGCGGCCGGGGCGGTGACGTCGCCCTGGTCCGGCTTCGGCTCGCCGGTGGGGTTCCAGCCGTCGGAGCCGGCGAGGTAGTCCCACGTGGTGCGGTTGGCGGCCTCGGCGGCGGACAGCTGCGGCCGGTTCTCGTTGACCGTGGCGCCGGCGCCGGTGTTCTCGTACTCGGAGAACCGGCCGTCGGTCCACAGGTTGGGGGACATGTCCACCCACGGCTGCACCGTGTCGATGGCGGCCGGCAGCTCGGTGTTCCGGATGGTCACCTGACCACGCGAGTTCGGCATCTCGACGCCGTTCTTCGTGTAGTCGTCCGACCAGCCGCGCCACGGCCGGCCGAGGTGGAAGGTGCCCGCCGGGGCGTCGCTGGTCACCGTGCTGTTCGTGATCAGGAAGCCGTACGGGGTGGAGTCGGCGGTGCTGGCAGCGGTCAGGTAGCCGTTGTTCGAGCTGCTGCCGCGGCTGAGCGCGTGGATGGTGCTCCGGTCGAAGACGGCGGTGCCGCGACCGAAGATGAAGTCCACGTCGCCCTCGACGTAGCTGTCCACGAAGTAGGACCGGGCCACGACGTTGGCGTCGCCGGAGTTGACCAGCAGGGTGTCCTGGTTGCCGAGCAGCCGGACGTTGTCGAACACCAGCCGGTCACCGGAGGTGTGCAGCGCGACCGCCTGCTTGTCGTTGAAGGTCGCGGCCGCCTCGTCGAAGGCGTTCTCGATGGTCAGGTCGGCGACCGTGACGTCGTCGCCCTTGACCAGCACGGACTGGCTGTTCCCCGTGCCGTAGGCCGATCCCGTGGCCGGGTTGATCGTGCCGGCCGCGTTGTCGTAGGTGAGGACGACGTCGGTGGCCGTACCGGTGGTGCCGATCAGGCTGACGTAGTCGGCGTTGATGCTGACGAGCTCCCGGTAGGTGCCCGGCTTGATCGCGATGACCAGCGGGTCGGCGGCCGTCCCGGCGGAGCCGGCGGCGGTGATGGCCGCCTGCACGGTGGCGTAGTCGCCCGTGCCGTCCTGGGCCACCAGCACGTCGTGCGGCGGCAGGACCTCACCGGTCGGGGTCGCGGCGACCTCCGCCGAGGCAGGGGACGCGTTGCCGGCCTGGTCCACGGCGACGAGCACGTAGTGGTACTCGGTGCCGCTGACCACGCCCCGGTCGGTGAAGCTCGCACCCACGAGGTCGTCACCGACCAGGTTCTCGGCGGTCAGGGCGACCGGCGAGGTGGTGGAGCGGTACAGGTCGTAGCCCGCGAGGTCGGCCTCGCCGTTCTCGGTCCAGGTCAGCTCGACCGCGCCGTCGGTGCCCGTGGCGGTGAGGTCGGCAGGAGCGGCCGGCGCGGTGGTGTCCACCGGGTCGCCCGGCAGCGTCTGGCCGGTCGGGTTCCAGCCGTCGGTGCCGGCGAGGTACGCGGCCTTGGTGTACTGCGGGGCCTGCTCGTCGGTCAGCTGGGGGCGGTTGTCGTTGACGGTCGCGCCCGGGCCGGTGTTCTGGTACTCGGAGAAGCGGGCGCCGGTCCACGGCGTGGTGGCGTTCCAGTCCTTCCAGGGCTGGGCGACGTTGATGCCCTCGTCGAGCTCGGTCTCCCGGATCGTCACCTGCGCCTGGGCGGTGGTGTGCGCCGGGTACGGGCGGCCGAGGTAGATGCCGCTGCCGTCGGTCTCGATGGTGCTCCCCGTGATCAGGAAGCCGTACGGGTGCGCGGCGTCGACGGCGGAGTCGGTGATGCTCGCGCCCGGCTGGTCGAGGACGTGGATGGTGGAGTCCTCGAACACCGCGACCGCGCGGCCCAGGATGATGTCCTGCCCGCCCTCGATGTAGGCGTTCGAGAAGTACATGCGGGTGTAGGTGGTGGTGTTCGCCGTCGACAGCTGCAGCGTCTGCTTGTTGCCGAGGAACCGGACGTTGTCGAACACGTCCTTGTCACCGGAGTTCACCTTGAGCGCGGTGGCCGCGGTGCCGGCGGCGGTGCCGTTGGTGTTGGCCACCGTCAGGTTCTTCAGCGCCCACTCGTTGCCGGACAGCGACACGGTGGGGTTGGTCCCGGTCCCGCTCGCGGTGATGACCGTGTCCGTCGGGTCCAGGGTCGCGCCGATCACGGAGACGCCGTACCGGTTGCCGGAGCTGACCACGCCCTCGTAGGTGCCCGGCTGGACGAGCACGACCTTCGGGTCGCTCCGGTGGTCGGCGTTGTTGGCGATCAGGTCGATGCCGGCCTGCACCGTGGTCGCGTCGCCGCTGCCGTCAGCGGCGACGACGACGTCGGCGTCGACCGCCGTCGCGAGCGCGTCCGCGGACGGGGCGGACTCGTTGCCCGCGGTGTCGATCGCCGTCACCGAGTAGGTGGCGGCGACGTCGAGAACGGCCGCGGCGTCGGTGAAGGAGGTGCCGGTCACCGGCGAGTCGCCGCTCACGACCAGCGGGTCGGCGCCGGCCGTGGTGCGGTGGACGACGTAGCCGGCCAGGTCGTCGGCGGGGACGGCGTCCCAGGAGAGGGTGACGGTGCTGTCGCCGAGGACGGCGTCGAGCGCGGTCGGCGAGGCCGGGGCCTCGGTGTCCACGGGGGGCTCGGAGCCGCCGACGGCGAGGGTGGGGCGCGCGGGGAGCAGCTGGTCGCCGTCCTGGCCGAGCCACACGGTGTCCTGGCCCTGCGCAAACCACTGGCCGGTCGCGGGGCGGAACACCGCCAGGTCGGCGGAGCCGTTGCCGTCGTAGTCGGCGGGCACCGCGATGTCGCCGTCGGCGCCCCACCAGTCGATCAGTCCGTCCTGGACGAACCACTGGCCGGTCGCAGGCCGGAAGACGGCCACGTCCGTCGAGCCGTCACCGTCGTAGTCGGCCGGCACGGGCACGTCGCCGGCCTCGCCCCACCACGTCGGGTCCGCGCCCTGGACGAACCACTGGCCCGTCGACGGCCGGTAGACCGCGAGGTCCGCCGCGCCGTCGTTGTCGTAGTCGGCCGGGAGAGCGATGTCGCCCTCGGCGCCCCACCAGTCCACGAGGCCGGTCTGGGCGAACCACTGGCCGGTCGACGGGCGGTAGACCGCCACGTCGGCCGAGCCGTCGCCGTCGTAGTCGGCCGGGACGGGCACGTCACCCTGCTCGCCCCACCAGGAGATGTCTCCGTCCTGGACGAACCACTGGGCCGTCGAGGGCCGGTAGACGGCCACCTCGGTGGTGCCGTCGCCGTCGTAGTCGGCGGAGACGTTGACGTCCCCTTCGGCGCCCCAGAAACGGGGTTGCTGGCCGGCGACGTCGAACAGCCCCGTGCTGTCGCGGAAGACACCGATGTCGGTGGCTCCGTCACCGTCGAAGTCGGCCGGCGCAGCGTCCCCCGGGGCCGCCCACGCCGTCGGCATACCGACGGTGAGAAGGGATGCGATGACCAGCAGGAGGAGGGCCGACGCCGATCGGGTGACAGCGGGGCGTTCCCGTGACGGGAGC
Organism: Blastococcus sp. SYSU DS0533; assembly: GCF_054050775.1. Taxonomy (NCBI): domain Bacteria; kingdom Bacillati; phylum Actinomycetota; class Actinomycetes; order Geodermatophilales; family Geodermatophilaceae; genus Blastococcus; species Blastococcus sp. SYSU DS0533. The sequence continues at coordinate 13,048 of NZ_JBJGZZ010000009.1, read as the reverse complement.
AGGGCGGAAGACACAGATGTCTCGACTTTCAGTGGGTGGAGATGCGCCGAGAGGAGCCGGACGTCTGTGTCAGGCGGGCATCGCTGCAGTTCAGCGTCGCGTTCGGCGCGGGCCGCCTGCGGAACATAGGCGTTCAGATTTGTGCGAGACAATGGTTCGCACGCACGGACGGGTGAGACTCGCCTCACGTTGTCGACGCGCCGATCGCGGTGCGTGACGACATCCGCATCATGTAGTAGCGGACGCGACCGACCGCGCTCGTTCGCCTACTTTGAGTCAGGTCAGCCGGTCGGGCGGCGGTCTGTGCCACCGAGTGCGCGAGGATCCTCTCGCGGCACCGGCTGAGCACGGCCGGCAACGTGGTCGAGCGGCGCGCACCCGGGTCGTCGGTCGGCCCGCCGAAGCCATGAGGAGAGGATCCGACAGTGACGTTCCGCCAGCTGGTCAGTGCTGTCCGGCGGAGCGTCCCGCTGGTCCTCGCCTGCGTCCTCGCGGGGGCGGCGTTGGCAGCGGCCTACGGGGCGATCCGCGCCGATCGGTACATCTCCGAATCGGAGCTGTTCCTCAGCGTGACCGAGACCGCCGAGGGGACGAGCCGGCAGGACACCCTGTACCTGCAGCAGCGGATGCAGTCCTACGCCGCTGTGGTCGCCAGCCCGGCGCTGGGACGGCGGGTCGCCGACTCGCTCGGCCTGGACTTCACGGGTGAGCAGGTGGCAGCCATGATCACGGTCTCGGTCCCGGCCGACACCGTGCTGCTCGAGGTGCAGGTCCAGGACTCCTCCGCCGTGCGGGCGCAGCAGATCGCCGATGCGGTCGGCGAGGAGTTCGCACAGCTGCTCCCCTCGTTGGAGAGGTCACCGGCCGGCCCGGTGCAGGCCGTCGATGTCACGACCATCCAGCCGGCGTCCGTCCCGACGTCCCCCGCCGGCCCTGGAATCGCCCTCCTCGTGACCGCGGGTGCTCTGGCCGGGCTGGTGGCCGGGATCGGCTTGTCCCTGTTGCGGGCTGCCCTGGACGAGACGGTCCAGGATGGCCAGGAGGTGGCTGCGCTGGGGGTTCTCCACCTGGGCACCGTGCCCGCGCCCCGCGGCCGGTCGTCGCGACGCCGTGGGGAAGAGGGCTTCGACCGGTGGGACGCTCTGCGCTCCGTTCGGCTGCACCTGCTGACTTCGGCGGACACGGGCACGGGGGCCGGGATGACGGTGACGATCGCGGGGGTCGATGCGACGGTCGACGTCTCCAGCCTGTGCGGCGACCTCGGAGGGGTGCTGGCAGCCGGCGGCGCCCGGGTCGTCGTGGTGGACACTGCCGCGGGCGGGCCCGAGCGGCCTACGGAGGACGACCGAACGGACGCCGGTCGCCGCGCCGACCTGGTCGCGGTGCTGCGTGGCGAGGTCCGGCCGGAGGCGGCCCTGGCGGGGGTGCACGGAACCGTACCCGTTCTCCGGGGACACGGCGGACCTCCGGACTCGGCCTTGCTGCACGGGCCCGGGCTGGCGGCGTTGCTGGCGGGCCTGGCCGAGCGGTACGACTTCGTGCTCGTCGCCGCACCTCCGCTGACCCGGCGCCCGGACGCCGAGGCGCTCGCTGCGGCGAGCGACGGGGTGGTCCTCGTGGTGGCACCGGGCCGAACGCGACGACGACCGCTGTTGCGTACCCTGCGCACCTTCGAGGCCCTGCACATCCGGCTCGTGGGCATCCTGCTGGCCGAGCGCACGACCCGATGACCTGGGGCCGCCCGCTTCCGGCCGCTGCGATCGGCGCCGCCTGCGGCCGGCCGGATCTGCCCGGGGAGCGCCGACTGCTGTGTCCCTGACCAAGCCGGGAGAGCGGCTGTCACGGGGACTGCGGCGAGCCAGGTCCGCCGGGACACTCGTGACGCTGGACCACGCGATCGCGACCGCGGGCAACTTCGGCTTCCTGTTGCTGGCGGGCCGCGAACTGCCGGCGGCGGACTACGGGCTGATCGGGGTCTTCCTCGCCGGCTACTTCCTGGCCATGGGCAGCCTGCGGGCGGTGTCCTCGGACCTGTTCATCCCGTCGGTCCGCTCCGGCGTGGTGCGCGGCGAGGCCGCGCGCGGCCTCCTCGGGCGGGCCGTCACCGGCAGCGCCGGAACGGCCCTCGTCTTCGGCGCCGCGGTGGCCGGCTACGTGGCCGTGGCCGGGGCGCTGAGCCTCGCGACGGCGGTCTGGCTGCTGGTGGGTCTGGTCGCGCTGCTGCTCGGTGACACGATGCGTGCGGTCACGCTGGCGCTGCACCGGCTGGGGTGGACCCTCGTCTACGACACCGTGTGGACGGTCGGCACGCTGGGCACCCTCGTCGTCCTCATGGTCCGGGGCACGACCGACGTGGCCGCCTGGTGGCTGGCGTACGCGCTGTGGTCGGGGCTGGCCGGTGTGGCCCTGCTGCTCCCGGCGCAGGTGCGCCGGGTGGTCGCGGGATGCCGGCTGGGCTGGGGTCGCTACGAGACGCGCGTCAAGGCCGGGTTCCTGGCCGACTTCCTGCTGGGTGTGGGCGCCGCACAGGCCCTGCTCCTCGTCGCGGCGGTGTACGTGTCGCTCGGCGAGCTCGGCAGCTACCGCCTCGTGCTGAGCGAGCTGGGGTTGCTCAACTTCCTCGCGGCCACCGGGCACACGGCGCTCACGGTGTCCTCGTCGCACCGGGTCCTGGCCGACCCCCGCAGCGGGCTGCGGACGGTCGGGCTGGCAGCCGCCGTGCTCGGCGGGGTGCTGACGGCCTACGCCGTGCTGCTGGCGGCCCTCCCGGAGGCGGCGCTCACGGCGGTTTTCGGTCCCAATGCGGATGCGTCCAGCGCCCTCTTCGTCCTGGTCGCCGTCCAGTCGGTGGTAGCCGTCCTCACCGTGCCGGCCAACTTCGTCCTCAAGACGCGGCGGCAGGTCCCGGCCCTGCTGACCGGCCGCGCCGTGGGGCTGCCCGGTCTCGTGCTCGGCGGCGTGCTCGCCGTCGGCTACGGGGTCGTCGGCCTGGCCGTCGGCGTGCTGGTCGCGTCTGCCCTCACCGCTGCCGCGCTGTGGTGGTCGGTGGTCCGTGCGGCGAAGAGTCGGCCGGAGCGCCCCCTCGCCCTCTGACGGGCCCGACGGATCAGCGGCGCTGCCGCACGTCGAGCTGGTGGGCGGTGCCGCTGCGGGATGCCCCGGCGTCCGCTGGTGGCGCGCCGGCCAGTGACACCCCGACCAGAACGCCCAACGGAGCCATGACGAACGGGTAGATGATCGCGTTGTCGGTGAGCATCGACAGGGCCACCGCAACCAGGGCGAGCGCGGCGCCGTAGTGCACCGCGGCCCGATCCGGGGTCTTCGCGCGCGCCCGCCGCCAGCAGCGCACCAGCAGTTGCGCGTAGCCCACGCACCACAAGGCCAGCCCGACGGCGCCGTAGTCGTAGAGCAGGCGGAGGTAGTCGTTGTGTGGCTGGTTCTGCTCCGGGTTCTTCGTCACCAGCAGATCGGACGACGAGCCAGGCCCGTGGCCGAGGATCGCGGCATCCGGGATGCCGTCGACCAGGTGGCCCCAGAACTCGATCCGGCCTTCGGTGTTGATGGCCACGTCCCCGACCTCGAGCGCCCGGTCTCCGCCGAAGACCCGGTCGTTGAGCGTGGGGACCGACACAACCGCCCAGACGGCGACCACCATCGCGGCCACCAGGGCGAGCGAGGCACGCAGGAGCCGACCCCGCCGGCGGCCCCGGACCACCCGGCCGAGGAGGATCAGCAGGGCGGCTGCACCCGCCGTGCGCGACAGACTGGCGGCAAGGCCCACGAGGACCAGGTAGGGCGACCACTGGAGGAACCGCCACGGGGTGTCGCGGGGGAGTGGCACGGCAGGAGCCATGAGCACGAGGGCGACGAGGGCGTAGGACCGCGGCCCGTAGACGACGTTGGCGCCCAGGCCCTGAAGGACCACCCCGGCGAGGTAGACGAGTGTGATGGCGACGCCCAGTGCCGCGGTCAGGCGAACCGTCAGAGCAGCGGTTCCCGCCGAGGAGCCGGCCGCGGTGGCCGCGGCGCCCACCACGAACAGTGCGTACACGCTCAGGTTCTGGAGGCCCTGGATCCCCGTCCCGTTGACGGCCAGGGACAACAGTGCCCAGGCCAGGAAGAGCCACAGGGCCGACGGGAGCCGACCGGCCGGGAGCAAGGGCTCGACCGCAGGGGACTGGCGGAAGGCGACGTTGTCCGGGCGCACGAGGGTGAGTCCCAGCAGCACGACGACGAGCGCCGCCGCAGCTGTGACCATGCCCAGTCCCGTCGTCCCTGCGACCGGGACGACGCGGAAGATGTCGATGGTCGCGGCCAGGAACAAGGCGACGACGATCGGGGCCGGGACCCGGGCCCGGAGGCCTCCGGCTGACACGTCAGCCCTGCCCGACGGGCTCCGGGCTCCACGCCGCACCGATCCCGGCACCGGGATCCCAGTGCTCGAGCGGTTCCTCGCGGAAGAAAGTGAACCGGCGTCCCGTGCGTTCGGCCCAGGCGCTGAGGGCGTCGCTGTCGTGCGCGTTGTCGGACAGCACCACGGAGGTGTCCCGCAACCGCGGTGCGACGGCGTCGAGCTCGGCCGTCTCGTACTCGAACGTGTGCCAGCTGTCGTGGAGGAAGACGTCGACGGGCCGCTCGAGCGACCGCAGCGTCTCCACGGAGTCGGCGACCACGCGGTCGACGACCTGGGCGTACGGGCCGGCGATGAGGTAACCGCTCTCGGGGTTGATGTCCACGGTGGTGAGCCTGCCCCGGCCGTTGCGCAGCAGGGCGGCGGCCAGCACGACCGATCCGAGCCCCTTGTCGGTGCCGGTCTCGACGACGTGCTCGGGCCGCAGCGCCCGGACGATCGCGTACCAACCGAGACGTCGTCCGAGCCGGACGTCCAGGTCGGCCAGCCTGCGCCGGGAGCTACGGGCGGTCTCCCGCTGGACGTGCGCACGCAGCTCTGGATCCTCCAGCGCCTCGGCGATCCAGCCGCGGTTCTGTGCCACCCCGGTTCCGGTGAGCTGTGCGGTCCACCACGCGAGGTGCTCCAGGTTCCGCGGGGTGAGGTGGTAGGTGAAGTTGGTGTGCTCACGCGAGGTGAGCAGCCACCGGGCGCTGCGACCGAGGACGCGGGCGTCGTGCCGGGCGACGGCGGAGACGCGCACGGGCAGGGCCGCCAATGTGGCGAGCCTCGTCGTCGCGATGCGGCGGCGCAGGGCGATGGGGTCCATCTCGGTGTCCACTCCTCGGGCCGTCGATTCCTCGTGCCGTCGCGGCGCTGCCCATCCTTCCCTGCCGGCGGGCAGCTGCTGGCGGTGCCGATCATCCCCGAGTGAGCCCCGGACGACCGTGGTCGGCACGGGCGTATCCCTCCTTGGGAGGTTGCCGCCCGACCGGTCTTCGGCCTCCTCACGCTGAGTGACGAATTCTGGGGGTCGGTGACGTACCGTCTTCGCCGTGGCTGCCTCGTTCTCCGGCGTGCCGCTGTGGACCGGCGACATGGACCGGGCGGTGCACCTCGTCCTCCGTACTGCGCTGGCGAAGTCGGCGACGTCCTTCCGTCTGATCAACGCGTACACCCTCTACTGCGCGTCGTCCTCGCCCTCCTACACCCGGCTGCTCACCGGTGAGGGCGTCAACTTCATCGACGGCAAGCCGCTGTCGGCGTACCTACGTCGGCGGGGGCACTCAGACGCGGAGCAGGTCCGTGGTCCTGACCTGTTCGAGCGCTGCCTCGACGCGGGCCGAGCCGAGGGGGTGCGGCACTTCTTCTTCGGCGGCGACGCTGACCTGCTTGCGCGGCTCGAGCAGCGGATCGCGTCGAGGTACCCGGGGGTGGAGGTCGTGGGAACGTACGCGCCTCCTTTCCGCGAGTTCGACGACGCCGACCGGGCGGAGTTCGCCCGGGTGGTGTCCGCCGCTGCGCCGCACATCGTCTGGGTCGCGATCGGCACCCCTCGCCAGGACGTGGAGGCCGTACACCTGGCCCGGGCCACCGGTTGCACGACGGTCGCCGTCGGGGCGGCGTTCGACTTCTCCGCGGGCCGCAAAGCGGCGGCGCCCGCCTTCCTGAGCCGGATGGGCCTGGAGTGGGCGTTCCGGCTGCTCGAGGAGCCGGGCCGCCTCTGGCGCCGCTACCTGTACGGCAACGTGCACTTCCTGCTGCGCGCCCTCCGCGACTGGCGGGGGCGGTGAGCTGGACGGCGGCGGGGCGGACCAGGGCCGTCCTCGTCGTCGGTCAGGTGCCGCCGCCGCTGGGCGGGCAGGCGGTCATGGTGGCCGCGCTGCTGGAGGGTGAGCCGGACGACCTCCGGTACGCGCACGTGCGCATGAACTTCTCCCGGTCGCTGAGCAGCACGGGATCGTGGTCGATCGGCAAGGCGGTCGAGGTCGGCTCGGTGATCGTGCGGATCACCGTCCGGCGGCTCGTCGACCGGGCTGCCGTGCTCTACTACCCGCCGAGCGGCCATGGGCTGCTGCCCATCCTCCGGGACGCGGTGATCCTCGGGACGACCCGTCACCTGTTCCGGTCGACCGTCTACCACTTCCACGCCTCGGGGCTCACCGAGAGCCTGGCCGCGATGAACCCGATGCTGCGCCGTGCGGTCCGGTGGGCCCTCGGCCGGCCGGACGTGGCGGTGCTCCTCTCCCCGTCGGCCCCGGACGAGGGCCGGGCCCTGGGCGCCCGGCGAACGGTCATCGTCGAGAACGGCGTGGCCGCGCCGCCCGGCGTGCACGAGGACCGGCCGCAGGGTGGCACGCCCGTGCTGACCTTCATGGGGCTGATCTGCCCCGGCAAGGGCGCCGGCCGGCTGGTCGAGATCTCCCGGCGACTGCATGCCGAGGGGGTCGCCCACCGGCTGCGTCTGGTGGGGGAGCCCGAGAGTCCGGCCTACCGGGCGGAGTTGACGGCCGCCGCCGAGCGCGCGGGTGTCGACGTGGAGTTCACCGGCGTGCTGAGCGGTGAGGACAAATGGCGGGCGCTGCGGGAGACGACCCTCTTCTGCTTCCCGACACGGTTCCACTCCGAGACCTCGCCACTGGTCGTCATCGAGGCGATGGCAACCGGGGTCCCGGTCGTGGCGTCGCGCTGGCGCGCGCTGCCCGACCTCGTGGAGGACGGGGTCACGGGCCGGCTGGTGGACCCCGACGATGTCGACGGGTGGGTGCGCGCGATCCGCGAGCTCCTGGCGGACCGCGAGCTACGGGCCGGCATGGGGGTCGCCGCTCGCCGCCGCTTCGAGGAGCGGCACACGATCGAACGGTTCCAGCGGCGGATGACCGCGGTCCTGGAGGAGGTCAGCAATGCCTGAGACGACGGCACGGCGGTTCGTGGTCACGGGGGGCTCGGGGTTCATCGGAACGACGCTCGTTCGTGCCCTGCGCACCGAGGGCCACGAGGTGGTCAACCTCGACCTCGTCCGGCCCAACCTGGCGGTGGACGACGACGTCTGGCGCCAGGGGGACGTGCTCGACGCCGAGGCGGTCGGGGCGTTGGTCGCCGAGCACCGGCCGCACGCGGTGATCCACCTCGCCGCCCGCACCGACACGCTCTCCGACGACCTGGCCGGCTACGCCGTCAACGTGGACGGCACGCGCAACGTCGTCGAGGCCATGACGCAGCACGTCCCGGGGGCCCGCCTGGTGCACACCTCCACCCAGTTCGTGCTCCGCCCCGGGCGGGACCCGGTCACCGACGACCTCTACGACCCGCACACCACGTACGGGCGGAGCAAGGCGATCAGTGAGGACGTCGTCCGGGCGGCGAACGGTTTGAGCTGGGTGATCACCCGCCCGACGAACATCTGGGGCCCGTGGCACCCGCGCTACCCCGTCGAGTTCTGGCGAGTGCTGGAACGGGGCCTGTACCTGCACCCGTCCCGCCCCGTCGTGCGGCGCTCCTACGGGTACGTGGAGAACGTCGCCGACCAGTTCATCCGGTGTGCGACGCTCGGCGACGACCGCGTCGGGCACCGAACCCTCTACCTCGGTGACGCCCCCCTGGTCCTCGATGACTGGGTCGACGGGTTCTCCCAGGAGCTGCTGGGCCGGCCGGCGCGGCGCGTCCCGCTGGCTGCGCTGGCTGCGCTGGCTCGGGTGGGAGACCTCGCTTCGCGGGCCGGCGTGCGTGCGCCGCTGACATCCTCGCGGCTGGCGAGCATGACGCAGGACTACGTGGTCCCCATGGACCCGACCTTCGCGGCGCTCAGGATCGAGCAGCCGATCAGCCTCCAGGAGGGCATCCGCAGAACGGTTGCCTGGCTGCGGTCGGGCGAACGGTCCCGTTCGTGGGCACCCGACTGAGCAGGTGCGCCGTCAGGAGTCGATCCGGACCAGGCGGCCGGAACGCTCGTCGTCGAGGAGCTTGATGTCGGCGTCGACCATGATCTTGACCAGCTCCGGCGTCAGGACCTTCGGCTCCCAGCCCAGCAGCTGCTTGGCCTTGCTGTAGTCACCGACCAGGGCGTCGACCTCGCTGGGCCGTTCATAGCGCTCGTCGTGGCGCACGTACTCCTCCCACTCCAGACCGACGTGCTCGAACGCCATCCGCACGAAGTCCCGCACCGAGTACGCGGTGCCGGTGGCCAGCACGAAGTCCTGCGGCTCGCTGTGCTGGAGCATCCGCCACATCCCCTCGACGTACTCGGGGGCGTAACCCCAGTCGCGGACGGCATCCAGATTGCCCAGGTAGAGCTTGTCCTGCAGGCCGGCCTGGATGCGCGCGACCGCGCGGGTGACCTTGCGCGTCACGAAGGTGCCGCCCCGGCGGGGGGACTCGTGGTTGAAGAGGATGCCGTTCACCGCGAAGGAGTCGTACGCCTCCCGGTAGTTGCGGGTGGCCCAGTAGGCGTAGACCTTGGCGATGCCGTAGGGGCTGCGCGGGTGCAAGGGGGTGTCCTCGGACTGCGGCGGAGGTGTGGCCCCGAACATCTCCGACGAGGACGCCTGGTAGATCTTCGTGCGCACGCGCGCGGCGCGCACTGCCTCCAGCAGGCGCATGGCGGCCAACCCTGTGACGTCGCCGGTGAAGACCGGCTGGTCGAAGGAGACGCGCACGTGCGACTGCGCTCCGAGGTTGTAGACCTCGTCGGGGTTGATGTCGCGCAGGACGTTGGTCAGCGTGACGCCGTCGATCAGGTCGCCGTAGTGCAGGATCAGCCGCCGGTCGGGGATGTGCGGGCCCTGGTAGATGCCGTCGAGGCGCTCCGTGTTGAACGAGGACGAGCGCCGGATGAGGCCGTGCACCTCGTAACCCTTGCTCAGAAGCAGCTCTGCCAGGTACGAGCCATCCTGGCCGGTGATTCCCGTGATCAAGGCAGACTTCGCCACGAAAGCTCCCATCCGGCACCGTCGACTCCGTGGCCGACCGTGCTCTCGTCGCGGCTAGCCTAGGCACGAAGGCCGCGGGGAGGACGGATTATGCGAGTCGCATCGCTCGACAGGGGTGCGCCGACGTTCATCGCCGGGCACCGGGGGCTCGTCGGGGGTGCTGTGCTCAGGCACCTCCGGAACGAGGGCTTCACGCGCCTGCTGACCTGTACGTCTACCGAGCTCGACCTGCGGAACGAGGAATCGGTCGAGGACTTCTTCGCCCGGGAGCGGCCGGCCGTGGTGGTGATGGCGGCGGCGAAGGTGGGAGGCATCCTGGCCAACAGCACCTACCCGGCGGACTTCATCTCCGACAACCTGCGCATGCAGGTCAACGTGCTGGACGCGGCCGCCCGGCACGGCGCGGCGCACCTGCTCTTCCTCGGCTCCAGTTGCATCTACCCGAGGCTGGCCCCCCAGCCCATCCGTGAGGACAGCTTGCTCACCGGGCCGCTCGAGCAAACCAACGACGCCTATGCGATCGCGAAGATCGCCGGTGTGCTGCACGTGCAGGCGCTGCGCCGCCAGTACGGCCTGCACTACATCTCCGCGATGCCCACGAACCTGTACGGGCCGGGCGACAACTTCCACCCACAGAACTCCCACGTCCTCCCTGGGCTCATCCGCCGGTTCCACGAGGCCGCACTCGCCGACGCGCCGGCTGTCACAGTGTGGGGGACGGGTTCGCCCTTGCGGGAGTTCCTGCACGTGGACGACCTGGCGCGCGCGTGCTTGTTCCTGCTCGAGAACTACGACGACCCGGCGCCGATCAACGTCGGAGTGGGCGCCGATCTGTCGATCCGTGAGCTGGCCGAGCTCGTCGCCGACATCGTCGGGTACCGGGGACGCCTGGAGTTCGACCCGTCGAAGCCCGACGGCACCCCCCGCAAGCTCCTGGACGTGTCGAAGATCCACGACCTGGGGTGGCGGGCCGAGATCGACCTGCGGGACGGGCTGGAGCAGACCTACGCCTGGTACCAGGAGCAACTTGCGGCCGACGCCGTCCGGGTGACCTGACCTTCTGGGCGGAAGCCGCAGTCAGACCAGGCCGCTGTCGATCGACTGCTGCCAGGCCATCTCGTCGATGACGGCGCGCTTCTCGACGTCGTCGAAGCGGACGTCCTTCCAGCGCCGGCGCTCCTCGCCGAGCGGCCCGCCGCGGTGCCACTCGCCCTTGCGGGTCAAGAACCAGGAGCGGCCGTGGTACCCGGAGCCCTCGAAGGCCCACCCGGTGAGCCGGGTGAGGCGGGTGCGCCGGGTCTCGGGCTCGCGGGCGTAGGGGAGCAGGTAGAGGCAGGCGTCGGTGAACTGGACGGCGGTGAGCCGGCGGAGCACGTGGACCGCCGAGCGGACCTGCTGCTCGGTGCGCCGCTCGTCGCGGGCGTAGAGCAGCCAGAGCGCGTCCTCGTCGGCCAGCTCGAGCAGGGTGGTGCGCTGCCGGAGCCGCTCGGCCTCCGCGGCGGCGGCCTCCTCCGCGCGGCGCTTCTCCTCGGCGACGGCGGCGGCGCGGGCGCGCAGGCGGGCGTTGGCCAGGTCGCGATCGCAGACGCGCCAGCCCTGCCAGAGGTCGGAGTGGTCGGCGCAGACGGCGTGGGTGCACTCGGTGCACTCGCCGACGGCGGGCTCACCGCAGCGGCAGGTGGCGCCGTCCTCGTCGCGGGTCTGGATGTAGACGGTGCCGCAGCGGTGCGTTTCGCCGGGTGACGGAACTGTCACGGACTCCGCGCCGGCGGGGACGAGCTGCTCGATGCGGACGTCGGCGTCGCACCGCCAGTAGCCGGTCAGGATCTGCGTGCGCGTAGCCGTCGCCCCGCAGGAAGGACAGGGCATGCCCCGAAGCGTAGGAGCGCGAAGCGCCGCAGAGGACGGAGAACGGCGAGGTGTTGCGCCGGGCGGGCGCGTGCGTCACAGCCACCCCGCTCGCCCCACGGCTGAGCTCCGCGACCGTGCCGCCCCGGCTTCTCGAGAGAGGCCGAAGCGCCTGGAACAGGACTCAGCTAGCCGCTGCGACGTCCTCGTACCGGACCTCGGAGCGCGCGCCGCAGTTGCTGCACGTCTCGAACAGGCGAGCGTGCGGGTCCCACGACGGGTTGAGGCGGTGCCGGAAGCGCCGGACGTTGCGGGACTCCACGAGCACGACCTCGCTGTTGCCGCAGAGCGAGCACGCACGGCCCGCAGGACCCAAGACGTGGCGTGTGCGAGGCGTCATGTCGACGATGATCACCCTGCGTGTGCTTCCGTGCAACGGGCGAGCTGTCCGTTAACCCGCCAGGCGGAATGGAGACAGTACCAGCGACTCGTGTCGTCACGCTGAGTGCTCAGAGGACTGCGGATCCGGAGAGGTCCGTCACCCGGCCGCGTTGGTCGTACGGGTCCTCGACGGGTCACAGATGAGGCTCGACTGACGTGTGTGGCGCCGCCTCAGGCCCTCGCGCGGATACCCTCCGGCCGTGCGGGGATGGAGACTGGACCGGCCACCCAGGTGGGGCCTGGCCGCGCTCGTCGCGCTGGTGGCGGGCAACGTCGCGGTGTTCAGCGCCATGGCGCTGAGCCCCGAGCCTGCTGACCCCTACGGTGGTTCTCGGGTGACCGAGTCCTCCATCCCGTCGCCGGCCCGCCCGACGCCCAGCGCCGGTACCGACGACCTCCCTCCCGTCGAGCAGGAGGCCGCTCCCGTGCTCGCTGTCTACGGCGACGGTTATGCCGCAGGCAATGAGTCCGGCGGACTCGGACCGGCCGGATGGCCGGCCATCGTCGCTCAGCGCGTGGGCGCGGAACTGCAGTTGAACGCCGTGTCCCGGTCGGGCTACGCGGCGGCGGGTGCCACCGGCCAGGACTTCCTCGACCTCGTCGAATCCACCCCCGTTCCCGATGCGGACGTCACGCTGCTGTTCGGCAGCCGGAACGACCTCGACGAGTCGCCCGCCGTGGTCCGGGAAAATGCGACGGCGGCGATTGCCGCTGCCCAGTCCCAGGCGCCGGATACGTCCGTCGTGGTCATCGGGCCGGTGTGGGACGACGGTGACGTACCCGACGCCCTGCTCGCTGTGCGCGATGCCGTGCAAGCCGCTGCCCGAGCCGTGGGCGTGCCCTTCGTCGATCCGCTGGCGGCCGGCTGGTTCGCCGAGCAGACCGGGTTCATCGCCGCGGACGGGGTGTCACCGAACGACCAGGGGCACGTCTACCTGGCCGACCGGGTCACCCCGCTCGTCCAGACGGCAGTCGCGCAGGCGGACCCGCCGGCGTAGGGCGCGACTCCTCCCGACGGCTCAGCGACGCGGCGACGGCAGGCCCCTCGTGCGGCTCCGCGGCGGCACCGGCGGAAGGACCCGCCGCGCCGACGGCGGCAGCATCGTGGCGTCGGCCGGGACGGCGACGGCCGGGATGAGCGAGGTAGCCGGCGGAGCGGCGAACGCCTCTGCTCGCGGGGCTTGAGCTCCCGGGCCGTCGCCGCACAGCGTCTCCAGCAGGGGCATGAGCGAGTCGAAGATCAGCTCGCCCACCCGCTGGTGGACGTCGGCCTTGCGGCCGATCGGGTCGAAGACGTCGTCGCTGTCGCGCTCGGCGCGGCGGCGAGTGGCGGGGGGGGGGGGGGGGGGGGGGGGGGGGGGGGGGGGGGGGGGGGGGGGGGGGGGGGGGGGGGGGGGGGGGGGGGGGGGGGGGGGCGTGCCGTGGGCGGCGGCGTGGGTGC
>NZ_JBJGZZ010000008.1:0-180264 GCF_054050775.1 Blastococcus sp. SYSU DS0533 | reverse complement strand
CACCCCGGCTGCACCACCCCCGCCGGCTGGGCCGACCTCGACCACGTCATCGCCCACGCCCACGGTGGCGCCACCGCCTGCCAGAACCTGTGCTGCCTGTGCCGCCACCACCACCGGCTCACGACCTTCGCCCCCGGCTGGACCCACACCCTCGACGACGACGGCGTGCTCACCGTCATCACCCCCAGCGGCGTCACCCGCACCACCCGCCCACTGGGCTACCGCGTCCTCACCACACCACCGCAACCACCACCGGACCCCGCGAACCGGCACCCCGACCCGGACGACGACCCGGACCACGACCCGCCACCGTTCTGACGGCGTGCCCGGTCAGCTGGTCCGATTCGGTGATGTCGCGCGCACCCCTGCGGCGATCGCGGCGTCCAGCGCGGGACACTGTCCGCATGACGACGACCAGCCCACCGCAGACCGGAGACCTCTCGCTCCCGGCGCGACCGGGCTGGCCCGACGACAGCGGGCACTTCGGGGTCTTCGGTGGCCGGTTCGTGCCCGAGGCGCTGATCGCCGCTCTCGACGAGCTCACGGAGGCCTACGAGGCCATGCGGGTCGACCCGGCGTTCCTCGCCGAGTTCGCCCGCCTGCAGCGCGACTACACCGGCCGGCCGAGCCCGATCACCGAGGTGCCCAAGTTCGCCGCGCACGCCGGCGGTGCGCGGGTCCTGCTCAAGCGGGAGGACCTGAACCACACCGGCTCCCACAAGATCAACAACGTGCTCGGCCAGGCGCTGCTCACCAAGCGGATCGGCAAGACCCGCGTGATCGCCGAGACCGGCGCGGGTCAGCACGGCGTCGCCACGGCCACAGCGGCCGCCCTCATGGGCCTGTCCTGCACCGTCTACATGGGCGAGGAGGACACCCGCCGCCAGGCGCTCAACGTCGCCCGCATGCGCCTGCTGGGCGCCGAGGTCGTCCCGGTCACCACCGGGTCCCGCACGCTCAAGGACGCGATCAACGAGGCGTTCCGCGACTGGGTGACCAACGTGGAGACGACGAACTACGTCTTCGGCACCGTCGCCGGGCCGCACCCGTTCCCGGCGATGGTCCGCGACTTCCAGCGGGTCATCGGCGACGAGGCGCGCGCCCAGGTGCTGGAGCGCGAGGGGCGGCTCCCCGACGTCGTCCTGGCCTGCGTCGGTGGCGGGTCCAACGCCATCGGCATCTTCACGGCCTTCGTCCCCGATGACGGGGTGCGCCTGGTCGGCCTCGAGGCCGGCGGCGACGGCGTGGACACCCCGCGGCATGCGGCGACGATCACCGGCGGTACTCCGGGGGTGCTGCACGGCGCCCGCTCGTTCCTCCTGCAGGACGAGAACGGCCAGACGGTCGAGTCGCACTCGATCAGCGCGGGCCTGGACTACCCCGGCGTCGGCCCGGAGCACTCCTACCTCCACCACATCGGCCGGGCCGAGTACCGGCCGGTCACCGACGCTGAGGCGATGGAGGCGTTCGCGCTGCTCTGCCGCACCGAGGGGATCATCCCGGCGATCGAGTCGGCGCACGCCCTGGCCGGCGCGCTCACCCTCGGCCGCGAACTCGGACCGGACGCCCTGCTCCTGGTGAACCTCTCCGGCCGGGGGGACAAGGACGTCGAGACGGCGTCCCGCTGGTTCGGGCTCGGCGACCGCCAGGAGGTCGACCCCGGCCCCGGCCTGGACACCGACCAGCGGCCCACCGAGGGTGCGGTCAGCAACGCCGAGGCCGTCGCCGGCCAGGACGCGGGGGAGACGGCGTGAGCGCGCTGGAGGAACGGATCGGGGCGGCGAAGGCCGAGGGGCGCTCCGCGCTGATCGCCTACCTGCCGGTCGGTTACCCGGACGTCGAGGGCTCGATCGAGGCGATGGTGGCCGCGGTCGAGGCCGGGGCGGACGTCGTCGAGATCGGCGTCCCCTACAGCGACCCGGGCATGGACGGGCCCGTGATCCAGGAGGCGGTGGACGTCGCCGTGCGCGCTGGGGTCGGCATGCGCGACGTCCTCCGTGCGGTGGAGGCGGTGGCCTCGGCCGGCGCCGTCCCGGTGGTGATGAGCTACTGGAACCCGATCGAGCGCTACGGCGTCGAGCGGTTCGCCACCGACCTCGCCGCGGCCGGGGGAGCGGGCGCCATCACCCCCGACCTGATCCCCGACGAGGCGGGGGAGTGGATCGCGTCCGCCGAGGACGCCGACCTGGACCGGGTCTTCCTCGTGGCGCCCTCGTCGACCGACGCCCGCCTGCGCTCGACGACCGCCGCCTGCCGCGGGTTCGTCTACGCCGCCTCCACCATGGGGGTCACCGGCACGCGTGCCACGGTCGGCGACGCGGCCGAGAAGCTCGTGGCCCGCACCCGCCAGGCCGCGCCCGACCTCCCGGTCTGCGTCGGCCTGGGCGTCTCGGACGGCGACCAGGCCGCCGAGGTGGCCGCCTTCGCCGACGGGGTGATCGTGGGTTCGGCCTACGTCCGCGAGCTGCTGGAGGGCCGGGGCGTCGACGGGGTCCGCACCCTCACCGGGGACCTGGCCGCCGGGGTCCGCCGGACGGGGGTGCGGGCATGACGGTCCTCGCCGCCCTCCCGAGCCCCACCCAGGGCGTGTGGGAGCTCGGCCCGCTGCCGATCCGCGCCTACGCGCTCTGCATCGTCGCCGGCATCGTCGCCGCCGTCCTCCTCACCGAGCGGCGCTGGGTCGCCCGGGGCGGAGCGCCCGGTGACGTCCTGGACATCGCCGTCTGGGCGGTGCCGTTCGGCATCATCGGCGGCCGCCTGTACCACGTCGTCTCCAGCCCCCGGCCCTACTTCGGCGAGGGCGGCGACCCGCTGCGCACCTTCGCGATCTGGGAGGGCGGCCTGGGCATCTGGGGTGCCATCGCGCTCGGCGGTGTGGGCGCGTGGATCGCCTGCCGGCGACGCGGCATCCCGCTGCCCGCGTTCGCCGACGCCCTCGCGCCCGGGTTGCTGGTGGCTCAGGCGATCGGCCGGCTGGGCAACTGGTTCAACAACGAGCTCTACGGCGGCCCCACCGACCTGCCGTGGGCGCTGACGATCTACCAGTGGAGCGGCGGGCAGGCGGTCACCGGGGCCGACGGCGAGCCGGTGGCGCTCGGCACGTTCCACCCGACGTTCCTCTACGAGCTGCTGTGGAACCTCGCCGCGGCGGCGCTGGTCATCTGGGCCGATCGCCGCTTCCGCCTGGGGCACGGCCGCGCCTTCGCCCTGTACGTGGCCTCCTACTGCGCCGGTCGGCTGTGGATCGAGCTCCTGCGCACCGACCCGGCGGAGACCCTCTTCGGCGTCCGGATCAACGTCTTCACCTCGATCGTCGTCGGCCTGCTCGCCGTCGCCTACTTCGTCTGGCAGCGCGGCCGCCCGCGCGAGGTCGTCGACCGCGGGAACGCCGCGGCGGGAGCGCCGGCGTCGGCCGACGAGCCCGCCGGGAAGTCCTCCGGGCCGGCGTCGGGGGCGACCTCGGCCGGCGGGCGTGAGGACGATCACCGGCCGCCGTCGGCGACCTGACCGGACGGGTGGCGCGGTGCTCCCCGCGGCCGCCGCCGTTCGGCGTGGGGACCATCACGGATCGGCGTCGACCGTGTCAGGACGGTGTTACGGCTGTGTACGCTTCCGCCTGACCCGCCAGAGACCCTGGCGAAGTCGTACTGTCGGACCGGGCCAGTGCTGCCCCGCGGACGACGGCTCACCGGCACCCACCGGTGGGCCCGCGCGTCAGCCGGGCAGGGCCACCTGAGCCTCCCCGGTGTCCCGCGATCCGCACGTGCCGCCATCTCCGCCGCCCTTGACCTCCGGCCCGGGCCTCCGCCCCCGTCCACCCCTCGCCCCCCGAGGGACGACGGTGCGCCGACGACGGGAGTGACATGACCGACCTTCCCGCCCCCGCGGCAGCCAGCACCAGCGCCGTGCCGCCGGCCGTGCCGTTCTCGGCCGTGCCCGCCCCCAGCGGCCTGTACGACCCGGCCAACGACAAGGACGCCTGCGGTGTCGCCTTCGTGGCCGACGCCCGCGGGCGGAGGAGCCGCCGCATCGTGCAGGCGGGCCTCACCGCGCTGCACAACCTCGA
Organism: Blastococcus sp. SYSU DS0533; assembly: GCF_054050775.1. Lineage (NCBI taxonomy): Bacteria > Bacillati > Actinomycetota > Actinomycetes > Geodermatophilales > Geodermatophilaceae > Blastococcus > Blastococcus sp. SYSU DS0533. The sequence goes on along the minus strand of NZ_JBJGZZ010000008.1, from coordinate 176,198 downwards.
CCACCGCGGGGCCGCCGGGTCGGAGCCGAACTCCGGCGACGGCGCCGGGATCCTCACCCAGCTCCCCGACGCGCTGCTGCGTGCCTCCGTCGACTTCGACCTGCCGCCGCTGGGCGAGTACTCCGTCGGCATCGCGTTCCTCCCCACCGACGAGGCCGAGCGCGCCGCCCGGTACGAGGAGATCGCCCGTCTCGCCGAGGAGGAGGGGCTCACCGTCCTGGGCTGGCGGGACGTCCCGGTCGACCCCGATGGCGCCGACCTCGGCCCCACGGCGCGCGCGGTCATGCCGCACTTCGCCCAGGTGTTCGTCGCCGAGACGATGGGTGCCCGGGCCGACGAGCGCGCGTTCGGCGGCAACGTCGTCTGCAACGGCGTCACCCGGCTGGAGCGGCGCTCGTTCGTGCTGCGCAAGCGCGCCGAGCGCGCGGCGGTCGACGCGGGCAGCTCGCTCTACATCACCTCGCTGTCGTCGCGGACGATCACCTACAAGGGCATGCTGACCACCGACCAGCTGCCGCTGTTCTTCCCCGACCTGCGCGACGAGCGCTACGAGTCGGCGATCGCCCTGGTGCACAGCCGGTTCTCGACCAACACCTTCCCGAGCTGGCCGCTGGCGCACCCGTTCCGCTTCATCGCGCACAACGGCGAGATCAACACCATCAAGGGCAACCGCAACCGCATGCGGGCCCGCGAGGCCAAGCTCGCCACCGAGCTGTTCGACGGCCCGGCCGGCACCGCCGCGGAGCTCGGGCTCGACCGCATCTTCCCGGTCACCGCCAGCGACTTCAGCGACTCGGCGACCTTCGACGAGGTGCTGGAGCTGCTGCACCTGTCGGGCCGCTCGCTGCCGCACGCGGTGCTGATGATGATCCCCGAGGCGTGGGAGAACCACGACGAGATGGACCCGGCCCGCCGGGCCTTCTACCGGTTCCACTCCTCGATCATGGAGCCCTGGGACGGGCCTGCCGCCGTCTGCTTCACCGACGGCACGCTGATCGGCGCGGTCCTCGACCGCAACGGTCTGCGCCCGGGGCGCTGGTGGCACACCCGGGACGACCTGGTGGTCATGGCCAGCGAGGTCGGCGTCCTCGACATCCCCGCCGCGGACGTCGTCGCCAAGGGGCGGTTGCAGCCGGGCCGCATGTTCCTGGTCGACACCGCCTCCGGCCGGATCGTCTCCGACGAGGAGGTCAAGGGGGCGCTGGCTGCCGAGCACCCGTACGAGGACTGGCTGCACGCCGGTCTCGTGCACCTGCCGCAGCTGCCTGAGCGCCGCCGTTCGCGCCCCAGCCACGAGTCGGTCGTCCGCCGGCAGATGCTCTTCGGCTACACCGAGGAGGAGCTGCGGATGCTGGTCACCCCGATGGCGGCCAGCGGCGCCGAGCCGATCGGCTCCATGGGCACCGACACCCCGATCGCGGCGCTGTCGGACCGGTCCCGCCTGCTCTACGACTACTTCGGGCAGCTGTTCGCCCAGGTCACCAACCCGCCGCTGGACGCCATCCGCGAGGAGCTGGTGACCAGCCTGGGCCGCACCTTCGGCCCGGAGCAGAACCTGCTCACCGCCACCCCGGCGTCCTGCCGGCAGGTGCACCTGCCGTTCCCGGTCATCGACAACGACGAGCTGGCCAAGATCCTGCACATCGACGACGACGGCGACCTGCCCGGTTACGCCGCCGTCCGGATCACCGGCCACTTCGACGTCAACGGCGGGGGAACCGCCCTGGCCGAGGCCGTGGAGCAGCTGCGCACCAAGGTCTCCAAGGCCATCTCGGCCGGCGCCCGGATCATCGTGCTCTCCGACCGCGACTGCGACGAGAAGCGCGCCCCGATCCCGTCGCTGCTGATGACGGCGGCGGTGCACCACCACCTGGTGCGGGAGAAGACCCGCATGGAGGTCGGCCTCGTCGTCGAGTCCGGCGACTGCCGCGAGGTCCACCACGTGGCGCTGCTGCTGGGCTACGGGGCGGCCGCGGTCAACCCCTACCTGGCGTTCGAGTCGATCGAGGACCTCATCCGCGACGGCCACCTCACCGGCGTCGAGCCCGCCCAGGCCGTCCGCAACGTGGTCAAGGCGCTGGGCAAGGGCGTCCTGAAGGTCATGAGCAAGATGGGCATCTCGACCGTCGGCTCGTACACGATGGCGCAGATCTTCGAGGCCGTCGGGCTGTCCCGCGAGGTCGTCGACGAGTACTTCACCGGCACCTCCTGCCCCCTCGGCGGCGTCGGCATCGACGTGCTCGCCGAGGAGGTGGCCATGCGCCACCGCCGCGCCTACCCGGCCAACCCCGCAGAGCGGGCGCACCGCCGGCTCGAGACCGGCGGGGAGTACCAGTGGCGCCGCGAGGGCGAGGTGCACCTGTTCAACCCCGAGACGGTGTTCCTGCTCCAGCACGCCACGCGGTCGCGGCAGTACGAGGTCTTCGAGAAGTACACGCAGTCGGTCGACAAGCTGTCGGAGGAGGCCGCCACGCTCCGCGGCCTGTTCTCGCTGCGGACCGGTGTGCGGCCGCCCGTCCCGCTCGACGAGGTCGAGCCGGTGAGCGAGATCGTGAAGCGCTTCAACACCGGCGCGATGAGCTACGGCTCCATCTCGCAGGAGGCGCACGAGACGCTGGCCATCGCGATGAACCGCCTCGGCGGGCGCTCCAACACCGGTGAGGGGGGCGAGGACCCTGACCGGTTCACCCCGGACCCGAACGGCGACCTGCGCCGCTCGGCGATCAAGCAGGTGGCCTCGGGCCGGTTCGGCGTCACCAGCGAGTACCTGGTCAACGCCGACGACATCCAGATCAAGATGGCGCAGGGGGCCAAGCCCGGCGAGGGCGGCCAGCTGCCCGGTGGCAAGGTGTACCCGTGGGTGGCGCGCACCCGGCACTCGACGCCGGGCGTGGGCCTGATCAGCCCGCCGCCGCACCACGACATCTACTCGATCGAGGACCTCAAGCAGCTCATCCACGACCTGAAGAACGCCAACGACCAGGCGCGGGTGCACGTCAAGCTGGTCGCCGAGGTCGGGGTCGGGACGGTCGCGGCGGGCGTCAGCAAGGCCCACGCCGACGTCGTCCTCATCTCGGGGATGGACGGCGGCACCGGTGCCGCGCCGCTCACCTCGCTCAAGCACGCCGGCTCCCCGTGGGAGCTGGGCCTGGCCGAGACCCAGCAGACCCTGCTGGCCAACGGGCTGCGTGACCGCATCGTGGTGCAGGTCGACGGGCAGATGAAGACCGGCCGGGACGTCATCGTCGCGGCGCTGCTCGGGGCCGAGGAGTTCGGTTTCGCGACCGCGCCGCTCGTGGTCTCCGGCTGCGTGATGATGCGGGTCTGCCACCTGGACACCTGTCCGGTCGGCGTGGCCACGCAGAACCCGGAGCTGCGGAAGCGGTTCACCGGCCGGCCGGAGTTCGTCGTCACCTTCTTCGAGTTCCTCGCCGAGCAGGTGCGCCACTACCTGGCCGAGCTGGGCTTCCGCTCCATCGACGAGGCCGTCGGCCACGCCGAGCTGCTGGACACCCGCCAGGCCGTCGACCACTGGAAGGCCGCGGGCCTGGACCTCGCGCCGGTCCTCGTCGTCCCGGAGCTGCCCGAGGGCGCCCCGCGGCGCGCGGTCCGGACCCAGGACCACGGCCTGGACGTCGCCCTGGACCAGACGCTGATCCAGCTCTGCGAGGGCGCGCTGCTCGACGCGCGGCCGGTGAGCCTCGAGCTGCCGGTGCGCAACGTCAACCGCACCGTCGGCACGATGCTCGGCTCGATGGTCACCCGGCGCTTCGGCGGCGAGGGGCTGCCCGACGGCACGATCGACCTGACCTTCGGCGGGTCGGCCGGCCAGTCCTTCGGCGCCTTCGTGCCGCCCGGCATCACCATGCGGCTCTTCGGTGACGCGAACGACTACGTCGGCAAGGGCCTGTCGGGCGGGCGGATCGTCGTCCGGCCCTCGCGCGAGGCGCCGTTCCTCGCCGAGGACAACGTGATCGCCGGCAACGTCATCGGGTACGGCGCGACCGCCGGGGAGATCTTCCTGCGCGGGCGCGTCGGCGAGCGGTTCTGCGTGCGCAACTCCGGTGCGCTGGCCGTCGTCGAGGGTGTCGGTGACCACGCGCTGGAGTACATGACCGGCGGGCGGGCCGTCATCCTCGGGGCGACCGGCCGCAACATCGCCGCCGGCATGTCCGGTGGCGTCGGCTACGTGCTCGACCTCGCCCGGCACCGGGTGAACCCGGAGATGGTCGACGTCGAGCCGCTGGACGCCGAGTCCGCGCAGTGGCTGCGCGACGTGCTCGTGCGCTACGCCGCCGACACGGAGTCCACCGTGGCCGCCGCGCTGCTGGCCGACTGGGGGCGCTGGTCGGAGCGGTTCAGCGTGATCATGCCGCGCGACTACCGGCGGGCGCTGGAGGCCCGGCGGGCCGCCGAGGCCGCCGGCACGGACGTCGACCGCGCGGTGATGGAGGCGGCACGTGGCTGACGTCGTCGTCCGCAGGTGGATCGAGCAGCAGAAGGAGGCAGCACGTGGCTGACCAGACCGGTTTCCTGAAGTACGAGCGCGCGCTGCCGCCGCGCCGGCCCGTGGAGGTCCGCCTCCTGGACTGGAAGGACGTCTACAGCCGGCGGCAGAACGGGGAGGACCCGCTCTTCCCTACGGCCGAGGTGCGCACCCAGGCCGCCCGCTGCATGGACTGCGGCATCCCGTTCTGCCACCACGCCTGCCCGGTGGCGAACCTGATCCCGGAGTGGAACGACCTCGCCCGTCGTGACGACTGGCAGGACGCCATCGAGCGGCTGCACGCGACGAACAACTTCCCGGAGTTCACCGGGAAGCTCTGCCCCGCGCCGTGCGAGGGCTCCTGCGTGCTGAACCTGCAGGAGTCGCCGGTCACCATCAAGCAGATCGAGTGGGAGATCATCGACCGGGCGTGGGACGAGGGCTGGGTCAGCCCCCAGACCGCGGCCGAGCGGACCGGCAAGAAGGTGGCCGTCGTGGGCTCCGGCCCGGCCGGACTCGCGGCCGCCCAGCAGCTCACCCGCGCCGGGCACGAGGTCACGGTGTTCGAGCGGGCCGACCGCATCGGCGGCCTGCTCCGCTACGGCATCCCCGAGTTCAAGATGGAGAAGTCCGTCCTGGACCGGCGCCTGGACCAGATGCGTGCTGAGGGCACGCGGTTCGTCACCGGGGTCGAGGTGGGCAGCGGCCGGGACGGCGACCCGACCGTCGAGCAGCTGCGCGCCGACCACGACGCCGTCGTGCTCGCCGTCGGCGCGACCATCGGCCGCGACCTGCCCGCCCCCGGCCGGGAGCTGGCCGGCATCCACCTGGCCATGGAGTACCTGCCCCTCGGCAACCGGCAGGCCCTCGGCGAGCTGGACGACCCGCCGATCAACGCCCGCGGCAAGCACGTGGTGATCATCGGCGGCGGTGACACCGGCGCCGACTGCCTGGGCACCGCCCACCGGCAGGGCGCCGCCTCGGTCACCCAGCTGGAGATCATGCCGGCACCCCCGGACCGGCGGGACGAGGCCAGCAACCCGTGGCCCACCTACCCGATGGTCATGCGCGTCTCGAGCGCGCACGAGGAGGGCGGCGAGCGGCTCTACTCGGTCAACACCGAGAAGTTCCTCGGCGACGGCTCCGGCAACGTGCGCGCCCTGCTGCTGCACGAGGTCGAGCGGGTCGACGGCCGCTTCCAGAAGGTCGAGGGCACCGAGCGCGAGCTCCCGGCCGACCTGGTCTTCCTCGCCATGGGCTTCACCGGTCCCCAGCGGGAGGGCCTGGTCGACGCCCTGGGGGTGGAGGTCGACGGGCGCGGCAACGTGGTCCGCGACGCCGACTTCATGTCCACGGTCCCCGGCGTCTTCGTGGCCGGGGACGTGGGCCGCGGCCAGTCGCTCATCGTGTGGGCCATCGCCGAGGGCCGGGCCGCGGCCGCCGGCGTCGACACCTGGCTGACGGGGGAGTCCATGCTGCCCCGGCCGGTGACCCCCACGGCGGTCGCGCTCCGCTAGGTCACCGCGCTCCTCCGGACCGCACCGCGGCCACGTGCCGTCCCCGGTCCGGAGGAGCGCGTCCCTCCCGCTGCACGGACCCTCCGGGCCCGCTCGGCGTGACCGGGGCGGTAGCCGACACGCCGGTCCCGCCCCGTCACGCAGTTCGTCGTGGCACTAGCGTTATCGCCATGTCCCGCCGCGCGAAGATCGTCTGCACCCTCGGTCCGGCCACCAGTTCCGCCGAGCAGGTCACCGCCCTCGTCGAGTCGGGCATGGACGTCGCCCGGCTCAACTTCAGCCACGGATCGCACGAGGACCACGCCACCGCCTACCACCTGGTGCGGAAGGCCTCCGACAGCACCGGGCACGCCGTCGCCATCCTGGCCGACCTCCAGGGCCCGAAGATCCGGCTGGGCACCTTCGCCGACGGGCCGGTCACCTGGGCCACCGGCAGCCAGGTCTGCATCACCGTCGAGGACGTCCAGGGCACCGCCGAGCGGGTCTCGACCACCTACAAGAACCTGGCCAACGACGTCCGCGTCGGCGACCGGCTCCTGGTCGACGACGGCAACCTGTCGCTGAGCGTCGTCCGGGTGGACGGCCCCGACGTCTTCTGCCTGGTGGTCGAGGGCGGCAAGGTGTCGAACAACAAGGGCCTCTCGCTGCCCGGCGTCGCCGTGAGCGTGCCGGCCCTGTCGGACAAGGACGAGCGGGACCTGCGCTTCGCGCTGCACCTGGGCGTGGACTTCATCGCGCTGTCCTTCGTGCGCTCGCCCGCCGACGTCGCCCTGGTCCGCGACATCATGCGGCAGGAGGACATCCACGTCCCGGTCATCGCCAAGCTGGAGAAGCCGGAGGCGGTGCGCAACCTGGATGCGATCGTCGAGGCCTTCGACGGCATCATGGTGGCCCGCGGCGACCTCGGTGTGGAGTTGGCCCTCGAGCAGGTGCCCCTGGTGCAGAAGCGCGCGATCCAGGCTGCCCGCGAGCGGAACAAGCCGGTCATCGTCGCCACCCAGATGCTCGAGTCGATGATCACCAACTCCCGGCCGACCCGCGCGGAGGCCTCCGACGTGGCCAACGCGGTCCTCGACGGGGCCGACGCGGTCATGCTGTCGGGGGAGACCTCGGTGGGGCAGTACCCCATCGGCGCGGTCCGGACGATGGACCGCATCATCAGCGCCGTCGAGGGCGACCACCTCTGGGTGCCCGACCTCGCCCGCCGCTCTCGCTCCCGCTCCGGCGCCATCGTGCGCGCCGCCCGGGACATCGGGGAGTCCCTCGACGTCAAGGCGCTGGCGACCTTCACCCAGACCGGTGAGACGGCGCGCCGGCTGGCCGCCCTGCACCCGCGTCAACCCCTGCTCGCCTTCACGGTGGACGCCCGCGTCCGGAGCCTGCTCGCGCTCTCCTGGGGCGTGGAGACGTTCCTGGTGCCGGCGGTCGAGCACACCGACGACATGGTGGCGCAGGTCGACTTCTCGCTGCTGTCGATCGGCCGGCTCCAGGTGGGCGACCGCGTGGTCGTGGTCGCCGGGAGCCCACCGAACACCGTCGGGTCGACCAACCTGATCCGGGTGCACGAGGTGGGTACCGACTCGTGACCGGCGGGCCGGAGGGCACCCAGGCGGCGGCGCTGCTGTCGGTGCTCGACCTCACCGAGCGCGACCACGACGTCTTCGTGGGCAAGACGCCCAGCAGCGAGCGGCAGCGGATCTTCGGCGGGCAGGTGGCCGGCCAGGCGCTCGTCGCCGCGGGGCGCACCGTGCCGGCCGGGCGGGGTGTGCACTCGCTGCACTCGTACTTCCTCCGGCCCGGTGACCCGTCGGAGGAGATCCGCTACTCCGTCGACCGGATCCGCGACGGGCGGTCCTTCTCCACGCGCCGGGTGATCGCCTGCCAGCGGCGCAAGGGCGAGGACGTCGCCATCTTCGCGCTGACCGCCGACTTCCACATCGGCGAGCCGGCCGTCGCCGAGCACTCCTTGCCGATGCCCCGCGTGCCCGGCCCGTCGGAGATGGTGGGCACCGACGAGATCGTCGCCCGGCACGGTGATCGAGCCGCCTTCATGGCGGCCATGGGGCGCGTCGTCGAGCAGCGGTTCCTGCACGACCCGTTCGCGGCGCCGCCCAAGTCACCGCCGCACACGCAGTCGTGGACCTGGTTCCGGGTCGCCGGGGAACTGCACGACGACCCGGTGGTGCAGGCGGCCGCGCTGACCTTCGTGAGCGACCTGACGCTGCTCTCGGCCGGGTTCGCCCGCCTCGGCGGTGGCTGGCCGGACTTCATCGGGGCGAGCCTGGACCACGCCGTGTGGTTCCACCGCCCCGTGCGCGCGGACGACTGGCTGCTGTACGAGACCGACAGCCCTGCGGCCTCGTCGGGGCGGGCGCTGTGCTTCGGGCAGATCTGGTCCGCCGACGGCACCCACGTCGCGACCGTGGCCCAGGAGGGGCTGATCCGGTCCCCGGAGAGCTGAGGAGGGACCGCGGCCCCGGGCGGTCGGGCTCAGGCCCGGTCGCCCGCCTCCTGGCCGGCCGGCTCGGCCGTCGGCTGCTCCTGGACCGGCTCGTCGGCGCCGCGCTCGCCGGCCTGCGCCGCCTGGGCCCGCTCGCGCTCGGCCCGTTCGCGTTCGGCCCGTTCGCGTTCGGCCGCACGGGCCGCGGCCTGCTCGGCGGCCTGGGCGGCGAAGTCGGCCGCCAGCCAGTCGTGGCCCTCGACGAGGAGGGCCCACGCCCGCTCGACGTGGGCCCGCGTGGTCGTCGGTGAGCCGATCGCCACCCTCAGGACGGCCTGCCCGCGGACGGTCGTGTGGGTCAGGAAGACCTCGCCGCCGTCGTTGAGCCGGTCGAGCAGCGTCATCGTCGCGACGTCGGCGTCCACCCCGTCCGGCCAGCGCGGCTTCAGGCAGACCAGCGACAGCGGGTGCGGGGCGACGACGTCGAACCGCTCGTCGGCCTTGGCCCACCCGGCGAGCTCCTGGGCCAGGGCCACGTGGCCGCGCACGTGCGCCCGCAGCCCCTCGGCGCCGTACCACCGGACCACGAACCACAGCTTGAGCGCCCGGAACCGCCGGCCGAGCTCGATCTGCCAGTCGCGGTAGTCGACGACGGCGCCGGCGTCGGTCGCGGCGTTGCGCAGGTAGTCGGGGAGGATCGCCAGCGCACCGGTGAGCGCCGCGCGGTCGCCCACCCAGAACAGCGTGGCGTCGAAGCCGGTCAGCAACCACTTGTGGGCGTCGGTGGTGTAGCTGTCCGCCCACTCGATGCCGGCCTGCAGCACGCGCAGTTCGGGGGCGACCGCGCTGACCCCGGCGTACGCGGCGTCGACGTGCAGCCAGACCCCGTACCGCTGGCAGACGGGCCCGATCGCGGCGAGCGGGTCGACCGCCGTGGTGGAGGTGCTGCCCACCGTGGCGCAGACCAGCACGGGCCGGTATCCGCGGGCGACGTCGCGCTCGAGGCGGGCGGCGAGCGCCCCGGGGTTCATGGCGAGGTCGCCGTCGACCTCGACGATCCGGACCGCGTCGGTCCCCAGGCCGGCGATGCGGACGGCCTTCTCCATGGAGGAGTGCGTCTCGCTGGAGACGTACACGGTGGCGCGCTCCGGCTGCACGCCCTGGCGCACTGTCGCGCCGCCGCTCGCCCGGTGCAGCGCGGCGAGCAGGGCCACGAGGTTGGCCCCGGAGCTGGAGTCCTGGACGACGCCGCCGCCGCTGCCGGTGGAGCGGAACGACTCCGGCAGGCCGAGGAGCTCGGCGAACCAGTCCATGACGTGCTGCTCGAGCTCGGTCGCCGCGGGGCTGGTCACCCATGACATGCCTTGCACCCCGAGGCCCGCCGAGACGAGGTCACCCAGCACCGAGGGGCCGGAGGTGTTGGCGGGGAAGTAGCCGAAGAAGCCGGGGTGCTGCCAGTGCGTGACACCCGGCAGGACCACCCGGTCGAGGTCGGCGAGGACCGCGGCGAAGGGCTCGCCGTGCTCGGGTGCCTGCTCCGGCAGGGCCGCCCGGACGTCGCCGGGGGAGACCTGCGAGCGCACCGGGAAGGAGCCGATGCGGGTCCAGTAGTCGGCGATCCAGTCGACCACCTCGTGGCCGTGCTGCCGGAACTGCTCGGGCGTCATGTGCGGCGCGGGGTCGGTCACCAGCCGAGACTATTGCCCGCCACGAGCGGGCCCCGGAGGGGTCCTGCAGGCGGCGTGGAGGAGGGCTCAGCCGTGCAGGGGAACGGCACCTGGCCGCGGTCGCCGATCCGGACGACCGACAGTCCAGCACAGTGCCCCCGGTGCGACTCGAACGCACACTGCGCGGGTTTTGAATCCGCTCCCTCTGCCGATTGGGGTACGGGGGCGTGCCGGGTGCGACCGGCGCCCGAGAAGAGTAGCGGGGCGGTGCCCGGCGGCCGACGCCGATAGGCTGCCGTCCCGTGAGCAGCGAGCCGATCCGGGTTCTGATCGCCGAGGACGAGGCACTGATCCGTCTCGACCTCAAGGAGATGCTCGAGGAGGAGGGGTACCGCGTCGTCGCCGAGGTCGGTGACGGCGAGCAGGCCGTGGAGCGCGCGGAGGAGCTGCGACCGGACCTGGTCATCCTGGACATCCAGATGCCGGTGCTCGACGGCCTCTCCGCCGCGGAGCGGATCGCCTCGGCGCGGATCGCGCCGGTCATCGTGCTCACCGCCTTCAGCCAACGCGAGCTGGTCGAGCGTGCCCGCGACGCCGGCGCGATGGCCTACCTGGTCAAGCCGTTCTCCAAGAACGACCTCGTGCCGGCCATCGAGGTCGCCCGTGGCCGGTTCGCCGAGATGACGGCGCTGGACGGGGAGGTCAAGGACCTCGAGGAGCGGCTGGAGACGCGCAAGGTCGTCGAGCGGGCGAAGGGGCGGCTGATGGCGGACCAGGGCATGACCGAGGCGGAGGCCTTCCGCTGGATCCAGCGCACCGCGATGAACCAGCGGACCAGCATGAAGGCCCTGGCGGAGTCGATCCTGGCGGCCACCACCGCCGGTGAGGGCACCGCCTGACCCCGATCACGCGGCCCGACGCGGCTGCCGCGCGGGAGCGTCACCGGTCGCTCACGCGCCGTGCTGCCAGGTCCCCGGTGCGAATGCCGAGGTCACGACCTCATCACGGTCCCTCCGCAGCGGGGTGCAACCCCCCGGACGACAGCTAGGTTCTGCGCACCGATCGGCGCCCGGTCGGTGGTCGTCGCGTACGCGCCGGCGCCCGGGCGCACTGATGACACTGGGAGTTGCTTGATGCGCACTGGCACTACTGCCCGCAGCATCGCCGTCACCGGGGCTGCCCTGCTGGCGCTCACCGCCTGCGGTGGCGGCGACGAGGGCGGCACGTCGGCCGAGGGCGGCGGAGACGGCGGCGGCGAGAAGCAGGTCAACGTCTACGGCACCGACGGCAACATGGGCAACGCACTCGGGGAGTCGTTCTCGGAGCAGGGCGCCCTCGCCGGCATGCGGGGCACCACGCCGCTCACCGAGCTCGGTTCCGACTTCACCGACCGCCTGCTCGAGGTGGACCCGGGCCTGCAGGACTTCAACTACGCCGGCGAGACCTACGACGCGATCATGATCTCGGCGATCGCCGCGCAGCTGGCCGGCAGCACCGACCCGGCCGTCTTCGCGCCGTACATCAACGGGGTCACCTTCGGCGGCGAGGCCTGCGACACCTTCGCGGCGTGCAAGGAGATCGTCGACGGCGGGGGCAACCCCGACTACGAGGGCGTCTCCGGCCCGCTGGCCTTCGCCGAGCCCGGTGAGCCCTCGGTCGCCAGCTTCGGCATCCTGCAGTTCGGCGAGGACAACGCCATCGCCGCCGACGAGACCGAGTACGTGCTCGCCGGTGACGAGGCCAACGCCGCATCCGACGAGGGGCCCGCGCCGGCCGCTCCCGGCACCACCGCGACCGACCCGCTGATCATCGGCACCCTGCTGCCGCAGACCGGCGACCTGGCCTTCCTCGGCCCGCCGGAGATCGCCGGTGCCGATCTGGCCGTCCAGGAGATCAACGAGACCGGCGGTGTCCTCGGCCAGCCGGTGCAGCTGATCCAGCGCGACTCCGGTGACACCTCGACCGACATCGCGACCCAGTCGGTCGACGCGCTGCTGCAGCAGAACGTCGACGTGATCGTCGGTGCGGCCTCCTCGGCCGTGACGCGGACGGTCATCGACGCCATCACCGGTGCCGGTGTCGTGCAGATCTCGCCGGCCAACACCTCCGACGAGTTCACCACCTACAACGACAACGGGCTGTACTTCCGCACCGCTCCGCCGGACACGCTGCAGGCCCGTGCCCTCGCCGACCTGATCATCGAGGACGGCGCGAACACGGTCGGCATCCTGGCCCGCAACGACTCGTACGGGACCGGCCTGGCGGAGAACACCGTCGAGAACCTGGTCAGCAGCGGGCTCGCGGAGGACAGCATCGAGCTGGTCATCTACGACCCCACGGCGGCGAACTTCGACGCCGAGATCCAGGACATGGTCGAGCTGAACCCCGACGCCGTCGTGGTCATCGGCTTCGACGAGTCCGCCCGGATCATCGAGGGTCTCAACGCCCAGGGCATCGGCCCGGCGCGGAACTGACCCGGCGGGCGGATCGCTGATCCGCTGACGGCCACCAGGGGCCCGGCACCGAACGGTGCCGGGCCCCTGCGCGTCTGCACGGACAGTGGCAGGCAGCGGCACGGCCCGCCACCACCGCACCGTGCGGTCGCCACCTCGGCCGTACGCGCCTGGGACGACCAAGGAGACGACGACGGCGCCGGCACCCGCGGAGGGGTGCCGGCGCCGTCGTCGTGCGGCCGGGGCTCAGTGCGCCTTGGCCAGGGTTCCCAGGTAGAGCTCGATGACCTTGGGGTCGTGCATCAGCGACTCACCGGAGGCGGTGTAGGCGTTGCGGCCCTGGTCGAGGACGTAGCCGCGGTCGCAGATCTGCAGGCAGCGCCGGGCGTTCTGCTCGACCATGATGATCGAGACGCCGGTGGCGTTGATCCGGCGGCACCGGATGAACACCTCGTCCTGGTAGGCGGGGGAGAGGCCGGCCGAGGGCTCGTCGAGCAGCAGCACCGACGGCTCCATCATCAGCGCGCGGCCCATGGCCACCATCTGCCGCTCACCACCGGACAGCGAGCCGGCCTTGATCCGGCGCCGCTCGCCGAGCATGGGGAACAGCTCGGCCACGTAGTCGAAGCGCTCGCGGAACACCTTGGGCCGCAGGTACGCGCCCATCTGCATGTTCTCCTCGATGGTGAGCGAGGGGAACACGTTGTTGTTCTGCGGCACGTAGCCCACGCCGAGCGACACCAGCCGGTGCGCGGGAGCGGAGGTGATGTCCTCCCCGCGGAGCGTGACCGTGCCCGAGCGCACCGGGATGAGCCCGAACAGGGTCTTGAGCAGCGTCGACTTGCCGGCCCCGTTGGGGCCGATGATGCCGACGAGCTCGCCCTCCTGCAGGTAGAAGTCGCACCCGTTGAGGATGTTGACCCCGGGCACGTAGCCGGCGACGAGCTCGTCGGCCCGCACCAGCGCGCCCTCGGCCAGCCGCGTGTGCTCGGGCCGGGTGGCGGCGAGCTCGGCGGCGGAGAGGCCGGCGGTCGCGCCACCGCGGCCGGCGTCGGTGCCCGCCGGGGCGTCCGGCCCCTGGCCGACCGGCCGGTCGAACTCGTACTCGGGGTCGGTGCTGGTGCGGGGGTCCCCGCCCGCGCCCGGATCGATCGTCATCGGTCGCCGCCCTTCCGGTGCGTGGCCTCGGAGGTGAGTGGGTCGCCGCCCCGGCGGTCCTGCCGGGAGATCGTCTCCTCGGCCTCCGCGAGCTGCGCCTCTTCCTCCTCGATGCTGAGGGGGGCGTCGTGGTGGGCGCCGAGGTAGGCGTCGACCACGGCCTGGTTCTGGCTGATCGACTCCGGCGGGCCCTCGGCGATCACGTTGCCCGCGGCCATCACGACGACCCAGTCGCTGATGTCGCGGACGACGTCCATGTCGTGCTCGACGAAGATGACCGTCATCCCCTGCTCGCGCAGGTCCTTGACGTGGCCGAGCAGGCTCTGCGTCAGAGCGGGGTTCACCCCGGCCATCGGCTCGTCGAGCATGACCACCTTCGGGTCGCTCATGAGCGCCCGGGCCATCTCGAGCAGCTTGCGCTGGCCACCGGACAGGGTGCCGGCGAAGTCGTCCTTCTTGGCGTCGAGCTTGAAGCGGCGGAGCAGCTTCAGCGCCTTCTCCGTGTTGGCCTTCTCCTGGCCCCGCCACAACCCGGGGACCAGGGCGGAGAAGAAGCCCTCGCCCTTCTGCCCCTGGGCGCCGAGCAGCATGTTCTGCAGCACGGTGAGCCGGGACAGCGCCTTGGTCAGCTGGAAGGTGCGGACGACGCCGAGGCGGGCCACCTGGTGGGAGGCGAGCTTGCCCAGCGGGCGCCCGTCGAACGACCAGGAACCGCCGTCGGGCTGGTCGAAGCCGGTGAGCAGGTTGAACAGCGTCGTCTTCCCGGCGCCGTTGGGGCCGATCAGGCCGGTGATGCCGCCGCGCTGGATCTCCAGGTGGTCGACCGAGACGGCGGTCAGACCCCCGAAGGTGCGGGTCACCCCGTCGACGACGATGGTCGGGTCGGGCTTGGCGACGCCGACCTCCCAGGGCACGTCGCGCAGCGCCTCGCGGGCCGTGGGACGGCCCCCGGACGCCGAGACCCCGGACGCCGTGGCGCCGGTGGGGATGGGCTCAGCGGGCATCGAGCATCACCTCTCGTCGGTCACCGAAGATGCCCTGCGGCCGGAACACCAGCAGCAGGATCAGCCCGAGACCGATGATGACGAAGCGGATCTGGGCGACGTCGGTCGTCGACAGCAGGCCCTCGGGGATGACGCCGGTCTCGATCAGGCTGCGGAGACCGGAGTCGGCGAACTGGATGATGAAGTACATCAGCATGGCGCCGACGACGGGTCCGAGGACGCGCGCCGCACCGCCCAGGATGAGTGCGGCGTAGGCCAGGAACGTGTTGGCGTTCTGGTACTGGTCGGGGGTGGCCGAGCCGGTGCCGACGGCGTAGACCATGCCGCCCAGGGCGCCGAACACGCCACCGAGGACCAGCGCCTGCATCTTGTAGACGTAGACGTTCTTGCCCAGCGCGCGGACGGCGTCCTCGTCCTCGCGGATGGACTTCACGACACGGCCCCACGGGCTGCGGACGAGGGACCACACGAGGAGGCAGCCGAGGGCGACCAGGGTCCAGCCGACGGTGGCGACCCACAGGTCCGCACCGCTCCAGAAGGTGCCCAGGATGCGGTACCTGCGGCCGGTGTCCCACGGGGCCAGCTCCACGAAGGTGCTGTTGAACCCCGAGATGCCGCGCGACCCGTTGGTGACCGGCGTGGCCGACACGGAGCGGAACAGCAGCCGCAGGCCCTCCGCGCTCGCGATCGTCGCGATGGCGAGGTAGTCCGCCCGCAACCGCAGCGTCGGCAGCCCGAGCAGCAGCGCCAGGGCCACCGCGCCGGCGATGCCGACGGCGACACCGACCCAGAAGTTCAGCCCCCACTGGCTGACCGAGACGGCGATGCCGTAGGCACCGACCATCGCGAAGGCGATCTGACCGAAGTTGAGCAGCCCGGTGTAGCCGAACTGCATGTTGATGCCGAGCGCCAGGAGGGCCAGGAAGACCGCCTGGAAGCCGATGCCCGCCTTGACGGCGATCGCCAGCGCGTCGATGAACTCACCCATTGCTCAACCCACCCGAACCCGGCTGCCGAGGATGCCCTGCGGGCGGACCATGAGGATCACGATCAGGAGCAGGAGCCCGCCGACGTACTTGACGTCGTTGGGGATGACCAGCGTCGACATCTGCACGAAGACGCCGACGACGATGCTGCCGACCAGGGCGCCGTACGCCGTCCCGAGGCCGCCCAGGGTCACGCCGGCGAACATCAGGAGCAGCAGCCGGAAGCCCATGTCCCACTGGACCTCGTCGGAGAGGCCGAGGAGCACGCCGCCCAGCGCCGCCAACGCGCCGCCCATCATCCAGACGACGAGGATCACCCGGTTCACGTCGATGCCGGAGGACGCCGCGAGGTCCCGGTTGTCGGCGACCGCGCGCATCGCCTTGCCGATCGTGGTGCGCTGCAGCATGACCGCGACCAGCAGGAGCACGACCAGCGCGATGATGATCGAGTACAGGTCCTTGTCGGTCATGTTGAACGGCCCGTAGTCGACGGCGCGCTGCCCCCGGTAGTCGGCGTACGCCTCGGAGCTGCCGCCGAAGAAGATCTGGTAGCCGTAGCGCAGCAGCAGCGACAGGCCGATGGAGATGACCAGCGCGGCCACCAGCCCGGTGCCCCGGCGGCGCAGCGGCCGCCACAGGAACCGCTCGTTGGCCGCGCCGATGAGGGCGCCGATGACCATCGCCAGCAACGCCGCCGGGATGAGCGGCACCCCGCCGTCGACGTTGATGAACCAGGCGACGATCGCACCGATGGTGACCAGCTCGCCGTGCGCGAAGTTGGTCAGGCCGGTGGTGCCGAAGATGAGGGACAGGCCCACCGCCGCCATGGCGATCAGCAGGCCGAAGCGGAGGCCGTCGACGAAGAGCTGGACCCAGCGGACGGTCCCGCCGCCGGAGCCCCGGCTGCCGTCGTCCAGGCCGATGATGACGCCCTGGTTGCGCCCGGGGTCGACGGTGACCGTGCGGCTGTTGCCGGAGTTGAACTCGACACCCTCGGGGAGCGCGTCCTCGGGGATGGTGACGGTGTACTCGCCGGGACCGGGCACCTCGATGGAGAAGCGGCCGTTCTCGTCGGTCTCGTCGGTGCCGACCTCGTCGCCGCCGGGCGTGGTGACGACGACCTCGACGCCCTCGATGGGGCCGCTCAGACTGGTGCGGAGGGTGCCCGAGACGCTCTCGCCCTCGGCGTGGGCGATGCCGGGGGTCAGCGTGGCCAGGCCGGCGGTGAACAGCGCGACCAGGAGCAGGCGCAGGACGGTGAGGCCGCTGCGGCTGGCTGCACCGGCCGGCGTCCGAGACCCTGCTCGCGCGGGCCTGCTTCGTCGACCGTGCCGGCGGACACGGTCCGTCGGGTGCGTCACTCGACCTCCTCGGCGGATTCGTTGAGGTCGGAACCTAACGCAGTTGCGCTGTCCTGCCGCCAGAGTGCGCCGAGCTGTGACCTTTCCGCGACACGCCGTGCCGGGCAGGTCGCGCACAGTGGCGCAGCACCGCCACGGCGGGCGCGGGGCGGGTCAGCCCCCGTCGCCGCCGCTGCGGCCCCGCGCGGCGAGGGTCATGCAGGTCAGCCGCGCGGTGGCGGTGCGCCGCCCCTCGTCGTCGGCGACGTCGATGAGGAAGGTGGAGAGCGAGCGGCCCCGGCGCACCGGCGTGCAGACGGCGGTCACCGTGCCGGCGGTCGCGGCGCGCAGGTAGCTCACGTTCAGCTCCACGCCCACGACCTGCTTGCCGGGGCCGGCGCCGAGCGCCGCGGCGACCGAGCCGATGGTCTCCACGAGCGTGCAGGTCGCGCCGCCGTGGAGCAGGCCGAAGGGCTGCTCGTTGCCGGCGACCGGCATCGTGGCGACCAGCCGGTCGGGGTCGTAGTCGGTGATCCGGACGCCGAGCTTGTCGTCGAGAGGGCTGCGCATGCCCTCGGGGAGCCAGGCCGGAGGAGGGGTGCTCACCCCCGCACCGTATCGGCGTCTCCGGCGGGGCTCGGGTGTCGGTGGGTGCCCTTACGATCGGCGGCGATGTCCGCTCCGGTCTCCACCTCCGCACCCGCCGTCCCCTCGAGCCAGGGCACGCGCCCGCGGCTGCTGCTCCTCGACGGCCACTCGCTGGCCTACCGGGCGTTCTTCGCGCTGCCGGTGGAGAACTTCTCGACCACGACGGGCCAGCCGACGAACGCCGTCTACGGCTTCACCTCGATGCTGATCAACATCCTGCGCGACGAGCAGCCCACGCACCTCGCCGTCGCCTTCGACGTCGGCCGCAAGACCTTCCGCAGCGAGATCTACGCGGAGTACAAGGCCAACCGCGCCGAGAGCCCGACCGACTTCCGCGGGCAGGTGAGCCTGGTGCAGGAGGTCCTCGGCGCGCTCCGCGTCCCGGTCATCACCGCCGAGGGCTACGAGGCCGACGACGTCATCGCCACGCTCACCGTGCAGGCCGTCGACCAGGGCATGGACGTGCTGATCGCCACCGGCGACCGCGACGCCCTGCAGCTGGTGAACGAGCACGTCACCGTCCTCTACCCGCGCAAGGGCGTCTCGGACATGACGCGCTTCACGCCGGAGGAGG
Organism: Blastococcus sp. SYSU DS0533; assembly: GCF_054050775.1. NCBI lineage: Bacteria > Bacillati > Actinomycetota > Actinomycetes > Geodermatophilales > Geodermatophilaceae > Blastococcus > Blastococcus sp. SYSU DS0533. The sequence continues at coordinate 157,925 of NZ_JBJGZZ010000008.1, read as the reverse complement.
TCGAGAGCAAGTACGGCCTGTCGCCGGCGCAGTACCCCGACTTCGCGGCGCTGCGGGGCGACCCGAGCGACAACCTGCCCAGCATCCCGAGCGTCGGGGAGAAGACCGCCGCCAAGTGGGTGCGTGAGTACGGATCGCTGGACGCCCTGGTCGACCAGGTCGACACGGTGAAGGGGAAGGTCGGGGAGAAGCTGCGCGAGCACCTCTCCTCGGTGCTGCAGAACCGGCGGCTCACCGAGCTCGATCGGCACGTCCCCCTGGAGGTGGGGCCGGTCGACCTGGCCGTCCAGCCGTGGGACCGCAACGAGGTGCACACCCTCTTCGACAACCTGCAGTTCCGCGTGCTGCGCGACCGGCTGTTCGCCACCCTCTCCAGCGCCGAGCCCGAGGTCGAGGGGGGCTTCGAGGTCACCGTCGACCAGGTCGCCCCCGGGGAGCTCGGTGCCTGGTTGGGCGCGCACGCCCGCACCGGCCGCACCGGCGTGATCTTCCGGGGGAGCTGGGGCCGCGGGACCGGCGAGCTCACCGGCCTCGCGCTGGCCGCGGCCGACGACCACACCACCTTCGTCGACCTCGGCCCGGCGCTCGACGTCGCGGACGAGCAGGCGCTGGCCACCTGGCTGGCCGACGCGGACCGGCCGAAGGTGGTGCACGAGGTCAAGGGGCCGCTGCTGGCCATCTGGGCGCGCGGGTGGGAGCTCGCCGGCGTCGTCAGCGACACCGCGCTGGCCGCCTACCTCGCGCTGCCGGGGCAGCGCTCCTTCGACCTCGGCGACCTGGCGGTGCGCTACCTCCGCCGCGAGCTCAAGGACGCCGCCGAGCCCGAGGAGCAGCTGACCCTCGACGGCCTGGGACCGAGCGAGGACGACGTCGCCGCCGAGGCCGCGAGGGCCGACGTCCTCAAGGCGGTGGCGGTCAACGACCTCTCCGACGCCCTCGAGCAGGTGCTCGGCCAGCGCGGTGGCGGGCACCTGCTCGGCGAGATCGAGCTGCCCCTGACGTTCGTGCTGGGCCGGATGGAGCACCGCGGCATCGCCGCCGACCTCGACTTCCTGCACGAGCTGCAGCGCGAGTTCGCCGAGGGTGTCGCCGCGGCGGCGGCCGAGTGCTACGCCGTCATCGGCCGCGAGGTGAACCTGGGCTCGCCCAAGCAGCTGCAGACCGTCCTCTTCGACGAGCTCGGTCTGCCCAAGACGAAGAAGAACAAGACCGGGTACACCACGGACGCCGAGGCGCTGACCAACCTGCTCGCGCAGACCGGGCACCCGTTCCTCGAGCACCTGATGCGCCACCGCGACGTGACCCGTCTGCGGACGGTCATCGACGGGCTGATCCCGATGGTCGACGACGCCGGGCGCATCCACACCACCTTCCAGCAGACGATCGCGGCGACCGGGCGGCTCTCCTCCACCGACCCGAACCTGCAGAACATCCCCATCCGCACCGCCGAGGGCCGGCGGATCCGCCAGGCGTTCGTCGTCGGACAGGGGTACGAGTCGCTCATGACCGCGGACTACAGCCAGATCGAGATGCGGATCATGGCGCACCTCTCCGGCGACGAGGGCCTCATCGAGGCGTTCACCTCGGGGGAGGACCTGCACTCCTTCGTCGCCTCCCGGGCCTTCGACATCCCGATCGAGGAGGTCGACCCGGAGATGCGGCGCCGGATCAAGGCGATGAGCTACGGGCTGGCCTACGGGCTCTCCGCCTACGGGCTCTCCCAGCAGCTGCGCATCTCCACCGAGGAGGCGCGGGCGCAGATGCACGCCTACTTCGAGCGCTTCGGCGGGATTCGCGACTACCTCGACGGGGTCGTCGACGAAGCGCGGCAGACCGGGTTCACCGAGACCACCCTCGGCCGCCGCCGCTACCTGCCCGACCTGACCAGCGACAACGGCCAGCGCCGGCAGATGGCCGAGCGCATGGCCCTCAACGCCCCCATCCAGGGCTCGGCCGCCGACGTCATCAAGGTCGCGATGCTCAACGTGGAAAAGGCGATCGCGGCCGAGGGGCTCGCCTCGCGGATGCTGCTGCAGGTCCACGACGAGCTGGTGCTCGAGGTGGCGCCGGGGGAGAAGGAGGCCCTGGAGACGCTGGTCCGCCGCGAGATGGCGGGCGCCGCGCAGCTGTCGGTGCCGCTCGAGGTCTCGGTCGGCGTCGGGGCCAGCTGGGACGCCGCCGCCCACTGACGGCGGGCGCCCCCGCTGGGGTGCCGCGTTACAGACTCTTGTCGATCGCCCTCGGGGGCGCCGCGTGAGGTGTCGGGGACGGCGCCCCCGCCCACACCGGGAGCATGGCATCCCCACCACCGTCCGGTCCGACCCCTCCCGCGGTCCCCGACTGGCTGGCCCGGTCGTCGGCCGTCGGCGGCCGGCTGCTCGTCCTCGCGGTCCTGCTCTGGCTCGTCGCCGGATTCGCGGTCAAGGTGACGCTGCCGCTGGTGGCCGTCCTGGTCGCGGTGCTCGTCGCCGGGGTCCTGGCGCCCCTCGTGGAGTGGGGGCACGGCCGCGGGGCGCCTCGCTGGCTGGCCGCGGGCGGAGCCGTGCTCCTGCTGGTCACCGTCCTCGGCGGCGCCCTGCTGGCCCTCGGCGCGCGGATCGCCGACCAGTTGCCGCGCCTGCGGGAGCAGTTCCGGCAGGTCTCCGCCGACCTGTCGCAGCGCTTCGGCGTCGAGCTGCCGGGCATCGCCTCGTCCGGCGGCGGCTCCGGCGGCGGGACCAGCGCCGGGGACCTGCTGGGCCCGGCGCGGACGGTGGTGGAGGTCGTGGTCGCCGCGTTCCTCGTCGTGGCGCTCGCCTACCTCTTCCTGCACGGCGGGCCGGGGATCTGGCGCTGGTTGCTGGGGAAGTTCGGCGGCCGGGTGCGCGAGGACGTCGACGCGGCCGGGCGGGCGGCGTGGACGACCGTCGGCGGATACGTCCGCGGCCTCACCATCGTGGCGGTGTTCGACGCCGTGGGCATCGGCGTCGGCCTGCTGCTGCTCGGCGTGCCGCTGGCGCTGACCCTCGCGGCGCTGCAGTTCCTGGCGTCCTACATCCCGACGATCGGTGCGTTCGTGGCCGGGCTCGTCGCGGTGGTGGTCGCCTACGCCTCGGGTGGCCTGGTTACGGCCGCCCTGGTGCTGGGCCTGGTCGTGGTCGTGCAGCAGCTCGGCAACTCGTTCGTGGAGCCGTACGTCATGCGCAACCGGCTGCCCCTCAACGCCGCGACGGTGCTGCTCGCGGTCACCGTGGGTGGCGTGCTGTGGGGCATCGCCGGGGCGCTGCTGTTCGTGCCGCTCGCGGCCGCCATCTCCGCCGCCGCGCACGAGCTCTGGGTCCGGCACGGGTCCCGGCCTCTCGCCGGCGGCTCGACCTCGACCTGAGGATCAGGGTCGAGCGGCGACCAGGATGAGGGTGCCGGGGACGAGTGCGCCACGCTCAGGTGACCACTGACCCCAGTTCTCGGTGCGTCCGGGCGTCCACTCCGGCTCGACCAGGTCCTCCAGCACGAGGCCGGCGCCGACCACCGCCCGCACCCAGTCGCCGACGGTGCGGTGGTGCTCGACGTACACCGCCCGGCCGGCGTCGTCGGTCTCCACGTAGGGGGTGCGGTCGAAGTAGGAGGAGGTGATGCGCAGGTCCGCGGGGTCGGGGGAGTCGGGGAACGGCCAGCGCATCGGGTGGTTGACCGACGCCACGAACCGCCCGCCGCGGCGCAGCACGCGCGCCACCTCCCGCAGCGCCGTGCCCACGTCGGCCACGAAGGGCAGCCCGCCGAAGGCCGAGCAGACGGCGTCCAGCGTGGCGTCGGCCAGCGGAAGCGCCCCCGCGTCGGCCTGCAGCAGCGGGACGGCGATCCCCGTCGTGCGGTTGAGCTGGGCGGCCCGGGCGAGCATCCCGCCGGAGAGGTCCATCGCCACGACGTCGGCCCCCGCGGCGCGCAGCCAGCGCGCGCAGGGCGCCGAGCCGCAGCCGATCTCCAGCACCCGCCGGCCGGTGACGTCCCCGAGCAGGTGTGCGTCCGCCTCGCGCAACCCCTCCGGGCACCACAGGAAGTCGACGTCACCGAGGTCCGTGCCGTGCTCGGCCAGGTAGGCCGGTGCCGCGGCGTCCCACCAGCGGCGGTTGGCCCGCGCCGACTCCTGGGCACCCGCCGCGCGGCGGGCCACCCCGCCGGCGGCGGGGTAGCCGTCGCTGCCGAGCGGGAGGTCCGGACCGGGAGGGGGAAGGTTCATGACACGCCGATCGTGACACGCCGCCGGCCGGGCAGACCGGTCGCACCCAGGTGGACCGGACGGTCCGGACGTCCGTACCATGGAGAGGCGCCAGAGGTCTGTCGTGCCCTTCCCCCAACCGGGAATGCCCGCGCCGGTTCTCCCCGCTGTACCTCCCCGCGGCCCGACGGTCGCGGGTCGTCCTGTCCCTACGCATAAACCGTCCGGAGCAACCAACCACATGACCTCCACTCAGGTCCGTCCTTCCAGCACCCCCCAGGTCGCCATCAACGACATCGGCAGCGCCGAGGACTTCCTCGCGGCGATCGACCAGACGATCAAGTACTTCAACGATGGCGACATCGTCGAGGGCGTCATCGTCAAGGTGGACCGGGACGAGGTGCTGCTGGACATCGGCTACAAGACCGAGGGCGTCATCCCCTCGCGCGAGCTGTCCATCAAGCACGACGTCGATCCCAACGAGGTCGTCAGCGTCGGCGACGAGGTGGAAGCCCTCGTCCTCCAGAAGGAGGACAAGGAAGGGCGGCTGATCCTCTCCAAGAAGCGTGCGCAGTACGAGCGCGCCTGGGGCACGATCGAGGCCAAGAAGGAAGCCGACGAGGTCGTCACCGGCACCGTCATCGAGGTCGTCAAGGGTGGCCTCATCCTCGACATCGGCCTGCGCGGGTTCCTCCCGGCGTCGCTGGTCGAGATGCGCCGCGTCCGCGACCTGCAGCCCTACGTGGGCCGCGAGCTCGAGGCCAAGATCATCGAGCTCGACAAGAACCGCAACAACGTCGTGCTCTCGCGTCGCCAGTGGCTGGAGCAGACCCAGTCCGAGGTGCGCAGCGAGTTCCTGAACAAGCTCGCCAAGGGCCAGGTCCGCAGCGGCGTCGTCTCCTCGATCGTCAACTTCGGTGCCTTCGTGGACCTGGGCGGCGTCGACGGCCTGGTGCACGTCTCCGAGCTGTCCTGGAAGCACATCGACCACCCCTCCGAGGTCGTCGAGGTGGGCCAGGAGGTCACGGTCGAGGTCCTCGACGTCGACCTGGACCGCGAGCGGGTCTCCCTGTCGCTGAAGGCGACGCAGGAGGACCCGTGGCGTCAGTTCGCCCGCACGCACCAGATCGGTCAGGTCGTGCCGGGCAAGGTCACCAAGCTCGTCCCCTTCGGTGCGTTCGTGCGCGTCGACGAGGGCATCGAGGGCCTGGTGCACATCTCCGAGCTGGCCGAGCGCCACGTGGAGATCCCCGAGCAGGTCGTGCAGGTCGGCGACGAGATCCTGGTCAAGGTCATCGACATCGACCTGGACCGCCGCCGGATCTCGCTGTCGCTCAAGCAGGCCAACGAGGGCGTCGTCGGCGACGAGGAGACCTTCGACCCGGCCGCCTACGGCATGGCCGCCTCCTACGACGAGCAGGGCAACTACATCTACCCCGAGGGCTTCGACGCCGAGACCGGCGAGTGGCTCGAGGGCTACGAGGAGGCCCGCGAGACGTGGGAGCGGCAGTACGCCGAGGCCCAGGCCCGCTTCGAGGCGCACCGCAAGCAGATCGCTGCGGCCAAGGAGGCCGACGCCGAGGCGGCGGCCGGCGGCAGCTACTCCAGCGCCGACGCGACGCCGGATGCCCCGAGCACCGGTGGCACGCTCGCCAGCGACGAGGCGCTCGCCGCGCTCCGCGCCAAGCTGGCCGGCGGGGAGTGACCTGAGGGTCTGACCCGCGGAGCACCGCACGTCGGAGGCCCAGGACCGTTCACCGGTCCTGGGCCTCCGTCGTCCCCGGAGGGTGCTGCGCGGTGTGGCGGGGCCCCGGGCACGACGAAGGCCCGTGGACGACGTCCACGGGCCTCGTGCGCAGGGTGCCGGTCCTTCCCCGCCTGCCGCGTCCTTCGCAGCGCGCGGACGGGGCGGGCTCCTACAGGCTCAGGATGATGGCGAACGCCGTGCGCGGGCGGCCGCCGGAGCCGGCGAGGAAGGTCCAGGTGTGCCGGCCGGTGGTCGGCGTCGAGAACATCCAGCGCAGCAGCGAACTGCGGTGGGCGACGGTCGGGCGCTGGAACTCCATGCGCTCGCGGACGGCGGGGATGTCGGCGCAGCGCACGCCCGTGGCGGAGCCGAGCCGGTGCCGGCCGGCGGCGCGGGACGACGGGGACGCAACGGGCGTGTGACGGGACATGTTCTCGGTCTGCCTCTCTCGGCGGGGAAGATCGCCGGTGCAGACGTTAACGGTGGTGCGCGTGTGACTGGCGCGACGCGCCGGGCACGTCGGTTGCGTGTTACCTCTCCGTGATCTCCAGTCGGTCGGCCGCTACTGTCCGTGCGTGCTGCGGATCGGACTGACCGGCGGGATCGGCTCGGGCAAGAGCACCGTCTCCGGCCTGCTGGTCGAACGCGGAGCCGTGCTGGTGGACGCCGACCGGATCGCCCGCGAGGTGCTCGAGCGCGGTACGCCCGGGCTCGCCGCCGTCGTCGAGGAGTTCGGTGCGGGGATCCTGTCCGCCGACGGCTCCCTGGACCGCGCCGCCCTGGCTGCGATCGTCTTCTCCGACGAGGCTGCGCGGCGGAGGCTCGACGCGCTCGTCCACCCGCTGGTTCGAAAGCGCTCGGCGGAGCTCGTCGCCGCGGCCCCGGAGGACGCCGTGCTGGTCAACGACGTGCCGCTGCTCGTGGAGACCGGGCAGGCGGCCGGCTACGACCTCGTCGTCGTCGTGGAGGCCGATCGGGAGACGCGCGTGGCCCGGCTGGTCGGGCGGGGCCTCACGGAGGCCGACGCGCGCGCCCGGATCGCCGCCCAGGCCACCGACGAGCAGCGGCGGGCGGTCGCGGACGTCGTCCTGGACAACAGCGGGACGCTCGAGCAGCTGACCGAGCAGGTCGACCGTTTCTGGGTGGAGCGCGTGGAGCCGGCCCGTGGCTGAGACGGGCTCGCTCGCCCGTGGCCGGCGTGCGGCGCGGTAGGAGGTCGCTCCTGCGCGGCGGTCCTCGCGGTGGTCGGCCGAACAGGTGCTGCGCGACCGCGTGTGAGCCCCTGGAACGCGGAAACCCCAGGCGCCTGTCCGGCGTCCTGGGGTCCGTGTGGTGGGCGATACTGGGTTCGAACCAGTGACCTCTTCCGTGTCAAGGAAGCGCGCTACCACTGCGCCAATCGCCCGATCCGGTCAGCTGACCGGCTCCCTCCTCCGCGCTCGTGCCCCGCGAGGAAGCGACGAGGTGGAGACGGGATTTGAACCCGTGTAGACGGCTTTGCAGGCCGTTGCCTCGCCTCTCGGCCACTCCACCGCACGCGGGCACCAGTCTCTCGACCGGTGCCCGAGGTTCCGAGCGGACGACGGGATTCGAACCCGCGACCCTCACCTTGGCAAGGTGATGCTCTACCAGCTGAGCCACGTCCGCGTTACGAGAAAGAACTCTAGCGGACGTCCCGAGGGGGCGTGCAGGGGGGGGGTCCCCGCCCCTTCCCAGGCGGTTCCGCCAGATCGTTCTCGCAGGTCAGCGCCCCGGCGAGTCGGGGCCGCCGTTGGACAGCAGGGCGTCGAGCTCCTGGTCCAGCTGCAGCAGCTCACCCTCCGACCCCGACGGCACCAGCGCCTCGGTGTGCCGCAGGAAGGCGGCGACCGTCCCGCGGGAGAGCTCGAAGAGCGCCTCGCCCGAGGGGGCGCGCAGGTGCAGGTACATCACATCGGCCGTCGCGCGGGCCGGCCAGACGCGGACGTCGCCGTCGCCCGCCGGGTGCTCGAGCCCGGCCTGGAGCAGTTCGCGGCTCACCAGCCAGGCGATGCCCTCGTCGCCCTCGCGGTCGTCGGCGTCACCGAAGGCGATGCGCACCGCGTAGGGGTCGGTGGGGTCATAGCACAGCAGGGCGGGGACCTCGGTCCACGACCGCGGGCCGACCAGCTGAAGAGTGATGGGGGAGATGTGGCCGGGGGTCCATCGGCTCGTCATGACAGTTCCAACGACCGCGGTTGGCAGAAGTGACGTGCTTCGTGTCGTCGAGTCACACCAGCATCATGCGTCACGGACGGGTGTTCTGAACCTCGAAGGCGCGTCCTTCCGAACGCCCCGTGTGACCATGGGAGCCGTCAGCCGACCGGTCCTCCGGCCGGAGGAGGGGGTCGGCGGCGCCGAGAGCCTCCGGCGCATCCGCGCGGGGGACCGTGACGCCGTCGACGAGCTGTACCGCCGGCCGGCTTTCGCGCTGGCCCGGCGGATCCTCGCCGACGACGGGCTTGCAGAGGACGTGCTGCAGGACGTGCTGCAGGACGTGTTCTTCGGCGTCTGGCGCGATCCGGAGGCCCACGACCGGGCGCGGGGGAGCTCCTCCTCCTGGCTGCTTGCCGTCGTCCACCACAAGGCGGTCGACGCCGTGCGCCGCGAGGAGTCCCAGCGCGAGCGGCAGCACCGGGCCGAGGACCAGGCGGTGCTGGAGGGCCCGGTGGCCGCCCGGGACGTCGAGAGCGACGCCTGGACCGGCGTCGTCCCGCAGCAGGTGCGCCCCGCGCTGGGGGAGCTGACCGACGCCCAGAGGGAGGCGCTGCCCCTCGCCCACTACGGGGGCTACACGCAGCCGGAGGTGGCCGCCCCAGCTGCGCGACCGCCTCCGCGCCGCCGTCGAGGAGGCGGAGCAGCTGCCGCCCCGGGCGGCCGCCGACCCGCCGGCTCCCGTCCGCATGCACGAGGAGGCGCCGCGCTCTGCGCCTGCGCAGGCACCGGCACCGGCACGGCGGACCAGGCTGCCCCGGGCGCTCGTCGCGGCGGCGGTCGCCGTCGTCGTCGGGCTGGGCGTGTGGGCCGCCGCGCTGGACCGGGACCGCGACGACCTGCGCTCGACCGTGGCCGCCCAGGAACAGGCCGTGACCGAGCTGCTGCGCCCCGGGCGGGCCACGATCGCGCCGCTGACCGCCGGCGACCGGCGGGTGGCGACGCTGGTGGTGCGGGAGCGGGCGGTCCAGGTGGTCAGCGACGGGCTGGCGCGCAACGACACGTCGTCCTCGACCTACGTCCAGTGGGGGCTCGGCGCGGGCGACCCCGTGGCGCCGGGCGCGTTCGACGTCGTCCGTTCGCAGATGGAGGTGCAGACCGTAGGCTCCGGGGAGACCGGTCTCGACGGCTTCCCGGAGTACGGCATCAGCATCGAGCCCGGTCGGCAGGCTCCGTCGGCTCCGACGGAGGTAGTCGCGACCGGGCAGGTGACCAGCTGAGCGCGCGAGAGACGACGACGGCACCCGTGGGTGGACCGCGGCAGCCGGAGACCCGGGAGGAGCGGCGCGCGCGGTTGGACTCCGACGACGTGCACAGCCTTCGCGAGCGGGTCGCCGAGGCCCGCTGGCGCCGGCGGCTCGCGGCGCGCCGCAGCATCGACCGCTCCTACCGCGTGGGCGTGGGGATCGTCGGCGGGCTGGTGGTCGCCCTGGGCCTGGCCACCATCCCGCTGCCCGGCCCCGGCTGGCTCACCGTGATCGCCGGCCTCTTCATCCTGGCCACCGAGTTCACCTGGGCCGAGCGGCTGCTGGCCTTCACCAAGCGCCACGTGGCCCGCTGGACCGAGTGGGTCGGCGCCCAGCGGGTGTGGGTGCGCCTGCTGCTCGGCCTCGCGACGGCGGCCTTCGTGTACGGCATCCTGGTCGTCAGCCTGCACCTGATGGGCGTGCCGGACTGGGTGCCGGGGTGGGTGCCGCTCTGGCGATGAGCGTCTGGCACAATCGGATGCGCAACGGGCGATTGGCTCAGTGGTAGAGCGCTTCGTTCACACCGAAGAGGTCACTGGTTCGAACCCAGTATCGCCCACCGGCACGAGGGCCAGGTGAACCCGGAGACGGGGGAGCCTGGCCCTCCGTCGTACCCAGCCCGTTTCGCCGTCGCGGCGCCGGGAGCCCGATAGCGGGACCATGGTGGGGATGAGCGCCCAGCCCGACCGCGCCGCCCGGCTCCAGCTGGTCCTGGACCGCGACGGGCCCACCTGCGTGTGGTGCGGGCGCCGCTTCTCACCGCTGGTCCGTCCCACCACCGAGCACGTCGTCCCGAGGGTCAAGGGCGGGCCGTCCTGGCTGGAGAACGAGGTGGCCGCGTGCGGTCGCTGCAACGGGGAGCGGGGGCACCGCAGCCCCGTCGAGTGGCTGGAGGAGTGCCGGCGCCGGGGGTGGCCGGCCGACGAGGAACGGCTGGCGCGCGCCCTGACCGGCCTCGCCGCGGCGATCGCCCGCGCCGGTGGGCAGCGGCGGGCCCGCCCCTACCTGGACGCCCAGCGGCGCCGCCTGCGCCGGTCCCGCCCCGCGGCCTAGGGTCGGGGCCGTGACGACGACCGGGCGCGTGGCACGTATCTGGATCTACCCCGTCAAGTCACTCGGCGGCACAGCCCGCGAGCGGGTGCACCTGCACGCGGCGGGCCCGGAGGGCGACCGCGCCTGGACCGTCGTCGACGCGGGGAGCGGGGAGGTCGTGCGCGGCAAGCACGCACCGGGCCTGGCCGCGCTCACCCCGACCGGGGACCCCGGTGCCGACGCCGGCGCGGTCGCCGGGGCGCTCGGCCGGCCGGTGCGGATCGAGCCGGCGGCGGGCGGCTCCGCGGCGGACGCCGCACCGGTCCACCTGGTCTCCCGCCAGGCGATCGACCGGGCCGCGGCGGGCGACGTCCCCGAGGGCTGCTCGGCCGAGGAGCCCCGCGCCAACGTGCTGCTCGACCTCCCCGACGACGACGAGCGCACCTGGGTGGGCCGCGAGCTGCGCATCGGCACCGCACGGCTGGCCGTCGTCCGGACGCCGAAGCACTGCCTGGGCGTGTACGCCGAGGTGCGCCAGCCCGGCGAGATCGCCGTCGGCGACCCCGTGCTGCTCCAGCGGCGTTCCCCGTGCGTCGCTGGTGGGCCGCCGGGGCGGCCGTGCTGCTGCTGACCGGCTGCGGGAGCGGGCCGGGGAACCCGGAGCCGGCCGGGCTGCCCGCCCCGGACGCCTCGGCCCCCCCCCGCACACCCGCTCCCGAGCCGGACGGCTTCACCCTGGTCGTGACCGGTGACGTGCTGGTGCACCAGGGACGGGCGCTCACCACCGGCGCGTCGCGGCCGGACGGCTCCTACGACTTCAGCGGGGTCCTCGCCCCGGTGTCCGGGATCATCGGCTGGGCGGACCTGGCGATCTGCCACCTGGAGACCCCGGTGGCGCCCGAGGGCGGCCCCTACCGCGGCTACCCGAGCTTCAGCGTCCAGCCCGAGATCGTCGACGCGCTCGCCGGGGTGGGGTACGACGTGTGCTCGACGGCGTCGAACCACTCGCTGGACGCCGGCTTCGACGGCCTCACCCGCACCGTCGACGCCCTGGAGGAGGCCGGCATCGCGGTCACCGGCACGTACCGCAGCGAGGCGGAGAGCACGGAGCCGACGGTCGTCGACGTGGACGGCGTGCGCGTGGGCCACGTCGCCGCGACGTTCAGCCTCGACGGCGTGCCGCTGCCGCCCGGGCGGGAGTGGTCGGTCGACGTCGCCGCGGTGCCCGACGTCACCGGGGTGCTCGCCGGGGCGGTACGGGCGCGGGCGGCCGGTGCCGACGTCGTCGTCGCGAGCCTGCACTGCTGCCAAGAGCACGACCACGACCCGACGGCGGCCCAGGAGGCGGCGGCACGCACCCTGCTGGCCTCGCCCGACGTCGATCTCCTGCTGGGGCACCACGCGCACGTGGTGCAGCCCTTCGAGCGGATCGACGGCGAGTGGGTCGCCTACGGCCTGGGCAACCACGTCGCCGAGCACGCCACCCGCGGCCACCCGACCGAGGACTCGGTGGCTGCGCGCTTCACCTTCACCCGCGGCGACGACGGCCGGTACACCGTTTCGGCGGCCGAGGCGGTGCCCCTGCGCATCGAGTCCGGCGCCGGCGTGCGGGTGGTGCCGGCCGACCCGGTCGGCCTGGCGCGGTGGCGGCCGGGCTGGAGGTCGTCCGGGACCGAGCCCGGTGCGCACTAGGCTCGGGGCCGCAGAACGGGCGTCGGATGACGCCCGCCGCCTCGATCACTGGAGCATGCTCGTGTCCACCCAGCCCTCGCCCACCGCCGTCGGACCGATCCGGGTGCCGGCCGGGACGACGGCGCAGGACGCGCTCAAGTCGGCCGGGGTACCGGTGAAGGGGCCCGACGGCGCCGTCGTCGTCCGCGAGGTGGCGACCGGTGACCTCAAGGACCTCGCCTGGGCGCCGGACGCCGACGCGGAGGTCGAGGCCGTCGCGGCGTCCAGCGCGGACGGTCGCGCGGTGATCCGCCACTCCACGGCGCACGTGCTCGCGCAGGCCGTGCAGGACCTGTTCCCCGGCACCCGGCTGGGCATCGGCCCGCCGGTCGAGAACGGTTTCTACTACGACTTCGACCCCGAGCGGCCGTTCACGCCGGAGGACCTGCAGGCGCTGGAGAAGCGGATGCAGGAGATCGTCAAGGCCGGCCAGTACTTCTCCCGCCGCGAGATCAGCGACGCCGACGCCGAGGTCGAGCTGGCGCACGAGCCCTACAAGCTCGAGCTGATCGGGCTCAAGGGCGGTGCCGGCGAGGCTGCCGAGGGCGCCGACGTCGAGGTGGGCGGCGCCCAGCTGACCATGTACGACAACCTCGACCCGCGCTCGCGCGAGCGGGTCTGGACCGACCTGTGCCGCGGCCCGCACCTGCCGCGCACCTCGAGCATCCCGGCGTTCTCCCTCACCCGCAGCGCCGCCGCCTACTGGCGGGGCAGCGAGAAGAACCCGCAGCTGCAGCGCGTCTACGGCACCGCCTGGGAGAGCAAGGAGGCGCACAAGGCGTACCTGGAGCACCTGGCCGAGGCCGAGCGGCGCGACCACCGGCGGCTCGGCGCCGAGCTCGACCTGTTCAGCTTCCCCGACGAGATCGGCTCCGGCCTGGTGGTCTTCCACCCCAAGGGCGGCGTCGTCAAGCGGGAGATGGAGGACTACGTCCGCCGCCGGCACATCGAGGAGGGCTTCGACTACGTCGGCACCCCGCACATCAGCAAGGCGCACCTGTTCGAGACCTCGGGGCACCTGCCGTACTACGCCGACACCATGTTCCCGCCGATGGAGCTGGAGAACGCGGAGTACTACCTCAAGGCCATGAACTGCCCGATGCACAACCTGATCTTCCGGTCGCGCGGGCGGTCCTACCGCGAGCTGCCGCTGCGCTTCTTCGAGTTCGGGTCGGTGTACCGGTACGAGAAGTCGGGCGTCGTGCACGGGCTGACCCGCGTCCGCGGGCTCACCCAGGACGACTCGCACAGCTACGTCACCCCGGAGCAGGCGCCCGGGGAGATCCGGCACCTGCTGTCGTTCGTGCTGGGGCTGCTGCGCGACTTCGGTCTCGACGACTACTACCTGGAGCTCTCCACCCGCGGGGACGACCCGGAGAAGCAGGCCAAGTTCATCGGCTCCGACGAGGAGTGGGCGATCGCCACGGGGGTGCTCGAGGACGCTGCCAGGGAGACCGGCCTGGAACTGGTCCCCGACCCGGGTGGCGCCGCCTTCTACGGCCCGAAGATCTCGGTGCAGGCGCGGGATGCGATCGGCCGCACCTGGCAGATGTCGACCATCCAGTACGACTTCAACCAGCCCGCCCGGTTCGGCCTGGAGTACACGACCGCCGACGGCTCCCGCCGGCAGCCGGTCATGATCCACTCGGCCAAGTTCGGGTCGATCGAGCGGTTCTTCGGCGTGCTCACCGAGCACTACGCAGGCGCCTTCCCGGCCTGGCTGGCCCCCGTGCAGGTGGTGGGCGTACCGGTCACCGACGAGCAGGTGCCCTACCTGGCCGATGTGGCCTTGAAGCTGCGTGCCCGCGGCATCCGCGTGGAGATCGACGACTCCGACGACCGCATGCAGAAGAAGATCCGGACGGCGAGCAAGCAGAAGATCCCGTTCGTCCTCATCGCCGGCGCCACCGATGCCGACGCCGGCGCGGTCTCCTTCCGCTTCCGCGACGGCAGCCAGGACAACGGGGTGGCGGTCGACGACGCCGTCGAGCGGATCGCCGCCTGGGTCGCGACCCGGAACAACACCGACCCGACGGCGGAGACCGCGGCGGTCCCCGGATGAGCGAGGACAACGCCCCCTACCGGGTGCCGGTCTCCTCGGACGACGGCGGCCCGGCGACGGTGTTCGAGCACCTGTGGACGCCCTACCGGATGGCCTACATCCGGGGGGAGGGCAAGCCCACGGGTGCCCACGACTGCCCGTTCTGTGTCATCCCCACGCTCGGCGACGAGGAGGGGCTGGTGGTGGCGCGGGGCGCGTCGGTCTTCGCCGTGCTCAACCTCTACCCGTACAACGCGGGCCACCTGATGCTCGTGCCGTACCGGCACGTGCCGGACTACACCGACCTCACGCCCGGGGAGGTGGCAGAGCTCGGCGCGTTCACCCAGACGGCGATGCGGGTGGTGCGCGCCGTGACCGGAGCCCACGGGTTCAACATCGGCATGAACCAGGGCGCGGTGGCCGGGGCGGGCATCGCCGACCACCTGCACCAGCACGCCGTGCCCCGCTGGGGCGGTGACACCAACTTCATGCCGGTGGTCGGGCTCACCCGCGTGCTGCCGCAGGTGCTGGCGGAGACCCGGGCGTTGCTCGCCGACGCCTGGGCCGACCACGACGCACCCCTGCCGGAGGCCTGAGTGCTCGGCGTGAACGCCCGGCCCGTGGTGGCCAAGGTGGTCAACCCGCTGGCGGTGCGGCTGGCCCGGATCGGGGTCACACCCGACATGGTCACCATCACCGGCACCGTCGGCGCCATCGCCGGGGCCGCGGGGCTCATCGCCACCGGGCACCTCTTCTGGGGCGCCTTCACCGTCACGGTCTTCGTCCTGCTGGACATGCTCGACGGCGCGCTCGCCCGCCTGCGCGGCGGCGGGTCGGTGTTCGGCGCGGTCCTGGACTCCACCGGTGACCGCGCCGCCGACGCCGCGATCTTCGGTGCGCTGGTGTGGTGGTTCTCCGGGAGCGGCGACAACCGGCTGCTGGTGCTGCTCGCCCTGCTCTGCCTCGTGCTCGGCGTGCTGACCTCCTACATCAAGGCGCGCGCCGAGGGGATGGGCCTGGCGTGCGACGTGGGGGTCGTCGAGCGGACCGAGCGGCTGATCCTCGTGCTGACCGGGACCGGCTTCACCGGCCTCGGCATCCCGTACGCGGTCCACGTGGCGCTGTGGGTGCTGCTCGCCGGGAGCGCGGTGACGGTGGCCCAGCGGGTCCTGGCGGTGAGGCGGGCCGCCGACGGCCGGCGGATCACCCCGTGAACGGTGTCCGGCAGCGGCTCACCGGCCGCCTCTCGGACGCGGGGTACGCGGCCGGCTGGCGGGCGGTGCGCATGCTGCCGGAGCCGGCGGCCCGGGTGCTGTTCGACCGGGCCGGGGCGTGGGCCGCCGGCCGCGACGGCAGGGGCGTGCGGCAGCTGCGGGCCAACCTGCGGGTGGTCACCGGCGGCCGGCTGACCGAACCGGAACTCGCCGAGCTCACCCGCCGCGCGATGCGCTCCTACTCCCGCTACTGGCAGGAGGCCTTCCGGCTGCCGACGCTGACCGCGCAGCGCATCCGCGCCGGCAGCGACGTCCCCGGGATCGAGCACATCGCCCGCGCCCGCGCCGAGGGGCGGGGGGTGGTCGTCGCGCTGCCGCACAGCGGGAACTGGGACGCCGCCGGCGCCTGGTTCACCGACTGGCTGGACGGGCCGTTCATGACCGTCGCCGAGCGGCTTCGCCCGGAATCGCTGTACCGGCGCTTCCTCGACTACCGCGAGGCGCTGGGCTTCCGCGTGGTGCCGCTCACCGGTGGCGAGCGCCCCAGCTCGGAGGTGCTGCGGGAGTGGCTCGCCGACGGCGGTGTGGCGTGCCTGCTCGTCGACCGCAACCTGGGCGCCGGTGGTGTCCCGGTGACCTTCTTCGGCCGGCCGGCCACCATGCCCGGCGGTGCGGCGCTGCTCGCCGAGCGCACCGGCGCCGCCCTCGTCCCCGCGGTCTGCCAGTTCACCCCCGGCGGGTGGCGCATGTGCGTGCACCCCGAGGTGCCGGTGCGGGGCCCCGGCCGGCTGAAGGACCGGGTGTCGACGGCGATGCAGCAGGTCGCCGACGTGTTCACCGCCGGCATCGCCGAGCGACCCGAGGACTGGCACATGCTGGGCCGCGTCTGGCCCGACGTGCCGCCCGACCCACCCCGCGGGGAGGCGGTGCCCTGATGCGCATCGGCCTGGTCTGCCCCTACCGGTGGGACGTCCCCGGCGGCGTCCAGTACCACGTGCGCGACCTCGCCGGGACGCTGCGCGGCATGGGCCACCACGTCGAGGTGCTGACCCCCGCCCAGCACGAGGAGTCGGTCACCGACCCCTGGATCACCTTCGCCGGCCGCACCGTCCCCGTGCCCTACAACGGGTCGATGGCGAGCCTCCAGTTCGGGCCGGTCTCGGCCGCGCGGGTGCGCCGCTGGTTGCGCGAGGGCCGCTTCGACGTCGTCCACGTGCACGAGCCGGCCACGCCGTCGGTGTCCCTGCTGGTGTGCATGATCGCGACCGGGCCGATCGTGGCCACCTTCCACGCGGCGACCACGCGCTCCAAGTGGCTGGCCGCCGTCGGCCCCATGGCCCGGCCGTGGCTGGAGAAGATCAGCGGCCGCATCGCCGTCTCCGACTTCGCCCGGCGCGTGCAGGTCGAGCACCTCGGGGGAGACGCGGTCATCCTGCCCAACGGGGTGCATGTGCCGTTCTTCGCCCAGGGCCCGGCGCTGCCGGGATTCGGGCGGGGGAGCGGCGGCCCGCCGACCATCGGGTTCGTGGGCCGCTTCGACGAGCCCCGCAAGGGCCTGCCGGTGCTGCTCCAGGCCCTGCGCACCGTCGTCCGGGCGCACCCGGGCACCCGGCTGCTCATCGCCGGGCGCGGTGACGCCGACCAGCTGTGGTCCATGGTCGGCGATGACCTCCGGCCGCACGTGACGCTGCTGGGCGAGGTCTCGGAGGCGGACAAGGCGGCGCTGCTGCGCAGCGTGGACGTGTACTGCGCACCCAACCTGCTCGGCGAGTCCTTCGGCGTCATCCTCATCGAGGCGATGGCCGCCGGGGCCCCCGTCGTTGCCAGCGACCTGGACGCCTTCGTCCGGGTGCTGGACGACGGCGCCGCGGGCGTGGTGGTGCGCCGGGACGACCCCGCCGCCCTCGGGCAGGCCCTGTCGGACCTGCTCGCCGACCCCGACCGGCGCGCCGAGCTCGCCGCGCGCGGCTCCCGGGCCGCGGCCCGTTACGACTGGCAGGTGCTGGCCCGCCGCATCCTCGCCGTCTACGAGACCGTGCTCCCGCCCGGTGGTGGCGTGGTCACCGCCGCGCCGGAGCACGAATTCCCCGGGGTCCCGCCGACCGGCACCGCGTCCGGACCTCCCCGCATCCGGCGGCCGCGCCGCTAGCCTCGGGGACCGTGACGCCCGAGGCCTGGTTGCTGCTCGCCGCCGGAGTGCTCCTGCTCCTGGTGGTCTGGACCGGGTGGACGCTCACCCGGCTGCGGCGGCTGGCCGCACGGGTGGACCGGGCCTGGGCCACGCTGGACGCCCAGCTGCAGCGCCGCGCCGCCCTGGCCGAGGAGCTGGCCCGCCACCACCCCGCGGCGCTCGGCGTGGGCGCCTCCTCGCGGCTGGCCGTCGCCGCCGCGGGGGCGCGCGCCGCCCGGGACGCGGGCGACCGCGAGCTGGCGGAGAACGCACTGGGCCACGAGCTGCGGGAGCTGCCGCCGGACCTGCCCGGCGTCCCGGCCGCGCTGCGCACCGACCTGGCCGGCACGCAGACCAGGGTCGCGCTGGCCCGCCGCTTCTACAACGACGCCGTCCGCGACACCCGGGAGCTGCGCGGCCGCCGCTCCTCCCGCTGGGCCGGGCTGCACCGCGGGCGCCCGCTGCCGCGCTACTTCGACATCGACGACCGGCTGGGCGGTGTCGGCGCGGGTGCCGACGTCGCCGGCCGCCGGGCGTCCTGACGGCCGTAAGGTTGCTCGCAACTCAACCGGGCTAGCGAAGGCGGACGACAGTGGCAGGGCACCTCGACCGGGCGGACGACCGAACCGGGACCGACCGCGTCAAGCGCGGCATGGCCGAGCAGCTCAAGGGCGGCGTCATCATGGACGTGGTCACCCCGGAGCAGGCACGCATCGCCGAGGACGCCGGCGCGGTCGCCGTCATGGCGCTGGAGCGGGTGCCGGCCGACATCCGCGCCCAGGGCGGGATCGCGCGGATGAGCGACCCCGACATGGTGCAGGGCATCATCGACGCGGTCTCCATCCCCGTGATGGCCAAGGCCCGCATCGGCCACTTCGTCGAGGCGCAGGTGCTCCAGTCCCTCGGCGTCGACTACATCGACGAGTCCGAGGTGCTCACGCCCGCGGACGAGGCCCACCACATCGACAAGCGCGCGTTCACCGTGCCCTTCGTGTGCGGCGCCACCGACCTCGGCGAGGCGCTGCGGCGCATCTCCGAGGGCGCGGCGATGATCCGCTCCAAGGGTGAGGCGGGCACCGGCAACGTCGTCGAGGCGACCCGCCACATGCGGGCGCTGCGTGCCGGCATCCGCCGGCTGGCGACCCTGGACGAGAGCGAGCTCTTCGTCGCGGCGAAGGAACTGCGGGCCCCGCACGACCTCGTCGCCGAGGTGGCGCGGTCGGGAAAGCTGCCCGTGGTCCTCTTCACCGCCGGCGGCATCGCCACCCCCGCCGACGCGGCGATGATGATGCAGCTCGGTGCGGAGGGCGTCTTCGTCGGGTCCGGCATCTTCAAGTCCGGTGACCCGGCGCAGCGCGCGGCCGCCATCGTCCAGGCGACGACCTTCCACGACGACCCGGACGTGATCGCCAAGGTCTCGCGCGGGCTGGGGGAGCCGATGGTGGGGATCGACGTCGCGACGCTCCCGGGGAGCGAGCGGTACGCCACCCGCGGCTGGTGAGCGTGGACGTCCGGCGGCGCATCGGCGGGCTGGACGTCGCGCGCGGGCTCGCCGTGCTCGGCATGTTCGCCGCGCACATGCGCGTCGGGGGCGAGCTGCACCCGGACCCGCGCACCTGGACGGCGGTGGTCGACGGCCGCTCGTCGATCCTCTTCGCGACCCTGGCCGGCATCTCGGTCGCGCTCCTCTCGGGGCGCGACCGGCCGGCCGAGGGGCCGGAGCTGCGGCGGGCGCGGGTGCGGATCGCCGTCCGCGCGCTCTGGGTCTTCCTGTTCGGGCTGGTCCTCGAGGGGCTGGGCACCTTCGTCGCGGTGATCCTGGGCGTGTACGGGGTGCTGTTCGTGCTCGTGCTGCCTTTCCTGCGCTGGCCGGTGCGCCGGCTGCTGGTCACCGCGGGGGTCGTCGCCGTCGTCGGCCCGCCGCTGCTCGTCGTCGCCGGGCAGGTGCTCACCACGGTCGGGCTGGCGCAGGCGCTGGTGCCCTCGCTCCTGGTCACCGGCTACTACCCGGCGCTGCTCTGGATCGCCTTCGTGCTGGTCGGCCTCGCGATCGGCCGGCTGGATCTCGACTCCGGCGCCGTTCGCCTGTGGCTGGCGGCGGCCGCCGCGGTGGCCGCGGTCGTCGGCTACGGCGCCGGCTGGGCGAGCACGCGGCTGCTGGCCTCCGGCGTGCCCTCGGCCGGTCCCGAGACCGGCTTCACCGTGCCGGACGTCTTCGACGTCCGCTGGCTGACCGGCGCCGAGGCGCACAGCGGGACCACCTTCGAGGTCGTCGGGTCGACCGGGTTCGCCGTCCTCGTGGTGGTCGGGTGCCTGGTGGTCGCCGAGCGGGTGCCGCGGCCGAGCGCCCCGGTGGCCGCCGTGGGGGCGATGGCGCTCACCGTCTACGCCGCCCACCTCGTGGCGATCCGGGTGCTCATGGAGATCGCCCCGGGCCGCGTGGAGGGCGCCGCCCTGTGGCTGTGGTTCGCCGGCGCCGCGCTCGCCGGTGCCTGGGCGTGGCGGCGCACGGTCGGCCGCGGGCCGCTGGAGGCGCTGGTCACCTGGACGTCGAGCCGCGCCGCCGGCCTCGCCCCGTCGGCACCGGCCCTCTGACCCACGCCGTAGCGTGGGCGGCCGTGTCCACCGGCCCCACCCGCCCCCTCGTCGGGGTGCTGGCCCTCCAGGGCGACGTCCGCGAGCACGTCGCCGCGCTGCACGCCGAGGGCGCCGAAGCGCGGTCGGTCCGCCGCCCCGAGGAGCTCGCCGGCATCGACGGGATCGTCCTGCCCGGCGGCGAGTCCACGACCATGGCCAAGCTGGCCGGCCGGTTCGGGCTCCTGGCCCCGCTGCGTGCAGCGATCGGCGGCGGGCTGCCGGCGTACGGCTCCTGCGCCGGGATGATCCTGCTCGCCGACCGGCTGCGGGACGCCGCGCCGGGCCAGGAGACCCTCGGCGGGCTGGACGTCACCGTCCGCCGCAACGCCTTCGGCCGCCAGGTCGACTCCTTCGAGACGCGGGTCGAGCTCGACGGGCTGACCGGCGGGCCGCTGCACGCCGTCTTCATCCGCGCCCCCTGGGTCGAGGAGGCCGGGCCGGGGGTGCAGGTGCTCGGCCGGGTCGTCGGCGGACCGGCCGACGGTAGGATCGTCGCGGTCCGCCAGGGGGACGTGGTGGCCACCAGCTTCCACCCCGAGCTGACCGGGGACCGCCGGGTGCACGCGCTGTTCGTCGACATCGTGCGCCGTCACCTGGCCGACGCAGAGAGGGGAGAGCCGTGAGCGGCCACTCCAAGTGGGCGACGACCAAGCACAAGAAGGCCGGGATCGACGCCAAGCGCGGCAAGCTCTTCGCCAAGCTGATCAAGAACATCGAGGTCGCGGCCCGCACCGGCGGCGGTGACCCCGCCGGCAACCCGACGCTCTACGACGCCATCCAGAAGGCGAAGAAGAGCTCGGTGCCCAACGACAACATCGACCGCGCCGTCAAGCGGGGCGCCGGCCTCGAGGCCGGTGGCGTCGACTACCAGGGCATCACCTACGAGGGCTACGCCAGCGGCGGCGTCGCGGTGCTCATCGAGTGCCTCACCGACAACAAGAACCGCTCGGCCATGGAGGTACGCACCGCCATGACCCGCAACGGCGGGTCGATGGCCGACCCCGGCTCGGTGTCCTACCTCTTCTCCCGCAAGGGCGTCGTCGTCGTGCCCAGGTCCGGAGACGTCGACGAGGACAGCGTGCTGATGGCGGTGCTCGACGCCGGTGCCGAGGAGGTCCGCGACCTCGGGGACAGCTTCGAGGTGCTGTGCGAGCCGGGCGACCTCATCGCGGTGCGCACCGCGTTGCAGGACGCGGGCATCGACTACGACTCGGCCGAGGCCGGCTTCCAGCCCAGCGTGCAGGTGGAGCTGGACGAGGAGGGGGCGACCAAGGTGTTCAAGCTCATCGACGCCCTCGAGGACCTCGACGACGTGCAGAACGTCTACGCCAACTACGACGTGCCCGACGACGTCATGGAGAAGGTCACCGCCGACGCCTGAAAGGACCCCGGTGCCCCCCACGACTCGCTGCGCTCGCCGCGGGGCCCCGCACCGGGGTCGTCCCTCGGGTCGCCGGGCGTGTTGGCGGGGTTCGGTCGGGGGGTCCGGTTAACCTCGGTCGAACACCAGTTCGGCTGACGGGAGAGTGACCATGCGGGTGCTCGGCATCGACCCGGGCCTCACCCGGTGCGGGTGGGGGGTGGTCGACGGGCGCCCCGGGGCGCGGCCGACGGCGGTCGGCGTCGGCGTGGTCCGCACCCTGGCGGAGCTGGACCTGGAGCTGCGGCTGCTGGAGCTGCACACCGCGGTGACGGCGCTGCTGCGCGAGCACCGCCCCGACGTCGTCGCCATCGAGCGGGTGTTCACCCAGAACAACAAGGGCACCGCCACGGGGACGGCGCAGGCGGCCGGGGTCGCCGCGCTCGCCGCGGCCCAGGCCGACCGGCCGGTCGCGTGGCACACGCCCAGCGAGGTCAAGGCGGCCATCTCCGGCAACGGCCGCGCGGACAAGGAGCAGGTCACCCTCATGGTCACCCGGGTCCTCGGGCTCGCCGCTGCCCCCAAGCCTGCCGATGCCGCCGACGCCCTCGCGCTCGCGGTCTGCCACGCCTGGCGCGGCCCCGCCCAGCAGCGGCTGCGCACCGCGGCGCTCGCCGGCGGCATCGGCGCGCCGGTGCGCCGGACCACGCTGCCGCGGTGGACGGGGGTGGCGGCGCGATGATCGCCAGCGTGAGCGGCCGGGTCGCCGCGGTCTCGCCGGACGGCGCCGTCGTCGAGGTCGGCGGGATCGGCCTGGCGGTGCAGTGCACCCCGGGCACGATCGCCCGCCTGCAGGTGGGGGAGGCCGCCCGGCTGGCCACCAGCCTGGTGGTGCGCGAGGACTCGCTGACCCTCTACGGCTTCGCCGACGACGACGAGCGCCAGCTGTTCGAGCTGCTGCAGACCGCCAACGGCGTCGGCCCGCGCCTGGCCCAGGCGGTGCTGGCCATCCACCCGCCGCGGGAGGTGCGCCGAGCGGTGTCGATGGCCGACGTCAAGGCGCTCATGCAGGTGCCGGGCATCGGCAAGAAGGGCGCCGAGCGGTTGATCCTCGAGCTGCGCGACCGGCTGGGCTCCACCTCCACCGACACCTCCCTGGACGCGCCCGCGCCCACGGGGCTGCCGTCGGTGACGCCGGTGGCACCCTGGCGCGACCAGCTCACCAGCGCGCTCGTCGGCCTCGGGTGGAGCGGCAAGGAGGCCGAGAGCGCGGTCGGCCAGCTCGCGCCGGTGGCGGACGAGCAGATGGCCGCGACCGGGTCCGTGGAGGTCGCGGCGCTGCTCCGGCGGGCGCTCCAGCTGCTGGGTAGGTCGTGAGCGCCCCGTTCGACCGGTCGCTGACCGGGGAGCTGGCCGACCCGACGCCGGAGTGGACGGTGTCACCGCAGGCCGGCGACGAGGAGCGGGTCGTCGAGTCGGCGCTCCGCCCACACTCGCTCGACGACTTCATCGGCCAGCCGAAGGTCGCCCGCCAGCTCGCCTTGGTCCTCGAGGGGGCCAAGCGCCGGGGCCGCACGCCCGACCACGTGCTGCTGTCCGGCCCGCCGGGCCTGGGGAAGACGAGCCTCGCGCTGATCATCGGCTCCGAGCTCGGCACCTCGGTGAAGATCACCAGCGGCCCGGCGATCGAGCGCTCCGGCGACCTCGCGGCGATGCTGTCGAACCTGGCGCCCGGCGACGTCCTGTTCATCGACGAGATCCACCGCATCGCGCGCCCCGCCGAGGAACTGCTCTACATGGCGATGGAGGACTTCCGCGTCGACGTCGTCGTCGGCAAGGGGCCGGGGGCGACGGCGATCCCCTTGGAGATCAGCCCGTTCACCCTGGTCGGGGCCACCACCCGCGCCGGGCTGCTGACCGGCCCGCTCCGCGACCGGTTCGGCTTCGTCGGCCAGATGGAGTTCTACGAGCCCGCCGAGCTCCAGCGGGTGCTCGCCCGCAGCGCCGCGCTGCTCGGCGTCGAGCTCACCGACGAGGGGTCGGCGGAGATCGCCGGCCGCTCCCGTGGCACCCCGCGCATCGCCAACCGGCTGCTGCGCCGGGTGCGGGACTACGCCGAGGTGGAGGCCGACGGCCGCGTCACCCGCCAGGTCGCGGAGGCCGCGCTGGCCCTCTACGACGTCGACCACCTCGGGCTCGACCGCCTCGACCGCGCCGTCCTCGAGGCGCTGGTGGGCAAGTTCGGCGGGGGGCCCGTCGGCGTCGCCACCCTGGCGGTGGCCGTGGGGGAGGAGCCGCACACCGTCGAGGAGGTGTGCGAGCCGTTCCTCGTGCGCGCCGGGCTGCTGGCCCGCACCCCGCGCGGCCGCGTCGCCACCGAGGCCGCCTGGGAGCACCTGGGCAGGCCGGTGCCGCGGGGCGGCGTCCCCCTCGGGCGGGTCACAGCAGAACCACAGGTACCGGGGTCGTCGTCAGAGACCCTGTTCGACGCCTAGACTCCCGGACGCTGGCGCGCAACTCGCAGGCCGGGCCGTGCGCGTCCCGCCTGGTCGCCGCGCGCACGGCAACCGTCGCACCCGAGCGGTCCCGTCCCGGGCCGCACCCACCGCGAGGCACCTGTCGCGGAAGAGAGGCACACCTGTCGTGGAGTACTTCCCGCTGATCATGCTGGCCCTGCTGGCCGTCGTGCTGTTCGTGCTGCCCGCGCGGCAGCGCAAGCGCATGCAGGAGCAGCACGCCGCTCTGCAGGCCTCTCTCACGATCGGCACCCCGGTCATGACCACCAGCGGCATGCACGGAACGGTGGCGGCGCTGGGGGACACGACGCTGGACCTCGAGGTCGCGCCCGGTGTCGTCGTCACCTTCGCCCGGCAGGCGATCCTCGAGGTGCGCCGCCCGGCCGGCGCCGCGCCGTCCGACGGGGACAGCGCGCGCCCGGCCGACGGCACCGTCTGACCCGGGGGAGCTCCGTGGCCAACCGCACGCTCCCGGCGGGGCGCTACTTCGCCGCGTTCACGCTGATCGTCGCCCTGCTCTACGGGCTGGTGTTCTTCACCGGCGACACCCGCACCCCGCAGCTCGGCCTCGACCTGCGCGGCGGCACCACGGTCACCCTCACCGCCCGGACCCCCGACGGCCAGGCGCCGGCGCAGGAGGACCTGGAGCTGGCCCGCCAAATCATCGAGCAGCGGGTCAACGGGCTCGGTGTCGCCGAGGCCGAGGTGGTCACCGAGGGCGACAGCAACATCGTCATCTCCGTCCCCGGGGACGACGGCGAGCAGGCCCGCGAGCTCGGCGCCACCGCGCAGCTGCGCTTCCGCCCGGTCGTCCAGGGCCCGGCCCCGGCCGTCCCGGCCGAGGGAGACCCCGCCGCCGAGGAGGGGACCGGCACCGAGGAGGGCGCGGAGCCCGAGGTCGGCGACGGCGCCGTCGAGGACCCGACCCTGCCCGACCCGGACGCCCCCGCCGTCACCGAGGAGGAGGCGGCGGCCGAGTTCGCCACCCTCACCTGCGAGGCGGACAACGTCACCGGCGAGGTCACCCGGCCCCAGGACTTCGTGGCCGCCTGCAGCGAGGACGGCAGCGCCAAGTACCTCCTCGGCCCCACGATCATCGAGGGCACCGAGATCGACGACGCCAACCCGGGCACCGAGCCCGGCACCGGTGAGTGGGTCGTGCTGCTGGACTTCCAGTCCGACGGCCTCGCCACGTGGGCGGCGTACACCACCGCCAACGTCGGCTCGCCGGTCGCCTTCACGCTGGACGGCCGGGTCATCTCGGCGCCGACCGTCAACAGCGCGATCACGACCAACCCGACGACGATCACCGGCCAGTTCAACCAGGAGTCGGCCACGGAGCTGGCCAACCAGCTGCGCTACGGCGCCCTCCCGCTGACCTTCACCCAGGCGACGGCGCAGTCGATCTCCACGGAGCTCGGCGAGGAGCAGCTCGAGGCCGGGCTGATCGCCGGCGCCATCGGGATCGCGCTGGTGTTCGTCTACGCGTTGCTGTACTACCGGCTGCTCGGCCTGGTGATGATCGCCAGCCTCGCCCTCTCGGCGGTGGTGGTCTACGCGTGCCTGATCCTGCTGGGCCGTGAGATCGGGTTCACCCTGAGCCTCGCCGGCATCGCCGGGTTCATCGTCTCGATCGGCATCACCGCCGACTCGTTCGTCGTCTACTTCGAGCGGCTCAAGGACGAGATCCGGGAGGGACGGTCGTTGCGCTCCGCTGTCCCGCGGGCGTGGGTCCGCGCGCGGCGCACGATCCTGTCCGCGGACGCGGTGAGCTTCCTGGCCGCGGCGATCCTCTACCTGCTGGCGATCGGGGACGTGAAGGGCTTCGCCTTCACCCTCGGCATGTCCACCGTGCTGGACCTCGTGGTCGTCTTCCTCTTCACCCACCCGCTCATGGCCGTGCTGTCGCGGTTCAAGGGCTTCGGCCGGAACCGCTTCTCCGGGCTGGGCCGGGTGGAGCACACCCGCCGGCCCGGCCCGGAGGCGCCCGCCGGAGAACTCGTCGGCGCCGCCGCAGGCGGTACCCAGGACAGGAGCACCCCATGACCCGCCCGACGGACCCGGCGGAGCCGACGCCCGCGCAGGAGCCGGTGGACACCGGCGAGGAGGCGCTCGCGGACGCGGGCCTGCCCCAGGACCCGGCCGGCGACGACGTCGCCGCCCCGCCGGCGCCACGGGCCGGCCGCGCGGGGCTGGCGCACCGGCTGTACAACGGCGAGGCGGGCCTGGACGTCGTCGGCCGGAGCCGGCTGATCTACAAGATCACCGCGGTCGTGGTGCTGCTGTGCATCGCCTCCATGGTGTTCCGGGGCTTCAACTTCGGGATCGACTTCGCCGGCGGGAACAGCTTCCGGCTGCCCGGTACCCAGGAGCAGCTGCAGGAGGCCCGGACGGCGGCCGAGGACGCCGGCGCCGAGGTGGCGACGGCGCAGGTCGTCGGCGGCGACACCCTGCTCATCCGCACCGCGCAGCTGGACAACGAGACCGAGCGAGCCGTGGTGGAGGAGCTGGCCGAGACCGTCGGCATCTCTCCCGCCGAGGTCAGCCCCCAGGCGGTCAGCGCCGAGTGGGGCCAGGACATCACCGACCAGGCGCTCGTCGCGCTGGCGGTGTTCCTCGTCGCGGTGGTGCTCTTCCTGGCCGTGCGCTTCCAGCCCAAGATGGCGGTCGGCGCCATGGCGGCGCTCGTCCACGACATCGTGATCACCGCGGGCGTGTACTCCCTGATCGGGTTCGAGGTGACGCCCTCGACGGTGATCGGCTTCCTGACCATCCTCGGCTTCTCGCTCTACGACACGGTCGTGGTGTTCGACAAGGTCGACGAGAACACCCGGGACCTCGAGCGCAGCGCCCGCATGACCTGGGGGGAGGCGGCCAACCTCGCCGTCAACCAGACGCTCATGCGGTCGATCAACACCTCGGTCATCGCGCTGCTCCCGGTCGCGGGCCTGCTCTTCGTCGGAGCCGGGCTGCTCGGCGTCGGCACCCTCAAGGACCTCGCCCTGGTGCTCTTCGTGGGCCTGGCCGCCGGCACCTACTCCTCGATCGTGCTCGCGACACCGATCGTCGCCGACCTCAAGGAGCGGGAACCCGAGGTGCAGGCGCTGCGCCGGCGCGTGCTGGCCCGGCGCTCCTCGGCCGCCCGCACGGGGAGTGCCGTCGCGCCGGCCGGCCCGGTCGCGAGCGCCCGCCGGCGCCGCCCGGCCGGCGCGGTCGGCGTGGCCGACCTGCCCCGCAGCGTGCCCGCGGACGTCGTCGTGGAGTCACCCGCGTCGGTGCGCCCGGACGGGCCGCGGGGGGCCACCGCCGCACCGCGGCCGGGTGCCCGCCCGCAGCGTCCGGGCGCCGGCCGGCCGTCGGGCAAGCGGCGCCGGTGAGCGCGGCGCCCGCCGAGCTGCCGCTCGACCAGCTCATCGCCTCGCTGACCGTCGACGTCCCCGACCACCCCGAGCCCGGGATCGTCTTCCGGGACCTCACGCCGGTCTTCGCCGACGGGGCCGCCTTCCGCCGGGTGGTGGACGGGCTGGCCACCCCGGGGGCGTCGGACCCGCGGACGGCCGCGCTGGCCCGTCCGCAGCCCGGGGAGCGACCGTTCGACGTCGTCGCCGGGGTGGAGGCCCGCGGCTTCCTGCTCGCCGCGGCCGTCGCGCTCGACGCCGGGGTCGGCGTGGTGCCGGTCCGCAAGGCGGGCAAGCTGCCGCGCGAGCGGGTCTCCGCGGAGTACACCCTGGAGTACGGCACCGCGACGCTGGAGCTGCACGCGGACTCGGTCGTCCCCGGTCAGCGGGTGCTGCTCGTGGACGACGTGCTCGCCACCGGGGGCACGCTCGGTGCGGCCGTCGCGCTGGTGGAGCGGCTCGGCGGCGTCGTGGCCGGGATCTCGGTCGTCGTGGAGCTGGCCGCTCTCGGTGGCCGCCAGCTGCTGGCGCCGCACACCGTGCACGCGCTCTGGACCACCTGACCGAGGGAGGTCCCGGACGCGAGCCCGGCGGCGACGGGCGCGGTCCCGCTAGCATGGTGAGGGTCCCCCCTCTGCCAGCCGCAGGAGTCGCCGTGGCGTCCGAAGTAGCCGCCGACACGGCTGCCGCGCGGGCCGGGGCAGCCACCGGTGGGGCCGTCGTCGACCCCGTGTCCGAGCCGCCCGTGCGCAGCCCCCTGCCCGAGCGCCCGGCGGTCCGCCGTCCCGACGACGTCGGTGCCGAGCCCGACGCAGAGCCCGGCATCCCGCGCCGGCGCGTCCGCGACCGGCTCGCCCGGCGGATCGTCGCGGGCCAGCGCAGCGGTCTGGTGCGGCCGGTCCTGGAGCCGCTCGCCGCGCTGCACCGGCAGAGCCACCCCAAGGCCGACCTGGCGCTCCTGCAGCGGGCCTACGACGTCGCCGAGACAGCGCACAGCAGCCAGAAGCGCAAGAGCGGCGACCCCTACATCACCCACCCGCTCGCCGTCGCCACGATCCTCGCGGGCCTCGGCATGGACACCACGACGCTGATCGCGGCGCTCCTGCACGACACGGTCGAGGACACCGGCGTCACCCTGGAGACGATCACCACCGACTTCGGCTCGGAGGTCGCCCACCTCGTCGACGGCGTGACCAAGATCGACAAGGTGAAGCTGGGCGACGCCGCACAGGCCGAGACGATCCGCAAGATGATCGTCGCGATGTCCCGCGACCCGCGGGTGCTGGTCATCAAGCTCGCCGACCGGCTGCACAACATGCGCACGCTGCGCTTCCTCCCGCCCGAGAAGCAGGAGAAGAAGGCGCGCGAGACGCTGGAGATCCTCGCCCCGCTGGCCCACCGGCTGGGCATGAACACGATCAAGTGGGAGCTCGAGGACCTCGCGTTCGCCACGCTGTACCCCAAGCGCTACGACGAGATCGTGCGGCTGGTGGCCGAGCGGGCGCCCTCCCGGGACACGTACCTGGCCGAGGTGACCGCATCGGTCACCGAGCAGCTGCGTGCGGCCAAGATCGAGGCCGTCGTCACCGGGCGGCCCAAGCACTACTACTCGATCTACCAGAAGATGATCGTCCGCGGCCGGGACTTCACCGACATCTGGGACCTGGTCGGCATCCGCATCCTGGTCGACTCGGTGCGCGACTGCTACGCGGCGCTGGGCATCATGCACGCCCACTGGCAGCCGGTGCCCGGCCGCTTCAAGGACTTCGTGGCGATGCCGAAGTTCAACATGTACCAGTCGCTGCACACGACGGTGATCGGCCCGCAGGGGAAGCCGGTCGAGCTGCAGATCCGCACGCACGACATGCACCGCACCGCCGAGTACGGCATCGCGGCGCACTGGAAGTACAAGGAGAAGGCCCGCGCCGGCGGCAAGCCCGCGGCCGGGGAGAGCGGTGCGCCGCCCAAGGCCGGCTCGGCCGACGACATGCTCTGGCTCCGCCAGCTGCTGGACTGGCAGCGCGAGGCCCAGGAGCCCGGCGAGTTCCTGGAGACCCTGCGCTACGACCTCGGGCCGCAGGAGGTCTTCGTCTTCACGCCCAAGGGCGACGTGATGAGCCTGCCGGGGGAGTCCACGCCCGTCGACTTCGCGTTCGCGGTGCACACCGAGGTCGGCTACCGGACGATCGGCGCGCGGGTGAACGGCTCGCTGGTCTCGCTGGACAGCAAGCTGAACAACGGCGACGTCGTCGAGATCTTCACCTCGAAGTCGCCCACGGCCGGCCCGTCGAAGGACTGGCTGACCTTCGTCGGCTCCTCCCGTGCCCGCACGAAGATCCGCCAGTGGTTCACCAAGGAGCGCCGCGAGGACGCGGTCGACGCCGGCAAGGAGGCGCTGACGCGGGCCATGCGCAAGGCGGGCCTGCCGCTGCAGCGGCTGCTCGGTGGCGAGGCGCTGTCGACGCTGGCCAAGGACCTGCGCTTCGCCGACGTCACGGCCCTGTACGCGGCGGTGGGGGAGAACCAGCTCTCTGCGGCCTCCGTGGTCGAGAAGCTGATGGTCGCCCTCGGCGGCAGCGAGGGTGCGGCGGAGGACATCGCCGAGACCGCCATCCCGACCCGTCGCCCGGTGGCACGGCGCCCGGCCCGCGGCGACCCGGGGATCATCGTCCACGGCATGACCGACGTCTGGGCCAAGCTCGCCAAGTGCTGCACCCCGGTGCCCGGCGACGACGTGCTCGGCTTCGTGACCCGCGGCGGGGGTGTCAGCGTGCACCGCACCGACTGCACCAACGCCGGGGACCTGCGCAGCAAGCCTGAACGTCTGGTGGAGGTCGAGTGGGCCTCCTCGCCGGGGTCGGTGTTCCTGGTGGCCATCCAGGTGGAGGCCCTCGACCGGCACCGCCTGCTCTCGGACGTGACCAAGGCGCTGGCCGACGAGCGGGTCAACATCCTGTCGGCGTCGGTGCAGACCAGCCGCGACCGCGTCGCGATCAGCCGGTTCACCTTCGAGCTGGCCGACCCCGCGCACCTGGGCGCGGTGCTGCAGACGGTGCGCAACGTCGAAGGCGTCTTCGACGTCGAGCGCGTCACCGCCTGAGCGACGGCGGCGTTTCCGCCGTCCGCGGTCGCCGGACTCGCCGTCTCCCGTGATCAGGTCACACCTGATCACGACGGGTCCTGGCTCACCTCCGGCCGTGAGCCAGGACCCCTCCAGGTGAGCCAGGACGGCGGCCGGCTCAACCGACGACGGCCATGTCCTCGATGGTGACCGGGATGTTCGGGGCACCGTCACCGGGGCCCTCGGCGCCCTGGACCCCGCCGGCGGCCACCGCGTCGAGCACGCCGAGGCCGGCCTCGTCGATCGTCCCGACCACCGTGTACTCCGGGGGCAGCTCCGTGTCCACGAAGGTCAGGAAGAACTGGCCGCCCGTGCTGTTCGGCGCCGCGGTCTTGGCCATGGCCACGGTCCCGCGGGGGTAGGTCGTGTCCGGGGTGACCTCCTCGGCGTACTTGTAGCTGGGCCCGCCGGAGCCGGTGCCGGTCGGGTCGCCGCACTGCAGCACGCCGAACGTGTCGGCGTTGACGAGCCGGTGGCAGGGCGTGCCGTCGTAGAAGCCCTGCTCGGTGAGGTACACGAAGCTGGCCGCGGCGCAGGGCGCCTTCGCCCGGTCCAGGGTGAGGGTGACGTCGCCCTGGTCGGTGCTCATCAGCACGGTGGCGGTGCCCTGCGTGGGCGTGGTCTCCGGGTTCGGCGGGGTGCCGACGTCCGTGAGGTTGGTGTTGCCCGACTCGTCGGGCAGGTACTCGCAGGTGACCGTGCCGTCGGCGTTGGTCGTGCGCGCCGCCGACGAGGTGGCAGCCGGCGTCGTCGGCTCGGCCGCCACGTCGTCGGTCGTGTCGTCGCCGCCAAGCACGTTCGTGATGAGCAGGGCGGCCCCCACGACCACGACGACGGCGAGCGCGGTGAGCAGCAGGCCGAGGTTGCGGCGGCGCTTCTTCGCCTGCTCGGCGCGGCGCTCCAGCTGGCGCTGCAGGTGACGCTGCGCGGCTTCCCGGCGCTGCTTGTTCGTGGGCACGGGGGCGGACTCCTCGGGCGGACGGGCTCGGTCGGCGGCCGCGACGACGGGCGGCGGCGCGCTGGTCGGGGAGGGAGTCTAGGCGGCCGGACTGGACGTTCCCTGGCAGCGCCGGAACCCCCGTGCGCCCCCGCGTAACCTGCACGGGTGCTCATCCGCTCGTTCCCCGCCGGCGCGTTCGGCACCAACTGCTACGCCGTGGCGTCCGGACCGGGCCAGGAGTGCGTCGTCGTCGACCCGGGCATGGACGCCGTCGAGCCCCTGGCCCGCATGCTCGCCGACGACGGTCTCAAACCCGTCGCCGTGGTGCTTACCCACGGCCACCTGGACCACACCTTCTCCGTGCTGCCGGTGTGCGACGGGTACGGCATCCCCGCCTACCTGCACCCGCAGGACTCCGGGATGCTGTCGGACCCCGCGCGCTGGCACGGGCCCGCGCTGGCCCCGCTGATCACCGGCGTCCGGCTGCCGGACCCCTCGGACGTCCTGCCGCTCGACGACGGTGCGGTGCTCTCGCTCGCGGGCGTCGACCTCACGGTCCGGCACGCACCCGGGCACACCCAGGGGTCGGTGGTCTTCGAACTCGACCTCGGCGAGGCGCCCGGGCTGCTCGCCGGTGACGTGCTCTTCGCCGGCTCCGTCGGCCGGGTGGACCTGCCCGGCGGTTCGTGGGACGCGATGCTCGCGTCCCTGCGCGACGTCGTCCTGCCCCTGGACGACGAGACCGTCGTGCTGCCCGGCCACGGCCCGGCGACGACGATCGGCCGCGAGCGGGCGACGAACCCCTACCTGGCCGAGGCCTCGGCCGCACCGAAGGGGCGGGGGCTGTGAGCGCGACGGGCGAGCGAGCATCGCCGCAGGCTGGGGGCACCTCCCGCGTGCGAGGGACGGCGACCGAGGAGCGGAACGAGTCCGGAGCCGGACGGGGTGCACTGTGAGCGGCCTGACCGCCCCGAAGGGCACCTTCGACACCCTGCCTCCGGACTCCGCCCGCTTCCTCGCCGTCCGCGACACGTTGACCGCGCCGCTCCGGCGGGCCGGCTACGGCTACGTCGAGACGCCGGTGTTCGAGGAGACCGCCGTCTTCTCCCGCGGTGTCGGTGAGTCCACCGACGTCGTGACGAAGGAGATGTACACCTTCACCGACCGCGGCGGCCGCTCGCTGACCCTCCGCCCCGAGCTCACCGCCGGGCTGATGAGGGCGTTCATCGAGCACCGCCTGCACGGCGGGGCGCTGCCGGTGAAGCTGTGGACGGTCGGCACGGCGTTCCGCTACGAGCGGCCGCAGGCCGGCCGGTACCGCCACTTCACGCAGGTCGACATGGAGGCGCTCGGCGTCGACGACCCGGCGCTGGACGCCGAGGTGGTGGCGCTGGGGGTGCAGGGCTTCCGCGACCTCGGGCTCACCGACTTCGAGCTGCTGCTCACCTCGCTGGGCGACGCCACCTGCCGGCCGCAGTACCGCGAGCTGCTGGTCGCCTACCTCGACAAGCTCGACCTCGACGAGGAGACCCGCCGCCGGGCCGCGATCAACCCGCTGCGGGTGCTCGACGACAAGCGGCCGGAGGTGCAGGCCCAGCTCGACGACGCCCCGCTGATGGTCGACCACCTCTCGGACTCCACGAAGGCGCACTACGACGCCGTCCGCCAGCACCTGACCGACCTCGGCGTGACGTGGACCGAGGCGCCGAAGCTGGTGCGCGGTCTGGACTACTACACGAAGACGACGTTCGAGTTCGTGCACCACGGTCTCGGCGCCCAGTCGGCGATCGGCGGCGGGGGGCGCTACGACGGGCTGTCGGCGGCCCTGGGCGGCCCCGACGTCTCGGGCATCGGCTACGCCGTCGGGGTGGACCGCACGCTGCTCGCCGTCCAGGCCGAGGGCCTCGACATCGGGGCGTCGGCCGGGGTGCAGGCGTTCGTCGTCCCGCTGGGAACCGAAGCCAAGCGGCTGGCGGTCCGGCTGGTCGGGCAGCTCCGGGAGGCCGGGATCTCGGCCGACACCGTCTACGGCGACCGCGGGCTCAAGGGCGCGATGAAGGCCGCCGACCGCTCCGGCGCCGCGCACGTCGTCGTCGTGGGGGAGCGGGACCTGGCCGAGGGCGTCGGTCAGCTCAAGGACATGCGCACCGGCGAGCAGCGGCCCGTCCCCGTGGGCGAGCTGTTCGAGACCGTGCGTGCGAGTGTGGAGGAGTGAGTACTTCGATGGAGCAGCGTCCGCTCGGGAGGACCGGGGCCGAGGTCAGCGTGATCGGGCTGGGCACGTGGCAGCTCGGCGGTGACTGGGGCGACGTCGACGAGGACACCGCCGCCGAGGTGCTCGACGCGGCGCTCGACGCCGGGGTGACCCTGCTGGACACCGCCGACGTCTACGGCGACGGCCGCTCCGAGGAGCGGATCCGCAAGGCGCTCGCGCCGCGGGCCGACCGGCCGTTCGTGGCGACCAAGGCCGGTCGGCGCGCCGACCCGTTCGAGGCCGCGCAGTACACCCCGGAGAACCTGCGTGCGTGGGTCGACCGGTCGCGCCGCAACCTCGGCGTCGACACCCTCGACCTGGTGCAGCTGCACTGCCCGCCGACCGCCGTGTACTCCGACCAGCGCGTGTACGACACCCTCGACGGGTTCGTCGCCGACGGCTCGATCGCCGCCTACGGCGTCTCGGTGGAGACCGTGGCCGAGGGGCTGACGGCGCTGCAGCACGAGGGCGTGGCGACCATCCAGGTCATCCTCAACATCTTCCGGCGCAAGCCGCTGGAGGAGCTGCTGCCCACCGCGGCCGCCGCCGGGGTGGGCGTGCTCGCGCGGGTGCCCCTGGCCAGCGGCCTGCTCACCGGCAAGTACGACGAGTCGACGACCTTCCCGGCCGACGACCACCGGAACTTCAACCGCAACGGCGAGGCCTTCGACGTCGGCGAGACCTTCGCCGGCGTGCCGTTCGACGTCGGCGTCGCCGCGGCCCGGGAGGTCGCCGAGATCGCCGGCGACGCGGTGCCCACCGCGGCCTTCGCCCTGCGCTGGGTGATCGACCAGCCCGGCGTCACCACCGTCATCCCGGGGGCGCGCAACGTCACCCAGGTGCGCGGCAACGTCGCGGCGGCCACCATGGCGCCGCTCTCGGACGCCCAGCTCGCCGACCTCGAGCGGGTGTACGACGAGCGCATCCGCGCCCACGTGCACGACCGCTGGTAAGCAACCCCCTCCTACCGTTCCTGCGAAAGGCCCGACGTGCTCCGCACCCACGACGCCGGAACGCTGCGCGCGTCCGACGCCGGCACCACCGTCACCCTCGCCGGCTGGGTGGCCCGCCGCCGCGACCACGGCGGGGTGGTCTTCCTCGACCTGCGCGACGCCTCCGGGTACGTCCAGGTCGTCGTCCGCGAGGACGAGGCCCACCACCTGCGCAACGAGTACTGCGTGCTCGTCACCGGGGAGGTGCGGCGCCGCCCCGAGGGCAACGAGAACCCGGAGCTGCCCACCGGCGACGTCGAGGTGGCCACCTCGGAGCTGCGGGTGCTGTCGGCCTCGGCGCCGCTGCCGTTCCCCATCGAGACCGACCAGGCGGCGTCCGACGACGTCCGCTACAAGTACCGCTACCTCGACCTCCGCCGGCAGGGCCCGGCGAAGGCGATCCGGCTCCGCTCGGAGGTGAGCCGGATCGCGCGCGGGGTGATGGCCGGGCACGGGTTCACCGAGGTGGAGACGCCGAACCTCACCCGCTCCACCCCCGAGGGTGCGCGGGACTTCCTCGTGCCGGTGCGCCTGCAGCAGGGCAAGTGGTACGCGCTGCCGCAGTCTCCGCAGCTGTTCAAGCAGCTGCTGATGATCGGCGGCCTCGAGCGCTACTACCAGATCGCCCGCTGCTTCCGGGACGAGGACTTCCGCGCCGACCGGCAGCCGGAGTTCACCCAGCTGGACTTCGAGATGAGCTTCGTCGAGCGCGACGACGTGCTTGCGATCGCGGAGGACGTGGTCCGGGCGTTGTGGCGGGAGCTGGCGTCCTACGACGTCCCCGACATCCCGCGGATGACCTACCGCGAGGCCATGGACCGGTTCGGCTCGGACAAGCCCGACCTGCGCTTCGGCATCGAGCTCACCGAGCTGACGTCGTACTTCGCCGGGACGCCGTTCCGGGTGTTCCAGGCGCCCTACGTCGGGGCCGTCGTCATGCCCGGTGGCGGGTCGCAGCCGCGCCGGGCGTTCGACGCCTGGCAGGACTGGGCCAAGTCGCGCGGGGCCCGCGGCCTGGCGTACGTGACGATCGCCGAGGACGGCACGCTGGGCGGTCCGGTCGCCAAGAACATCTCCGAGGCGGAGCGCGACGGGCTGGTCGAGGCCGTCGGGGCCCAGCCCGGGGACTGCGTGTTCTTCGCCGCCGGCGCCCGCCGCCCCTCGCAGGAGCTGCTCGGTGCGGCCCGCAACGAGATCGCCAAGCGGCTGGAGCTGATCGAGCCGGGCAGCTGGTCGTTCCTCTTCGTCGTCGACTTCCCGATGTTCGAGGAGACCGAGGACGGCGACTGGACCTTCATGCACCACCCGTTCACCTCGCCCACCCCCGAGTGGCGCGACCGGTTCGCCGAGGACAAGGGCGCGGCGCTGTCGGACGCCTACGACATGGTGATCAACGGCAACGAGGTGATGAGCGGCTCGGTCCGCATCCACGACGCCGAGCTGCAGGAGCGGGTGTTCGAGACCCTCGGCATGTCGCGCGAGGAGGCCCGGGAGCGGTTCGGCTTCTTCCTCGAGGCCTTCGCCTACGGCCCGCCGCCGCACGCGGGGGCGGCGCTGGGCTGGGACCGGCTCTCGGCGCTGCTGTCGGGGGTGGAGTCGATCCGCGAGGTCATCGCCTTCCCGAAGACCGGCGCCGGGTTCGATCCGCTGACGGGCGCGCCGACGCCGATCACCGAGGCCCAGCGCAAGGAGGCCGGCATCGACGCGAAGCCGGAGGAGCCCGCGCTGCCCGGTGAGCCGGGTGCCCCCGGCCCGTCGGACCCGACGAAGTAGTCCTCCACCCCCGCCGGGGTGGTAGGGCTCTGCCCACGTGGGGTGGGCAGAGCACGACTGGCGCGGGTGCACTGTGGTCCTGACCCCGGGGGCGGCGCCCGGCGGGGAGGGGATCAGCCGGCGACCTCGGGCGGCCAGACGACGCGGAACCGCTCGAAGACCACCTCGAGGTCGTCGGACCACGCCCGGCCGCGCGGGGGCAGGGTGCGCCGGAAGTAGCGCTCGTGCTCGCGCAGCCAGCTCTCCCGGGTCCGGTCGCCCTCGCCCTCGTCCCAGGCGAAGGCGTCGTCGACGCTGTGCAGCGGGCCGAGGCGCAGCTCCGTCGTCCGGAGGACGCAGCGCGGCGCCCCGCTGCCGTCGCAGGCGACCCAGTGCCCCCCGATGCGCGGCAGGGGCTGGCCGTCGTCGAGGAAGTCGACGACGAGGGCGGCCGTCGCCCGCTTGGTCCCGGCGAGCACCAGGCCGATCAGCTCGTCGGCCAGCGTGGTGCTGTCACCGAACCGCTCGACCGCGGGCTCCTCGAGCGGCGGGTCGGGCAGCGTGGCGGCGTACTCGCGGTGCAACGCGACTGCGGCGGTGCGGTCGAGGTCGCCCGGCTGGTCGGTGGCCACGCCGGTAGTTTGCAGGGCATGCCGCTGCGCGCCCGCACCCTGCTCGGACCCGGCCCGTCCAACCCCTACCCGGAGGCGACCGCCGCGCTCGGCCTGCCCCTGCTGGGGCACCTCGACCCGCTCTTCCTGCACGTGCTGGACGAGACCTCGGAGCGGCTGCGCCAGGTGTTCGGCACGGACAACCGCCGCACGCTCCCGCTGTCGGCCACCGGCTCGGCCGGGATGGAGGCGGCGTTCGTCAACACCGTGGGCCCGGGCGACGTCGTCGTCGTCGCGGTGAACGGCCTGTTCGGGCAGCGGATGACCGACGTCGCCGCCCGGTGCGGGGCCGAGGTCGTCGCCGTCGAGCACGAGTGGGGGCAGCCGGTCGACCCCGAGCGGGTGCTGGCCGCCCACCCGTCGCCCACGCTCATCGCCGCGGTGCACGCCGAGACCTCCACCGGGGTGCGCTCGGACCTCGAGCCGCTGGCCGCCGGGAAGGGCGACGCCCTGCTGCTCGCCGACTGCGTCACCTCGCTGGGCGGCATCCCGGTGCGGCTCGACGAGTGGGGCGTGGACCTCGCCTACTCCGGCTCGCAGAAGTGCCTCGGCGTGCCGCCGGGGCTCGCGCCGTTCACCATCTCCGACCGGGCCTGGGAGCGGCGGATCGAGAAGCCGCAGAGCTGGTACCTCGACCTCGGCATGCTCGGCGGCTATGCCGGGGAGGCCGCCGGTTCCGGTGGCCGCACCTACCACCACACCGCCCCGACCGGGATGGTCGTCTCGCTGCACGCCGGGCTCGGGCGGATCCTCGATGAGGGGCTGGACGCCGTGCACGCCCGGCACGCCGAGGCTGGGCGGCTGCTGCACGAGGGGCTGGCCGAGCTCGGGCTGGAGCTGTTCGCCGCCGAGGGCCACCGGCTGCCGGAGCTGACGACGGTGAAGGTGCCCGACGGCGTGGACTCCGCCGCGGTGCGCAGGGAGCTGCTGGAACGCTACGACGTCGAGATCGGCGCGGGCGCCGGCGCCTACGCGGCGACGGTGTGGCGGATCGGCCTGATGGGCCCGAACGCCTCGCCCGCGAAGGTGGGTCTCGTGCTGGCCGCGCTGGCGGACGTCCTGGGCCGCTGACGCCCGCCGCCGCCGAGCCCTCGCGGCGGGCCCGGCGGGATGTGGTGCAGGGCACACTGGGCACCGGCTGCACCACGGGGTCTCGCACCAGGGTGCACCGCCGGGTCGGTCGTCCCGCCGGTTGCCGCCGTGGGCGCTGGTCGGAGTGGCGGCGGTCGGCTGGTGGCCGTCGCGGTGGCCGCCCTGGTCTGGGCCGCCCGGCGCCGCCTTCCCGCCGCCCGGGCGGTGCGCCCTTGAGCGCGGTGGCCAGGGGTCAGGCGCCGTCGAGGCGGGCGAGCTGGTCGGGGGAGAGGGTCAGCCCGGCCGCAGCCACGGAGTCCTGGACCGACGCGACGCGTGAGGCGCCCGGGATGGGGAGGACGGTCTCGCTCTGCGCCAGGTGCCAGGCGAGGGTCACCTGGTACACCGAGACGCCGAGCTCGTCGGCCACCTCGGCGAACGCCGGCGCGGTGGAGCCCAGCGACCCAGCGGAGGTCACCCCGCCGAAGGGGCTCCACGGCAGGAAGGCCAGCCCGTGGCCCGCGCAGTGCGCCAGCTCGTCGGCCGAGTGGCGCCAGCCGGGGGAGAACTGGTTCTGCACGCTCACCAGCGCATCACCGACGATCGACCGGGCGACGTCGATCTGGGCGATGTCGGCGTTGGAGATCCCCACCATGCGCACCAGCCCGTCGTCGGCCAGCTGCCGCAGCGCGCCCATCGACTCCTCCCACGGCGTGGCCGGGTCGGGCCGGTGGAACTGGTAGAGCCCGATGGCGTCCCCGCCCAGCCGCCGCAGCGAGTCCTCGCAGGCCCGGCGCAGGTACGCCGGTGACCCGTCGAGCTCCCAGTCGGTGCCGCGGCGGGTGTGCCCGCCCTTGGTCGCGACCAGCACAGAAGAGGTGTCGCCCCCGTAGGCGGCCAGCGCCCGCGCCACCAGCTCCTCGTTGTGGCCGAACTCCGCCTCGTCGCGGGCGTACGCGTCGGCGGTGTCGATCAGGGTGACGCCGGCGTCGAGCGCGGCGTGCACCACGGCGACGGCGTCCTCCGCCGAGGGGCGCTCGTCCTTGGTGGACAGGGGCATGGCGCCCAGCCCGATGGCGCCCACGGTCACGGCTCCGATGCGTCGCTGCTGCATGGGGGCTGTCGTGCCCCCCGGGTAGCGTCGGGAACCGTGACCTCGCTGTTCGACCCCGCGCCGGGCGAGGCGGGTGCACCGGGCGTCGACCCGGGCGCCCCGCTCGCGGTGCGGATGCGCCCCCGCTCGCTGGACGAGGTCGTCGGCCAGCAGCACCTCCTGGGCGACCGGGCGCCCCTGCGCCGGCTGGTCGAGTCCGACGAGCCGATGTCGCTGGTGCTCTACGGCCCACCCGGCACCGGCAAGACCACCCTCGCCCACGTCATCTCGCTGGCCACCAAGCGGCAGTTCGTGCAGTTGTCGGCGCTGGACTCCGGGGTGAAGGAGGTGCGCGCGGTGATCCAGAGCGCCAAGCGCGAGCTCACCTACGCCGGCCGGCGCACCGTGCTGTTCATCGACGAGGTGCACCGCTTCTCCAAGACCCAGCAGGACAGCCTGCTGTCTGCGGTGGAGGACCGGATCGTCAGCCTGATCGCCGCCACGACCGAGAACCCGTTCTTCTCCGTGGTCAGCCCGCTGCTGTCCCGCAGCCTCGTGCTGGCGCTGCAGCCGCTCACCGACGACGACGTCCGCCGGTTGCTGCACCGTGCGCTCACCAGCGACCGCGGCCTCGACGGCGCGGTCACCCTGGCCGCGGAAGCCGAGGAGCACCTGGTCCGCATCGCCGGCGGCGACGGGCGGAAGGCGCTCACCGCCCTCGAGTCCGGTGCCGGGGCGGCGCGTGCGGTCGGCGCCACCGAGATCGACCTGGCGACGCTGGAGACGGCGGTCGCGCAGGCGGCGGTCCGCTACGACCGCCAGGGCGACCAGCACTACGACGTCGCCAGCGCGCTCATCAAGAGCATCCGCGGCAGCGACGTCGACGCCGCGCTGCACTACCTGGCGCGCATGGTCGAGGCGGGGGAGGACCCCCGCTTCATCGCCCGGCGCCTGGTCATCAGCGCCAGCGAGGACATCGGCATGGCCGACCCGACCGCGCTGACGACCGCGGTCGCCGCGATGCAGGCGGTGCAGTTCATCGGCATGCCCGAGGGCCACTTCCCGCTCGCCCAGGCCGTCGTCCACCTGGCCACCGCGCCGAAGTCGAACGCGGTCACGGTCGCGATCGGGGAGTCGGTGGCCGACGTCCGCGCCG
Source organism: Blastococcus sp. SYSU DS0533 (assembly GCF_054050775.1). NCBI lineage: Bacteria > Bacillati > Actinomycetota > Actinomycetes > Geodermatophilales > Geodermatophilaceae > Blastococcus > Blastococcus sp. SYSU DS0533. The sequence goes on along the minus strand of NZ_JBJGZZ010000008.1, from coordinate 117,355 downwards.
GGCTGGCCGGCCCCGTGCCGCCCGTGCTGCGCGACGCCCACTACGCCGGGGCGAAGAAGCTCGGCCACGGGAAGACCTACGCCTACCCCCACGCCCACCCCGACGGGATCGTGGCCCAGCAGTACCCGCCGGACGCCCTCGTGGGCAGGGACTACTACCGCCCGACCAACCGCGGCGTCGAGGCGCGGCTGGGCGAGCGGCTGGCGAAGCTGCGCGCGATCCTCCGCCGGACGCGCTGACCCCGCGGCGGGGCACGGACGGCCCGGCGGCCCCGCGACTACTGTGACGAGGCCGGAACGTCGCCCCCGGCGCCGAACCCCTCAGAACAGGAGCACGCGTGTCCGTAGGAGAGATCGCCGGGCTGATCGCAGCCGGGGCCCTGGTGCTGCTGGTGGTGCTCGTGGCTGTCCCGCTGCTCAAGCTCGGCCGGACGCTCGACGAGACGACCCTGACCATCCGCCAGGTCCGCGAGCAGAGCGCGCCGATCCTGAGCCAGGCCGGGACCACGGTCGCGCACGTGAACAGCAACCTGGAGCGGGTCGACGACATCACCGGCAACGCGGCCAACGTCTCCAGCAACGTCGCTGCGCTCACCAGCGTCGTCGCCGCCACCCTGGGCAGCCCGCTGATCAAGGTGGCCGCGTTCAGCTACGGGGTCCGCAGCGCCACGAAGAAGAAGCGGGAGGGGCAGGCGATCGCCGACGCCGCCCGCCGCGACAAGGAGGCGCGCCGCGCGCGCCGGTCCGCCCGGCGGGCCGCCTGATGCGCCGGCTGTTCTGGCTCGCGATGGGCGTCACCATCGGCGCGCTCGTCGTCCGCAAGCTCTCCGCCGCCGCCGAGAAGATGACGCCCGCCGGCATCGGCGCCTCGATCGCCGACGGGCTGCGCGACCTCGCCGACGCGATCGGCGACTTCGGGGCCGACGTCCGCGAGGCGATGGCCGAGCGCGAGCTGGAGCTGCGCGCCGGCACCGGGCTCGACGCACCGCTGCCCGAGACCGGCGACGCGGCCGTGCTGCGCCGCGGGGCGCACGCCGCCGACCTCTGACCCCCGGAGCCGGACCGAGCACCACCCCGGCCCCCGACACCGAGAAGACCTGATGCAGACCGCCGAGATCCGCCGCCGCTTCCTGGAGCACTTCGCCCAGCGTGGCCACACCGTCGTCCCCAGCGCCTCGCTGGTGTCGCCCGACCCCTCGCTGCTGTTCACCGTCGCCGGCATGGTGCCGTTCATCCCCTACCTGACCGGCCGCGAGCCCGCACCCTTCCCGCGGGCCACCAGCGTGCAGAAGTGCGTCCGCACCCTCGACATCGAGGAGGTGGGCAAGACCACGCGGCACGGCACGTTCTTCCAGATGAACGGCAACTTCTCCTTCGGCGACTACTTCAAGGAGGGGGCGATCCAGCACGCCTGGGACCTGATCACCGGGCGGCTGGAGGACGGCGGTCTCGGCTTCGACCCGGACCGCATCTGGGTGACGGTCTACCTCGACGACGACGAGGCCGCCGACGCCTGGCACCGCATCGCCGGGCTGCCGGTGGAGCGGATCCAGCGGCTGGGCAAGAAGGACAACTACTGGCACACCGGGGCGGCCGGCCCCGGTGGCCCGTGCTCGGAGATCTACTACGACCGCGGCCCCGAGTACGGCCCCGAGGGCGGTCCGCTGGTCGACACCGCCGGCGACCGGTTCCTCGAGATCTGGAACCTCGTCTTCATGCAGTACGAGCTCACCGACGTCCGGAGCAAGGAGGAGTTCACGGTCGTCGGCGAGCTGCCGAACAAGAACATCGACACCGGCATGGGCCTGGAGCGGGTGGCCTTCCTGCTGCAGGGCGTCGACAACATGTACGAGATCGACGAGGTGGCGCCGGTGCTGCGCCGGGCCGCCGACCTCGCCGGCGTCACCTACGGCTCGGGTGGGCGGGAAGGTCACACGAACGACGTGCGGCTGCGTGTCGTCGCCGACCACGTGCGCAGCGGGCTGATGCTCATCGGCGACGGCGTCACACCGGGGAACGAGGGGCGCGGCTACATCCTGCGCCGGCTGCTGCGCCGCGCCGTCCGCTCGATGAAGCTGCTCGGCGTCGACGAGGCCACCCTGCCCGAGCTGCTGCCGGTGTCCAGGGACGCCATGAAGGCCAGCTACCCGGAGCTGGAGACCGACTTCGCCCGCATCTCGTCGGTCGCCTACGCCGAGGAGGAGGCGTTCCGCCGCACCCTGGCTTCGGGCACGGCGCTGTTCGACACCGCGGTGCAGCAGGCCAAGCGGACCGGCGCGCCCACGCTCTCGGGCGAGCAGGCGTTCTCCCTGCACGACACGTACGGCTTCCCGATCGACGTCACCCTCGAGATGGCCGCCGAGCAGGGTGTCACCGTCGACGAGGAGGGCTTCCGGGCCCTGATGAAGGAGCAGCGGGACCGCGCCCGCGCCGACGCCCGGGCCAAGCGCACCGGGTCGGTCGACGTCCTGGCCTACCGGCGGCTGCTCGCCGAGCACGGCCCCACGGACTGGCGGGCCTACGAGACCCTGCGCACCGACTCGCGGGTGCTGGGCGTCGTCGCCGAGGGCGAGGACGAGGGCGACCGCCCGGCCGGTCCCGGTGAGATCACCCGCGTGGTGCTCGACCGCACGCCGTTCTACGCCGAGTCCGGCGGGCAGGTGGCCGACGCGGGGACCCTGACCTGGGACGGCGGCCGCGCCGAGGTGATCGACGTGCAACGCCCGGTCAAGGGCCTGGTCGCCCACCAGGTGCGGGTGCTCGAGGGTGAGCTCCGCGCCGGCGCCGAGCTCACCGCCGAGGTGGACCGCGAGTGGCGGCTGTCGGCCTGCCAGGCGCACTCGGGCACGCACGTGGTGCACGCCGCGCTGCGCCAGGTGCTCGGCCCGCAGGCGCTGCAGTCCGGCTCCTACAACCGGCCGGGCTACCTGCGGCTGGACTTCGCCTGGCAGGGCGCGCTCACCCAGCAGCAGCGCACCGACATCGAGGACGTCGCCAACGCCGCCGTCCGCGCCGACCACAGGGTCACCGCTTCCTGGATGACGCTGCCCGAGGCCCAGGCCTTCGGCGCGCTGGCGCTGTTCGGGGAGACCTACGGCGAGCAGGTGCGGGTCGTGGAGATCGGCGGCCCGTGGTCGCGTGAGCTCTGCGGTGGCACCCACGTGCGCGGCAGCGCGCAGATCGGCACGCTGGCGCTCACCGGGGAGTCGTCGGTGGGCTCGGGCTCCCGGCGCGTCGAGGCCGTGGTGGGGCTGGAGGGTTTCCGCTACCTGGCGCGCGAGCGGGACCTGGTGCGCCAGCTCGCCGAGCTCCTCAAGTCGCCGCAGGACGGCCTGGTCGAGCGGGTCAGCGGCATGGTCTCGCGGCTGCGCGACGTGGACCGCGAGCTGGCCGACCTGCGCGCGCAGCAGACGCTGGCCGTCGCCGGCGAGCTCGCCGCGTCGGCCCGCGACGCCGGTGGCGTCGCCGTCGTCACCGGCTCCCCGGCCGGCCTCGGCGGCGGCGACCTGCGCACGCTCGCGCTCGACGTCCGCGGCCGGCTCGGCGCCGACCGGCCGGCCGTCGTGCTGCTGGCGTCGGAGTCCGGTGGCAAGGTGGCGCTGGTGGCGGCGTTGAACCCGGCCGCGGTCTCGCGGGGGCTGTCGGCCAACGACGTCCTCAAGGCGGCCTCGGCACCCGTCGGCGGCCGCGGTGGCGGCAAGTCCGACGTCGCCCAGGGGGGCGGAACCGATCCCGCGGGTATCCCCGCGGCACTGCAGGCCGGCGAGCAGGCGGTCGCGACCGCCACGGGAAGGTGACCAACGTGCCCGACACCGACTACAACCCCGAGGACACCGGCCCGGTCGGTGGTCGGCGGCGCGACCTGCCGGCGGTGCCGCCGGCGCGTCCGCGCCCGACCACGGGGGAGCAGCCCACGTACCACCCCACCACCGAGATCGACCTGAGCCAGGGCTTCCCACCGGTCAAGCACGAGACCACCGAGATCGACCTCTCCGGCGGCTGGCCGCAGCACCTCCAGGTGCCCCCGCGCCGCCCCGGGGCCGGCCGTGCCCGGGGCCGGGTGCTCGGCGTCGACGTCGGGACCGTGCGGGTCGGGCTGGCGCTGTCGGACCCGACGGGCACCCTCGCCAGCCCGCTGGAGACCCTCCGCCGCGCGAAGGACGGCGCCGACCTGGACCGGCTCGCCGCCCTGGTCGCGGAACACGAGGTGTCAGAGGTGGTCGTGGGAGAGCCGGTGCACCTGTCCGGTGCGCCCGGTGCCTCCGCGCAGGATGCTGCCGATTACGCACAGGAACTGGCCGACCGGATCCCGGACGTGCCCGTGAACCTGATCGACGAGAGGCTCTCGACCGTGACCGCAGCCAGCCACCTCCGGGAGGGCGGCATCGACAGCCGTCGCCAGCGCGCGGTGATCGACCAGGCGGCGGCCGTGGTCATCCTGCAGCAGTACCTCGACAGCCGGCAGGCGCCCTCATGACTGCGCCCGGCGGGCCGCGGCGGGGGAGGCACGCGTTCGACGACGGGACCGGTGGCATGCCGGCACCGTTCCCGACCGGCTTCGGCACCCCTGCCGGTGGTTTCCCGCCGGGCCCCACCGGCCACCCGCCGGTGTTCCCGCGCCCGGGGGCCGGGCTGGTCGACCGCTCCGGTGACGAGACCGGGCCCATGGGCACGCCGGGCGGGTGGTCCTCGGCAGGCGACGCCCTGGCCGCCCGGCACGGCGACGACGACGGCTCCGGCCGCCAGCACCCCTCCGCCCCGCTGCCGCCGCTGCCGGCCGGCGCGTGGCACCGGCTGCGGCCGCGCGAGGACGACGCGGACGACGACGCGACCGTCGCCGCGCCCCGGCTCTCCGGTCCCCGGGACCACACCGCCGAGGAGCCGTCGGCCGAGCCCGCCGCGGACGACCTGACCGGCGGGCTGGACGTGATCGGCGCCAACGTGGACGACGACCGGCCGCGGCGACGCGGCCGGCGCCGGCGCCGGGGTGACGACGTGCCCCCGCGCGCCGCCGGCGCCACCCCGGAGGACGAGACGGCCGCCTTCCACCCGCAGGAGGACCTGGGCCTGCACGGTGACCCCGACGACGGCGGTCTGCTGCACGACGACGAGATCCCGGTCGCCCCCTACGACCCGCGCACGGACCCGCGGCGACGACGGCGGCGCCGGCGCCCGCTGGCGATCGGGCTGGCGCTGCTCGTCCTCGGCGGCATGGTCGTGGGCATCGTGCTCGCCGGGCAGAAGCTCCTCGGCATGCTCGACCCGGCCGCCCGCGACTACGCGGGCCCCGGCAGCGGCAGCGTCGACGTCCGGGTGCAGCAGGGCGACACGCTCACCGACATCGCCCGCACCCTGGCCGACGCCGACGTCATCGCCTCCACCGGGCCGTTCGTGGACGCCGCGCAGGACGAGCCCGCGGCCACCGGCATCCAGCCCGGCGTCTACTCGCTGCGGCTGCAGATGAGCGGGCAGGGGGCCCTGGAGCTGCTGCTGGACCCGGCCTCCCGGCAGGTCTCGCGGGTGACCGTGCCCGAGGGCTTCACCGTCGACCAGGTCCTCGCCCGGCTCGCCGAGCAGACCGGCACGCCGCTGGCGGAGCTGGAGGCGGCGGCCGACCCCGCGGCGCTGCCGCTGCCCCCGTACGCGGGCGGGCAGCTGGAGGGCTACCTGTTCCCGGCGACCTACGACTTCGAGCCCGGCACGACGCCGCAGCAGATGCTGCAGCGGATGGTCGAGACCTTCGACGAGGTCGCCGCCCGGCTGCGGCTGGAGGAGCGGGCCGCCGCCCTCGGGCGGACGCCCGGCGAGGTGGTCACGGTCGCCTCGATGGTCCAGTCGGAGACCCGGCTCGACGAGGAGCGGGCCGACGTCGCGCAGGTCATCTACAACCGCCTCGACACGGGCATCGCCCTCGGCATCGACGCGACCCTGGCCTACGGCCTGGACAAGAGCGGCAACGAGCTGACGGTCACCGACCTGCAGACCGACAGCCCGTACAACACCCGCACCCGCCAGGGCCTGCCGCCGACGCCCATCAGCTCGCCGGGTGAGGCGAGCCTGGAGGCGGCGCTGGCACCGACGACCGGGGACCTCCTGTACTACGTGCTCGAGTCGCAGGACGGGTCGCACTTCTTCACCAGCGACTACGCCGAGTTCCAGCAGGCCCGCCAGCGGTGCGCCGACGCCGGCCTCGGGTGCGGTGGCTGAGCGGCCGCAGCGGGCAGCGGTCCTCGGGCGGCCGGTGAGCCACTCGCTCTCCCCGCTGCTGCACCGCGCCGCCTACGCGGCGCTGGGGCTGACCGGCTGGACCTACGACGCCCTGGACGTCGGGGCCGAGGACCTGCCGGTGCTGCTGGCCGGGCTCGGGGAGGAGTGGCGTGGCTTCTCGGTGACGATGCCCTGCAAGCAGGCCGCGGTCGAGGTCGCCGACGTGGTGGAGCCCCTCCCGCGGCTGCTGGGTGCGGCGAACACGCTCGTCCGCACCGCGGCCGGCTGGCGGGCCGAGAACACCGACGTCGCCGGCGTCGGCACGGCGCTGCAGGTGGCCGGTGTCGACGAGGTGGGTCACGCGGCGGTGCTCGGCGCGGGGGGGACGGCGGCGGCCGCGGCGGTGGCGCTGGCCTCGCTGGGAGCCGAGCGGGTCGACGTCGTGGTGCGCGAACCTGCCCGGGCCGGCGACGTGGTGCGGGTCCTGGAGACCCTCGGCGTGACGGTGCGGGTGCTGCCCCTGGCGGGGGCACGGGTCGAGGCACCCGTGGTCGTCAGCACCGTGCCGGTCGCGGGGCAGCCGGCCGTCGCCGCCCTGGAGTGGGACCGGGGGCAGACCGTGCTCGACGTGCTCTACGCCCCCTGGCCCACCCCGCTGGCCGAGCGGGTCTCCGCTGCCGGCGGCGCGGTCATCGGCGGGCTGGAGGTCCTCTTCTGGCAGGCCACCGCCCAGGTGGAGCTCATGACCGGGCGGCCGGCGCCCATCGGCGCGATGCGGGCCGCGCTCGACGCCCGCTGAGCCGCCGGCCGTGGAGGTGTCCCACGCCGTCCTCGCCGGTGGCGCGGTGGCCGCCGGGTGCGCCCTCGGGCCCGTCCTGGCCCGCGTGACCGTCCGCCTGGCCATCCGGGACGACGCCGCCGGGCCGTCGCCGGCCCGGGTGGCGTCGACGGCGACGCTCGGCGCCGGGCTCCTGACCGGCGCCGTGCTGCTCTCCGGGCTCCGCCCCGCCACCGCGGCGCTGGTCTGGGCCGCGGGCGCGGCGGTCGTGCTGGCCGGCGTCGACCTCGCCGCGCACCGGCTGCCCGACCGCGTGCTCCTCCCGGCCGCTGCCGTCTGCGGGGCCGCCCTGCTCGCCGACGCCGCACTGCTGGGCACCTGGCCGGCGCTGCTCCGGGCCCTCGTGGCCGGCGCCGCAGCCCTCGTCCTCTCGGGGGCCGCGCGGCTGACCGGCCCTGCGGCCCTGGGGTTCGGTGACGTCAAGCTGCTCGGGCTGCTCGGGCTGGTGCTCGGCTGGGCGGGCTGGGGGGTGCTGCTCGCCGGCCTGTTCCTCGGCCTGGTCACCGGGGCGATGGTCTCGCTCGTCCTGGTGGCGACCGGACGGGCGGGCTGGCGCAGCACCGTGCCCTTCGGCCCGCCGCTGCTGGTCGGCGCCGTCCTGGCGCTGGCGATCGGCGGCGTGCCACCCGCCTGAAGCACCCGTCCCGCTCAGCCGTCGCACGTCCGGGGTGAGCCTCGGGACCGAGGCGGGGTAGGGCAGAATGCGCTGCATGTTGCGCTGGCTGACCGCCGGTGAGTCGCACGGCCAGCAGCTCACCGCCATCCTCGAGGGCCTCCCGGCCGGGGTCGAGGTGCAGACGGCCGACCTCGACCTGCAGCTCGCCCGCCGCCGGCTGGGGCACGGGCGGGGCGCCCGGATGTCCTTCGAGCAGGACGTCGTCACCCTGACCGGCGGTGTGCGCCACGGCCGCACCCAGGGCGGGCCGATCGCGGTGCAGGTGGGCAACACCGAGTGGCCCAAGTGGCAGACGGTCATGTCCGCCGACCCGGTCGACGCCGAGGTGCTCGCCGGGCAGGCCCGCAACGCGCCGCTGACCCGCCCGCGGCCGGGTCACGCCGACCTGGCGGGCATGCAGAAGTACGGCTTCGACGACGCCCGGCCGGTCCTCGAGCGGGCCAGCGCCCGGGAGACCGCCGCGCGGGTGGCCCTCGGCGCGATCGCCCAGGCTTTCCTGCGGCAGGCGCTCGGGGTGTCGGTCGTGAGCCACGTCGTGGGCATCGGCCCGGTGGTCGCGCCCGACGGCCTCGTGCCCGGGCCCGACGACAACCCCCGGCTCGACGAGGACCCGGTGCGCTGCGCCGACCCCGCCACCAGCGAGCGCATGACCGCCGAGATCGACGACGCCCGCAAGAACGGGGACACGCTGGGTGGCGTCATCGAGGTCGTCGTCCACGGCCTGCCGCCGGGCCTGGGCAGCCACGTGCACTGGGACCGGCGCCTGGACGCCCGGCTGGCCGCCGCCCTCATGGGCGTGCAGTCGGTCAAGGCGGTGGAGGTCGGCGACGGCCTGGAGACTGCCCGCCGCCGCGGCTCGGTGGCCCACGACGAGATCGTCCTGGCCGACGACGGCCGGCGGGTGCAGCGGCTCACCGACCGGGCCGGGGGTATCGAGGGCGGCATGACCAACGGCGAGGTGCTGCGCGTCCGCGCCGCGATGAAGCCGATCAGCACCGTGCCCCGGGCGCTGCAGACCGTGGACGTCGCCACCGGCGAAGCCGCCGTCGCGATCAACCAGCGCAGCGACGCCTGCGCCGTGCCCCGCGGCAGCGTCGTGATGGAGGCGATGGTCGCCCTCGTGCTGGCCGACGCTGCGCTGGAGAAGTTCGGCGGCGACTCGGTGGCCGAGACCCGGCGCAACGCGCAGGCCTACCTCGACTCCCTGCCCTACCGGTGAGCCGGCCGGCCCTGGTCCTCGTCGGCCCGCCCGCCTCGGGGAAGACGACGGTCGGCACGGCGGTCGCCGCCGCGCGGGGGCTGGCCTTCCGGGACACCGACCGCGACGTCGAGGAGGCGACCGGGACGACCGTCGCCGACCTGTTCGTCCAGCACGGCGAGCCGCACTTCCGCGCGCTGGAGGAGCAGGCGGTCGCCCGCGCGCTCGGCGAGCACGCGGGGGTGCTGGCCCTCGGCGGCGGCGCGGTGACCAGCGCCGCCACCCGGGAGCGGCTCGTGCTCCACGGCCGGGGCGGTGGGGTCGTCGTCTGGCTCGACGTCGACGTCGCCTCCGCCGCCCGCCGCGTGGGGCTCTCCCGCGACCGCCCGCTGCTGGCCGTGAACCCGCGCGCGATGCTGCGCACCATGCTGGAACAGCGCGCCCCGCTCTACACGGAGGTGGCCACGCACCGCGTCGCCACCGCGGGGCGCCCACCGGAGGAGGTCGTCGCCGAGGTGCTCGCAGTCCTGACCCCGGAGGAGGCCCGATGACCCGCCGCGTCCCCGTCGCGGGGGAGCAGCCCTACGAGGTCGTCATCGGCGCCGGTGCCCAGGCGGAGCTGGCCCTCGTCCTTGCCGGCACGCCGAAGGTGGCCGTCGTGCACGCCCCGCCGCTCGCCGCCGCCGCCGGCGCCGCCGTGGAGACGCTGCAGACCGCCGGCGTCGCGGCCGAGGCGGTCGTCGTCCCCGACGGCGAGGCCGCCAAGACCGCGCAGGTCGCCGCCGAGGTGTGGGACGAGTTCGGCCGGCTGGGCATGACCCGGTCCGACGCCGTGGTCGGGCTCGGCGGGGGCGCGGTCACCGACCTGGCCGGGTTCCTGGCCGCCACGTGGACGCGCGGCATCCGCGTCGTCCAGGTGCCCACCAGCCTGCTGGGCATGGTGGACGCCGCCGTCGGCGGGAAGACGGGCATCAACACCGCGGCCGGCAAGAACCTGGTCGGCGCGTTCCACCCGCCCGCGGGCGTGCTCGCCGACACCGACCTGCTGGCCGGCCTGCCCGAGGCGGAGTTCCGCGCCGGGCTGGCCGAGGTCGTCAAGTGCGGCTTCATCGCCGACGGCCGGATCCTCGAGCTCCTGGCCGCCGACCCGACGGGGCGCCGTGACACCGAGGAGCTCATCGAGCGCGCGGTGCGGGTCAAGGCCGCGGCGGTGGGGGAGGACCTGCTGGACACCGGCGTCCGGGAGTTCCTCAACTACGGGCACACGCTCGGTCACGCGGTGGAGCGGGTCGAGGACTTCGGCTGGCGCCACGGCGAGGCGGTCGCCGTCGGGCTGGTCTTCGCCGCCGAGCTGGCGGGGCAGGCCGGGCTGCTCAGCCCCGCGGAGGTCGACCGGCACCGCGAGCTCCTCACCGCCATGGGGCTGCCCACCACCTACGCCGGCGACTGGCCGCGGCTGCAGGGGGTCATGCGCGTGGACAAGAAGGCCCGCGGAGCCTCGCTGCGCTTCGTCGTCCTCGACGGGCTGGGCAACCCGCGCATCCTGACCGATCCCGACCAGGCCTGGCTCGACGCGGCCTGGGCCGCCGTATCCGGAGACGACTCATGACGATCCACGTGCTCAACGGCGCGAACCTCGGCCGGCTCGGCACCCGCGAGCCCGAGATCTACGGCACGACCACGTACGACCAGCTGGTCGAGCTCGTGGAGACGGCCGCCCGCGAGCTCGGCGTCGAGGTGCTGGTGCGCCAGACCGACGAGGAGGGCCAGCTGCTGCGCTGGGTCCACGAGGCGACCGATGCCGGTGCCCCGGTGATCGTCAACCCCGGTGGCTGGACGCACACCTCCGTCGTGCTGCACGACGCTCTCGCCGCGGTCACCGCCCCGGTGGTGGAGGTGCACATCAGCAACATCCACCGCCGCGAGGAGTTCCGGCGGCACTCCTACGTCTCGCGGGTGGCCGACGGCACCATCGCCGGGCTCGGTGTGCACGGCTACGTGCTGGCGCTGCAGTGGATGACGCTCCGGGGTGTCTCGTGAGCCGCGCCCGTGAGCGGCGGGAGGCGCTCCGGGCCACCGCCGCGGACCGCGGGCTGGACGCCGTGCTGGTCACCAACCTGCTCAACGTCCGGTACCTCACCGGTTTCACCGGCTCGAACGGCGCGCTGCTGCTGCGGGTGGACGGCCGTGACGTGTTCGGCACCGACGGCCGGTACACCACCCAGGCGGGCGTGCAGGTCCCCGACCTGGAGCTGCTCGTCGACCGGGCCACCGTGCCGGCGCTGGCCCGGGAGGCCGTGCGTTCTGGCTCCGGAGCGCCGCCCGCCCGGCGCATCGGCTACGAGTCGCACGACCTCACCGTCGACGGGCTGCACGGGCTGGAGCGGGTGCTCGTCGACGCCGCCGCCGGCGGGACCGTGCCGGAGCTGGCGTCCGTGCGCCGGGCCGTCGAGGGGCAGCGGGCGGTCAAGGACGCCGACGAGGTCGAGTCGCTGCGCCGCGCGTGCGCCGTCGCCGACCAGGCGCTGGCCGAGCTGGCCGCCGAGGGGGCGCTGCGGCCGGGCCGCACCGAGCTGGAGGTGGGCCGCGAGCTGGACGCCCGGATGCTGGCCCTGGGCGCCGAGGCCCCGTCGTTCGAGACGATCGTCGCCACCGGGGCCAACTCGGCCATCCCGCACCACCGTCCCGACCGCACCGAGCTGCGCCCCGGTGACTTCCTCAAGCTGGACTTCGGCGCGACCGTCGAGGGTTACCACTCCGACATGACCCGCACCCTGGTGCTGGGCCGGGCGGCGGACTGGCAGCGGGAGGTCTACGCCCTGGTGGCGGAGTCGCAGGCGGCCGGCCGGGCGGCGCTCGCGGTCGGGGTGGACGTCGCCGCCGTCGACGCCGCCGCGCGCGACGTGATCGTCGCGGCCGGGCACGGCGACCACTTCACCCACGGCCTCGGGCACGGGGTGGGCCTGGAGATCCACGAGGCGCCGGGCATCGGCCAGCAGGGCGCGGGTACTCTTGCCGCCGGTATGGCCGTCACCGTGGAGCCGGGTGTGTACCTGCCCGGCCACGGCGGTGTCCGGATCGAGGACACCCTGATCGTCACCGACGACGCGCCCGAGTTGTTGACCCTCACGAGCAAGGAACTGCTGGTCCTCTAGATGGCTACCACCAACGACCTGAAGAACGGCATCGTCCTCAACCTGGACGGCCAGCTCTGGACCGTCACCGACTTCCAGCACGTCAAGCCCGGCAAGGGCGGGGCCTTCGTGCGCACGACGCTGAAGAACGTGCTGTCGGGCAAGGTCGTCGACAAGACCTTCAACGCCGGCACCAAGGTCGAGACGGCCACCGTGGACAAGCGGTCGATGACCTACCTGTACAAGGAGGGCACCGACTTCGTCTTCATGGACGGCGACACCTTCGAGCAGATCTACGTGCCCGCCGAGACCGTGGGCGACGGTGCCAACTACCTGCTCGACAACACCGAGGTCATCGTCGCGGTCCACGACGGCACCCCGCTCTACGTCGAGCTGCCGGTGACCATGGAGCTCGTCGTCGAGCACACCGACCCGGGCCTGCAGGGCGACCGCTCCACCGGTGGCACCAAGCCCGCCACGCTGGAGACCGGCGCGCAGATCCAGGTGCCGCTGTTCATCAGCACCGGCGAGAAGCTCAAGGTCGACACCCGCGACGGCCGCTACCTCGGCCGCGTCAACTGACCGCGGGCTGACCCGGTGGCTGCACGGACCAAGGCGCGCAAGCGCGCCGTCGACGTCCTCTACGAGGCCGACGTGCGGGGCCGGGAGCGGATGGAGCTCCTTCGCGAGCGGGTCGCCGACGGCAACCCGCCGGTCCCCGACCACGCCATCCGGCTCGTCCAGGGCGTCGACGAGCACGGGGCGCGCATCGACGAACTGATCGAGGCGCACACGTCGGGCTGGTCGCTGGACCGGCTGCCCGACGTCGACCGCGCGATCCTGCGCATGGCGACGTTCGAGCTGCTCTGGGTGGACGACGTCCCCGACGCCGTCGTCATCGACGAGGCGGTCGAACTGGCCCGCGCGATCTCCACCGACGAGTCGCCCCGGTACGTCAACGGCGTCCTGGGTGCCATCCTCGCCGCCGAGGTCCCCACGGCCTAGCGGCAGCTCTCGACGGCTCGGCCGCCGGTGCCCGGCACCGACGAGGTGGGCCCGGAGGGTCTGGCGAGGAGCGTGCGGACACGCCCGGCCTCGCCGCAGGGGCCGCCGCGAGCGGTGGGGGGCGGAGGGGTCCTTCCTCAGTGCAGGTCGCGCCGGACGAACAGCCAGGTGCCGGCACCGACGAGCACCGCGGCGAACACCCCGACGACCAGGCCGCCCTGCAGGTTGGTCACCAGGTAGGTGGCCGGCTCGGCGAGCGCGGGCCCCGCCGCACCCGGGTCGAACAACTCCAGGCCGCCCGGCAGGACGAGCGCGATGGAGTTGGTGGACAGCAGCCACCGGTCCAGCGTGGGCTCGAGGATGCGCAGAGCGTTCTCCGCGACGGCGAAGTACACGAACCCGACGCCCAGGGCCGCGCCGGTGTTGCGCACCAGGTTCGCCAGGCCGAAGCCGATGAGCCCGACGAGGACCGTGAGCACGATGCCGCGCCCCTGCGCGGCCAGCAGCCCGGACCAGAAGTCGTCCGGCACCCCGGCGTCGCTGCCGACCACCGCGTCGAGCAGCCACGCCATCGCCAGCCACGCCAGCTGAGCGGCGACGCCGAGGGTCAGGGTCGCGAGGACGAGGACGCCGGTCTTCGTGCCGATGACCTTCAGCCGGTCCGGGACCCAGAACAGCAGGGCGACGACGGAGCGGGTGGACCACTCCGCCCCGATCCAGGTCGCCCCGATGAGGAAGGCGAGCACCGAGGCGGCCACCGCGAACCCGATCGCGCCGGGCTCGCCGGCCGAGGCGAGGTCGAAGGGCGCGGTGGCGAGGAAGTCCGAGACGGGGACGTCGGACTCGGTCAGCGGCGGGCCGCAGAACTGGTCGACGGGCTGCCCGGCCTGCTCGGCGTCCTGCTCGCAGACCTGCCGGAACTCCCGCTCACCGGCGAGGAACTCGTCGCGCTGCTGGGTCGCGGCGGCGACGTCGGCGTCGCTCGGCTCGCCGAAGTTCAGCAACCCGATGACGACGGCGCCGAGCCAGCCGAGGAGCGCCAGGCCGAGCAGCACCTGGATGAACCGGCGGGAGGTGAACCGGTGCACCTCGGCGCGGAACAGGCTGCCCCGCCGCCGGGTGGCGGCCGGCTGCGTGGAGGTCGTGGGCTGGTCGGTCACCGCGCTCACGCCTGCTCCCCGGTGATCGCGAGGAAGGCGCTCTCCAGGTCGGGGGTCACGCGGACCAGCTCCTCGACGTAGTGGCCGTGCCCGGCGAGCACGCGGGTGATCTCGCCCGGCGCCAGGGCGCCGTGCACGAGGATCTGCCCGTCGGGCGCGGGGGAGACCGTGAACCCGGCTCCGCCCAGCACGGCGGCGGCGGCGGCCGGATCGGGCACCGCCACGCGGACGTCGCCGGTGCCGGCGCGGTCCAGCACCGAGGCCACGGGGCCGGCAGCGACCTGGCGCCCCCGGGCGAGGATGGTCACCGAGTCGCAGACCTGCTGGATCTCGGCGAGCAGGTGGGAGGAGAGCAGCACCGTCGTGCGGCCGTCGCGGCCCAGCCGCCGGATGAGCTCCCGGACGTCACGGATCCCGGCCGGGTCCAGCCCGTTGCTCGGCTCGTCGAGGATCAGCAGGCGCGGCGCCTTGAGCAGCGCCGCCGCGATGCCGAGACGCTGCTTCATGCCGAGGGAGTAGCCCTTGAACCGGTCGTCGGCGCGGTCGCGCAGGTCGACGAGCTCCAGGCACTCCTCGACGCGGGCCGCCGGCACCCCGGCGGTCTCGGCGAGCAGCCGGAGGTTGCGGCGGCCGGAGAAGCCGGGGAAGAACAGCGGCGTCTCCACCAGGGCGCCCACCTCGCCGATCACCCGGGTCAGGTCGGTCGGCACCGGGCGGTCCAGGAGCCGGATCTCACCGGCGGAGGGGCGGACCAGCCCCAGCAGGACCCGGATGGAGGTGGTCTTGCCCGACCCGTTGGGCCCGAGCAACCCGTGCACGCCGCCGGAGTCGACGGTCATGTCCAGGCCGTCGAGCGCGCGGAGCACCTGACCGCCCCGTCCGCGGTAGGTCTTGGCGACCCCCGCCATCTGCACCGCAGGCACGCCGGACTCCCGCCTCCCGGTCGGGCGTCCGGGTCGCCGCACCCTGGCACATCCGCTGCTCCGGCGACAGCACCTGCGGCGCGTGTCCGAGACCAGCCGGTCCGCGGACGCCGAGGGCCCGGGGTGACGCACTGGAACGGCCCCCTGCAGGGCCCCACGACGAGCGTGCGAGCCGCGAGGGCCAGGGGGGCCTTGGTTCAGCGCGGGGAGCGCCGGCGGTCACCCCAGGTGTCGTCGACGTCCTCCTCGAGCTCGTCGTCGCCACCGGCGCTGACGATGCCCTCCATGCCGGGGGAGAGCACACCCCACTCGATGAGCCGGGAGGTGAGCTCGTCGGGGCTCATGTCGTAGATGATCGCCAGGGACTTGAGGTCCTCGGCGCGGATCGACAGCACCTTGCCGTTGTAGTCGTGCCGCTGCGCCTGGATGGTGGAGGCGTAGCGGGCCAGCGGGCCCGCCTCGTCCGCCGGGAGGGAGCCCAGCGACTCGAGGTTCAGCACGATCTTGTTGGTCGAGGTGACCGCGGAGCTGGGTCGCGGGTCGGGCAGCAGCTCGGAGACCGGGACGCCGTAGAAGACGGCGAGCTCGGAGAGCCGCTGCACGGTCACGGCGCGGTCGCCGCGTTCGTAGGAGCCGACCACGACCGCTTTCCAGCGGCCGTGCGACTTGTCCTCCACGCCCTGCAAGGAGAGGCCCTGCTGGTTGCGGATCGCGCGGAGCCGGGCGCCGAGGGCCCGTGAGTAGTCGGTGCTCATCGCTGTCTGCTCACTGTCCGTCGTCTCGGATCGGGGCTGTTCGTCACGCAGCGTACGTGCGAAGCGCGGATCACAACAGGCGGGAAGGCGCGAAAGCGCAGGCGGGCGCTGCCCCCGGGCGGGTGCTCCCGGGGGCCGGCGGGCGCCCGGTGGCCGTGCAGTACCGTCGACGCCGGTCCGACCACTCCTTTAACGACCCGTCCCGTGAGGCGGGGAAGGAGGCCTCATGGCCCGCTCGCCCGACCCTGTCCGGAGCACGGCTCCCGGTGGAGTCCCCACCGTCCTCCTCTCGTCCGCCGACGTGGCGCGCGTCGTCGACCGCATGGCCCACCAGCTCATCGAGCGGGCCGCCACGGTGGACCCCGGCGCGCCCGACGGAGGGCTCTCCGACCTGGTGCTCGTCGGCATCCCCACCCGGGGTGCTCCGCTCGCCCGCCGGCTGGCCGCCCGCATCCAGGCGTTCACCGGCGTCGCGGTCGACGTCGGCACCGCCGACATCACGCTCTACCGTGACGACCTGCGGCTGCGCGGGGTCCGGGCGCTGGAGCCCACGGTGCTGCCCGACGGCGGGATCGACGACCGCCTCGTCGTCCTCGTCGACGACGTCCTCTTCTCCGGCCGGTCGGTGCGGGCGGCGCTGGACGCCCTGCGCGACCTGGGCCGCCCGCGGAGCGTCCAGCTGGCGGTGCTGGTCGACCGGGGGCACCGGGAGCTGCCCATCCGCGCCGACTTCGTCGGCAAGAACGTGCCGACGTCGCGGTCGCAGCAGGTGCGGGTGCACCTGGCCGAGACCGACGGCGTCGACGAGGTGCTCGTGACCGAGGAGGGGGACCGGTGAAGCGGCACCTGCTGGAGGCCGCCGACCTCGACCGGGACGACGCGACGCTGGTGCTCGACACCGCCGCGCAGATCGACCAGGCGCTCGCCGGCCGCGAGGTGAAGAAGCTGCCCACCCTGCGCGGGCGCACGGTGGTGAACCTCTTCTACGAGGACTCCACCCGCACGCGGATCAGCTTCGAGCTCGCGGCCAAGCGGCTCAGCGCCGACGTCATCAACTTCTCCGCCAAGGGCAGCAGCGTCTCCAAGGGCGAGAGCCTCAAGGACACCGCCCTCACCCTCGAGGCGATGGGCGCCGACGGCGTCGTCGTCCGGCACTCGGCCTCCGGGGCGCCGCACCGGCTGGCCCACTGGGTGCGGGGCAGCGTGGTCAACGCCGGCGACGGCACCCACGAGCACCCCACCCAGGCGCTGCTGGACGCCTACACGATCCGGCAGCGGCTGGGCCGCCTCGACGGCGTGCGGGTGACGATCGTCGGCGACGTCCTGCACAGCCGGGTGGCGCGCTCCAACGTCGGGCTGCTGCACACCCTGGGCGCCGAGGTGACGCTGGTGGCCCCGCCCACGCTGCTGCCGGTGGGCGTGGGCAGCTGGCCGGCCGAGGTCGGCTACGACCTGGACGCCGCGCTGCCCAAGAGCGACGTCGTCATGATGCTGCGGGTGCAGGCGGAGCGGATGAACGCCTCGTTCTTCCCCAGCGCCCGCGAGTACAGCCGGCGCTACGGCCTGGACGCCCGCCGCATGGCCGCGCTGCCCGACGACGCGATCGTCATGCACCCGGGCCCGATGAACCGCGGCATGGAGATCGCCGCCGAGGTGGCCGACTCGGTCCGTTCCACGATCGTCGAGCAGGTCGCCAACGGGGTCTCGACCCGCATGGCCGTGCTCTACCTGCTGCTCGGGGGGCCCAGTGAGTGAGCATCGCAGCGAGGAACGAGCGAGGAGCGGAGGGAACGGCCGAGCGGAGCGGGGAGATGTGCAGCGCATGAGCACCGTCCTGATCAAGGGCGCCCGGCCGCTGGGCGGCGACCCTGCCGACATCCTGGTGGAGGACGGCCGGATCGCCGCGGTGGGCGCGTCGCTCGAGGTCCCCGGCGCGGAGGTCGTCGAGGCCGCCGGGCTGGTCGCCCTCCCCGGCCTGGTCGACCTGCACACCCACCTGCGCGAGCCCGGCCGCGAGGACGCCGAGACCGTGGAGACAGGCTCACGGGCCGCAGCGCTCGGCGGGTTCACCGCCGTGCACGCGATGGCCAACACCGACCCGGTCGCCGACACCGCCGGTGTCGTCGAGCAGGTCTGGCGGCTGGGCCAGGAGGCCGGCCTGGTCGACGTCGTGCCGGTGGGTGCGGTGACCGTCGGGCTGGCGGGGGAGCGGCTGGCCGAGCTCGGCGCCATGGCCGACTCCGCCGCGCGCGTCCGGGTCTTCTCCGACGACGGGCACTGCGTCGCCGACCCCGCGCTCATGCGCCGCGCGCTGGAGTACGTGAAGGCCTTCGACGGCGTCGTCGCCCAGCACGCCGAGGAGCCGCGGCTCACCGTCGGAGCGCAGATGCACGAGGGGGACCGCTCCGCCCGGCTCGGCCTGACCGGCTGGCCGGCCGCCGCGGAGGAGGCGATCATCGCTCGCGACGTGCTGCTCGCCGAGCACGTCGGCGCCCGGCTGCACGTCTGCCACGTCTCGACGGCGGGCTCGGTGGAGATCCTGCGCTGGGCGAAGTCCCGCGGCGTGCAGGTCACCGCCGAGGTCACCCCGCACCACCTGCTGCTCACCGACGCGTGCGCCGAGAGCTACGACCCCGTCTTCAAGGTCAACCCGCCGCTGCGCACCGACGCCGACGTCGAGGCGCTCCGGGCCGGGCTGGCCGACGGCACGATCGACGCCGTCGGCACCGACCACGCCCCGCACGCGGTGGAGGACAAGGAGAGCGAGTGGGCGCAGGCCCGGCCCGGGATGCTGGGTCTGCAGCAGGCGCTCTCGGTCGTCATCGAGACGATGGTCGAGCCGGGCCGGCTCGACTGGGCCGGCGTCGCCGACCGGATGTCGGTGCGCCCGGCGGCGATCGGCCGACTGGAGGGCCACGGCCGCCCGATCGCGCCCGGTGAGCCGGCCAACCTGGTGCTCGTCGACCCGGCCACCCGCGCGGTGGTCGACCCCGCGGCGCTGGCCAGCCGCAGCCGCAACAGCCCCTATGCCGGCCGGGAGCTCCCCGGCCGGGTGGTCGCGACGTTCCTGCGGGGCGTCCCGACCGTGCTCGACGGAAAGGCAACACGGTGAGTGGTAACCGCAGGGACGAGATCTGCGCTCTCGCCCCCATCAAGGGCTCGAAGGGGGCGGGATCGCCGATCTCGCCCGGGGTGGCATGCACCGGAAAGGCAGTGAAGTGACAGAAGCGCTCCTCGTGCTCGAGGACGGGCGCACGTTCCGTGGCGAGTCCTACGGCGCCACCGGGACGACGGTCGGGGAGGCGGTCTTCGCCACCGGCATGACCGGCTACCAGGAGACGCTCACCGACCCGAGCTACGCCGGCCAGATCGTCACCATGACGGCGCCGCACATCGGCAACACCGGCGTCAACGGCGAGGACGACGAGAGCAGCCGCATGTGGGTCGCGGGCTTCGTCGTCCGCGACCCCGCCCGCCGGCCGGCGAACTGGCGCGCCACCGGCAGCCTGGACGACGAGCTGGTCGCGCAGGGGGTCGTCGGCATCAGCGGCGTCGACACCCGGGCGCTGACCCGGCACCTGCGCGACCGGGGCGCCATGCGCGCCGGGATCAGCACCGAGCTCTCCGCCGACGAGCTGCTCGCCCGCGTCACCGCGGCCGAGGGCATGACCGGCGCCGACCTCGCCCCCACGGTCAGCACCGGGGAGCCCTACGTCGTCCCGGCGGTGGGGGAGAAGCGGTTCACCATCGCCGCCCTCGACCTCGGCATCAAGACCGCCACCCCGCGCCACCTGGCCGCGCTCGGCGTCGAGACCCACGTGCTGCCCTCCACGGCCACCGCGGAGGAGCTGCTGGCCGCGGGGCCCGACGGGGTGTTCCTCTCCAACGGCCCCGGCGACCCGGCCGCCGCGGACTACGCCGTCGAGGCCGTGCGCGGGGTGCTGGAGGCCCGCCGGCCGCTGTTCGGCATCTGCTTCGGCAACCAGATCCTCGGCCGGGCGCTGGGCCTGGGCACCTACAAGCTCCGCTTCGGCCACCGGGGCCTGAACCAGCCGGTGCTCGACCGGGTGAGCGGCACGGTGCGGGTGACCAGCCACAACCACGGCTTCGCCGTCGACGCGCCCCTGGACCGGCCGACCGACACGCCCTACGGCCCGGTCGAGGTCAGCCACGTCGGCCTCAACGACGACGTCGTCGAAGGGCTGCGGCTGGTCGACGCCCCCGCGTTCAGCGTGCAGTTCCACCCGGAGTCGGCGGCCGGGCCGCACGACGCCGCACCCCTGTTCCAGCGCTTCGTGGACCTGATGGAGACCGCCCGCGGGGATCGGCCCGGGGGCGGGACAGCCGTCAGCCCGCCTCCCGTCGTGGAGCGCAGCACCGGCGAGAAGGAGGCCTGACGTGCCCAGGCGCACCGACATCCAGCACGTGATGGTGATCGGCTCCGGCCCGATCCTCATCGGCCAGGCCGCCGAGTTCGACTACTCCGGCACCCAGGCCTGCCGCGTGCTCAAGGCCGAGGGGCTGCGGGTCAGCCTGGTCAACAGCAACCCGGCGACGATCATGACCGACCCGGAGATCGCCGACGCCACGTACATCGAGCCGCTGACCCCGGAGTTCGTGGAGAAGGTCATCGCCAAGGAGCGCCCCGACGCGCTGCTGGCGACCCTGGGCGGGCAGACCGCGCTCAACATCGCCATCGGCCTGTACGAGGGCGGCGTCCTGGAGAAGTACGGCGTCCAGCTGATCGGTGCCGACGTCGACGCGATCAACCGCGGCGAGGACCGGCAGATGTTCAAGGACATCGTGCGGTCCATCGGCGCGGACGCCCCGCGCTCGCGGGTGTGCGGCACCGTCGAGGAGGCGATCGGGACCGCCGAGGAGGTCGGCTACCCGGTCGTCATCCGCCCCAGCTTCACCATGGGCGGTCTCGGCTCCGGCTTCGCCACCGACGAGGCGATGCTGCGCCGCATGGCCGCCCACGGGCTGGCCGACTCCCCGGTGCACACCGTCCTCATCGAGGAGTCGGTGCTCGGCTGGAAGGAGTACGAGCTCGAGCTGATGCGCGACCGCAGCGACAACGTGGTCGTCATCTGCTCCATCGAGAACATCGACGCGATGGGCGTGCACACCGGCGACTCGGTGACCGTCGCGCCGGCGATGACCCTCACCGACGTCGAGTACCAGCGGATGCGGGACGTCGGCATCGCCGTGCTGCGCGAGGTCGGGGTGGACACCGGCGGCTGCAACATCCAGTTCGCCGTCAACCCCGCCGACGGGCGACTGGTCGTCATCGAGATGAACCCCCGGGTGTCGCGGTCGTCGGCCCTGGCGTCGAAGGCCACCGGCTTCCCGATCGCCAAGATCGCGGCGAAGCTCGCCATCGGCTACACGCTCGACGAGATCACCAACGACATCACCGGCGTCACCCCGGCGGCGTTCGAGCCGACGCTGGACTACGTCGTGGTGAAGATCCCGCGGTTCGCCTTCGAGAAGTTCCCGGGTGCCGACCCGCGGCTGACCACGACGATGAAGAGCGTCGGCGAGGTCATGGCGATGGGCCGCAACTTCCCCGAGGCGCTGGGCAAGGCGATGCGGTCCACCGAGACCAAGGTCGCCGGCTTCTGGACCGGGGGCGCGGAGGCACGCTCGGCCGAGGAGCTGCTGGAGGCGCTGCGCACCCCGGTGGACGGCCGGCTCTACACCGCCGAGGCGGCGCTGGCTGCGGGCGCGACGGTCGAGCAGGTCGCCGAGGCCAGCGGTTTCGACCCGTGGTTCGTCGACCAGGTCGCGCTGGTCCGCGAGGTGGCCGAGGAGGTCCGCGAGACGCCGTCCCTGACCGCGGGGCTGCTGCGGCGGGCCAAGCGGCACGGGCTGTCGGACCGGCAGATCGCCGCCCTGCGCCCCGAGCTCGCCGGCGAGGACGGCGTCCGGGCGCTGCGCTGGCGGCTGGGCGTGCGGCCGGTCTACAAGACCGTCGACACCTGCGCCGCCGAGTTCGCCGCCCGCACCCCGTACCACTACTCGTCCTACGACGAGGAGACCGAGGTGCAGCCGCGCGAGAAGCCGGCGGTGCTGATCCTCGGCTCCGGGCCCAACCGGATCGGCCAGGGCATCGAGTTCGACTACTCCTGCGTGCACGCCGTCATGGCGCTGCAGGACGCCGGCTACGAGGCGGTGATGGTCAACTGCAACCCCGAGACCGTCTCCACCGACTACGACACCGCCGACCGGCTGTACTTCGAGCCGCTGACCTTCGAGGACGTCCTCGAGGTCGTCGAGGCGGAGCGCGCGGCCGGGCCGGTGGCCGGGGTGATCTGCACGCTCGGCGGGCAGACTCCGCTGGGCCTGGCGCAGCGGCTGAAGGACGCCGGCGTGCCGGTGCTGGGCACCTCGCCGGAGGCGATCGACGCCGCCGAGCACCGCGGAGCGTTCTCCCGCGTGCTGGCCGACACCGGCCTGCTGGCGCCCAAGCACGGCACGGCGACGACGTTCGCCGAGGCGCACGCGATCGCGACGGGGATCGGCTACCCGGTGCTGGTGCGCCCCTCCTACGTGCTCGGCGGCCGCGGCATGGAGATCGTCTACGACGACGCCACGCTCGAGGCCTACATCGCCAAGGCGACCGAGGTCAGCGCCGACCACCCGGTGCTGGTCGACCGCTTCCTGGAGGACGCGGTCGAGATCGACGTCGACGCCCTCTACGACGGCACCGACCTCTACCTGGGCGGCGTCATGGAGCACATCGAGGAGGCCGGCATCCACTCCGGCGACTCGGCGTGCGCGCTGCCCCCGATCACCCTCGGCTCGGCGGACCTGCTGAAGATCCGCGCGGCGACGGGGAAGCTGGCGGAGCGGATCGGCGTCCGCGGGCTGATGAACGTCCAGTACGCGATCAAGGACGACATCCTCTACGTCATCGAGGCCAACCCGCGCGCCAGCCGCACGGTGCCGTTCGTCTCCAAGGCGACAGCGGTGCAGCTGGCGAAGGCGGCCGCGCGCATCGCCGTCGGCGAGTCGATCACCGACCTGCGCGCCGCCGGCGTCCTCCCGGCGGCCGGCGACGGCACCGACCTGCCCGACGACGCGCCGATCGCGGTCAAGGAGGCCGTGCTGCCCTTCCACCGCTTCCGCACCATCGAGGGGTTCGGGGTGGACACGGTGCTGTCCCCGGAGATGAAGTCCACCGGCGAGGTCATGGGCCTCGACGCGCAGTTCGGGACGGCGTTCGCCAAGTCCCAGGCCGCCGCCTACGGCTCGCTGCCCACCGAGGGCACGGTCTTCGTGTCGCTGGCCAACCGGGACAAGCGCTCGGCGGTCTTCCCGATCAAACGGCTGGCCGACCTGGGCTTCCACCTGCTCGCGACCACCGGCACCGCGCAGGTGCTGCGGCGGCACGGGGTCGCGGCCGAGGTGGTCGGGAAGTTCAGCGAGGGCCCGGGCAACGTCGTCGAGCGGATCCAGGCCGGCGACGTCGACCTGGTGTTCAACACGCCGTTCGGGGCGCCGGGCAACAGCGGTCCGCGGCTGGACGGCTACGAGATCCGCACGGCCGCGGTGAGCGCCGGCATCCCGTGCATCACCACCGTGCAGGGCATGGCCGCCGCGGTGCAGGGCATCGAGGCGCTCCGGCACGGCGGGATCGGGGTGCGCAGCCTGCAGGAGGTGCACGCCGCCCTGGCCGGCGGCACCCACGGCGGCCCGAGCACCTTCGCGGGGACGCAGGCGTGACGACGTCGTCGCCCGGCGCGGTCCGCCGGCTGCGCGACGACGTCGTCGCCCGCGGGCTGGTCGAGGGGCTGCCCGCGGCGTTCGCCGAGGGGGTCACCCGGTTCGGGCGACCCCCGCAGGCCGACCTGGAGGCGCTGACCGGTGCGGCCACCGACCTGGCCGCCCGGCTCACCGCCGGCGCGGTGGGCGAGGAGGACCTCCCGCTGCTGACGCGCGTGCTCTACACCGCCAGGCAGGCCGACCTGCTGGCCCGCCACGGGGTGCCGAGCCCGGCCTACGACGTGCTGGGCTCCTTCCGGGAGAACCTGGAGCGCCCGCTGGGCCCACGGCTGCCCGAGCGACCGACGGCGGGCGGCCGGCGCTGGCCGCTGCTCGGCCGCACGGTGGGCTTCCCGATCGGGGTCTCCTCCTGCGTGCTCAACGGCAGCGCGGCGTGGGTGCGGCACAACGTGGCCAACGGCTGGAACGTGCTGACGTACAAGACCGTCCGCGGTCGCGCCCACCCGCCCAACGAGGCCCCGAACTGGACCGTCGCCCCGGGGCAGACGTCGAGCCTCCCCCCGGGGGCCGCCGCGGACGTCGTCTCCGACCCGTGGGACTGGGTGGAGCCGGGCTCACCGGCCGTGAGCAGCGTGAACTCCTTCGGCGTCCCCTCGCCGGAGCCGGAGGACTGGATGGCCGACCTCGCGCACGCGGTGGCCGCGGTCGGCGACGAGCAGCTGCTCCTGGTGAGCGTCATGGGGGAGGGCGACGACCTCGCGGCGGACTTCGCCCGCACCGCGCTCATGGCGCAGGAGGCCGGCGGGACGGTGGTGGAGCTGAACCTCTCCTGCCCGAACACCCTGGAGCGGTCGGCGGCCGGGGTGAAGCCGCCGCTGTGCCTGGACGCCGACGCCACCGTCGCGGTCGTCGAGGCGGTGCGCCGGCAGCTCGACGACCGCACCGGGCTGGTGGCCAAGCTCTCCTGGCTCGACCGCGAGCGGCTCGCCGCGCTGGTCCCGAGGCTGGCGCCGCTGGTCGACGGGATCGCGGGGATCAACACCGTGCAGAGCCGGGTGCGGCGCAGCGACGGCTCGCCCACCTTCCCCGGGCGGGAGCTGGCCGGGCTGTCGGGCATCGCGGTGCGCGAGCCGGCGCTGGACTTCACCCGCCGCCTGGTGGCGCTGCGCGCGTCGGGCGGGGTGCACTTCGACGTCCTGGCGATGGGCGGGGTGACCGACCCGGCGTCGTTCGAGGCGCTCTTCACCGCCGGTGCCGATGCCGTGCAGTCCGCCGCCGGCGCGTTCGCCGACCCCCTGCTCGCCCGGCGCTGCGTCGATGCGCTGGGGGAGAGCCTGTCCCGATCCGTGGAGGCACCGTGACCGCACCCTTCGGGCAGCGGCTGGCCGACGCCGTGGCCTCCCGCGGGCCGCTGTGCGTCGGCATCGACCCGCACGCCGCCCTCCTCGACGCCTGGGGGCTGCCCGACAGCGCCGACGGGGTGGCCGCGTTCACCGACGCGGTGGTCGGCGCGCTGGCGGGCTCGGTCGCCGTCCTCAAGCCGCAGGTCGCCTTCTACGAGCGGTTCGGCTCCCGCGGGCTCGCCGTCCTCGAGGAGGGGGTGGCGCGGGCGCGCGCCGCCGGGGCGCTGGTGCTGCTCGACGCCAAGCGCGGCGACATCGGCTCGACCATGGCCGCCTACGCCGACCACCTGCGCGGCGACCACCCGCTGGCGGTGGACGCGATGACCGTCAACCCCTACCTCGGGCCCGGGTCGCTGCAGCCGGCCGTCGACACCGCGCGGCATCACGGCGGTGGGCTGTTCGTGCTGGCCCGCACCTCCAACCCCGATGCCGGGACCCTCCAGCGCGCGCTCACCGGCGGACGGTCGGCCGCCCAGGTCGTCGTCGACACCGTGCGCGGCTGGAACACCCCCGCCTGGGTCGTGGGCGACCCGCTGCCCGAGCCGGGCGCCGTCCGGGACCTCGCCACCGGGTTCGGGCCCACCACCGGCTCCTTCGGGGTGGTGGTCGGTGCCACGCTGCGCGAGCTGGACGTCGACCTGGCCGGTCTGGGCGGCCCGGTCCTGGCCCCGGGGCTGGGCGCGCAGGGCGGGACGGTCAGCGACCTGCGACGGCTGTTCGGCGACCGCGCCGCCGTCGTGCCCACGGTGTCGAGGGACGTGCTCGGCGCCGGCCCCGGCCCCGCCGCGCTGCGCGCCGCGGCCGAGCGCTGGGCGGAGGCCCTGGCGGCATGAGGCGGGGAGCGCCCTGGGCGGTGGGTGTCCTCGGTGCCGCCCTGCTGGTGGCCGGGGTGCTGACCTTCACGGCGGCCAACCGGGTGGGGCCCCCGGAGTTCGGCTGGACGACGTACACCGGCAGCTACGCCCCGTACCAGCCGGTCGACGAGGCCTACGCCAGCGAGCTCACCCTGAGCTTCGACGGCTGGTCGGTGCTGTGGACCGGGGGGCACCTCGCCGGCGTCGGCCTCGCCGTGGTCGGCCTGCTGGTCCTCGCCGTCCTGGGTGGCTGGGCGCTGGGGCGCAGGGCACCGCGCGGGGGACCGCCGGCGGCGCGCTGAGCGGTCGCCACGGTGCCCGGTCGCCCTCGGGGCACCGCCGCTGCTCCCGCCGCGCACCGCGAGGGCGGCGACCGCACGGCGAGGTCGACGTCCCGGAGCACGGGACGGGCGCCTCCACCGAGCGGTGCCGCGGGCCGCTGACCGGGCCGGGAACCGTCGCCGGGCGTGTCGTCCCGTCGGCGTGTCGCGGTCCCGTCGATGCCCTGCGAGGACGGTCGACCGGGCGAAACCGGTCCGTCCGGATGGAGCCCCTGACCTGCGGGGATCACGGACGGTCACCGGGCGGGCGGGGAACGTGCGGACCGGGGGTCGCCGGGTCGCGCGGCCGGTCCCCGTGCCACCGCGTGACCTGCGGATTTGCCGGGAACCACGACGACCGAGAGGCTCGCAGCGGAGACGCGGTGCGTCTCCGGGAACCGCACGAGCGCCGGCCGGAGATCGGCCGACGACGACACGATTGGGTTGCACGATGCCCCTGCCTGAACTGTCCCCGGAACAGCGGGCCGCCGCCCTGGAGAAGGCGGCCGCGGCCCGCAAGGCGCGCGCCGAACTGCGCGAGCGGCTCAAGAGCAAGGGCGCCACGGTCGGCGACGTCCTCAAGCAGGGCGAGACCGACGAAGTGATCGGCAAGATGCGGGTCTCCGCCGTGCTGGAATCCCTGCCCGGTGTGGGCAAGGCGCGGGCTGCGAAGATCATGGAGCGCCTGGAGATCTCCCCCACGCGACGCGTGCGGGGGCTGGGCGCCAACCAGCGGCGGGCGCTGGAGGCCGAGTTCGGCGGCGACAAGGTCGACGTCGACCAGGTCCCCGCCGACGGCTCCGTCTGAGGAGGGCCGTCGGCAACCGCCGACGACCCCGGGCGAGGACGACGAGTGGCTGCAGCAACACCGGCACGGCTGACCGTGCTCTCAGGACCCTCCGGGGTCGGCAAGGGCACCGTGGTCGCCGAGGTCCGGCGGCGGCACCCGGAGGTCTGGGTGTCGGTGTCGGCCACCACTCGTCGTCCCCGGCCCGGTGAGGTCGACGGCGTGCACTACCACTTCGTCTCCGCCGCCGAGTTCGACCGCCTGATCGCCACCGACGGGCTGCTCGAGTGGGCCGAGTACGCCGGCAACCGCTACGGCACCCCGCTCGCACCGGTGCAGGCCCAGCTGGCCACCGGCCGGCCGGCGCTGCTGGAGATCGAGCTGCAGGGCGCCCGGCAGGTCCGGGCCCGCGCCCCCGAGGCGCAGCTGGTCTTCCTCGCCCCGCCGTCGTGGGCCGAGCTGGTGAGCCGGCTGGCCGGTCGCGGTTCGGAGCCGGCGGCGGTCCAGGAGCGCAGGCTCGCCATCGCGCAGGCCGAGCTGGACTCCTCCGGCGAGTTCGACGTGGTGGTCGTCAACGACGACGTCGCCCGCGCGGCGGACGAGTTGGTAGGCTTGCTGACTGCGCCGCCACCCGCTCCGCCTGCGGAGGGCAGCGCCCACGAGTGAGCCCGCCGGTCCACCGGCCCGCCCGCTCCCACGAAAACGATCGAGGAGACCCGTCCGACCGTGTCCGGAGTCGCACCCGCCCCCGAGGGCATCACCAACCCGCCGATCGACGAGCTGCTCGAGCGCACCAGCAGCAAGTACGGCCTGGTGATCTTCGCCGCCAAGCGCGCGCGCCAGATCAACGCCTACTACAGCCAGCTCTCCGAGGGCCTGCTGGAGTACGTCGGCCCGCTGGTCGACACCGCGCCCCAGGAGAAGCCGCTGTCGATCGCGCTGCGCGAGATCAACGAGGGGCTGCTGGCGCACACCGCCGGCGAGAACTGAAGAAGGACCCCCTCGCCCCCACCGCTCGTGAGCTCGCGGCGGGTTCCTGCGAGGGGGCCGTTCCAGCACCTCGAAGTGATGATGACGCCCCCGGTCCGTGCCGGGGGCGTCGTCGCGCGTGGGGGAGGATGAGCGCATGAGCCGGATCGTGCTGGGTGTCAGCGGGGGAGTGGCCGCCTACAAGGCCGCGCTGCTGCTGCGGGCCCTCACCGAGGCGGGGCACGACGTGCGCGTCGTCCCCACGCCCGGGGCGCTGCACTTCGTCGGGGCGGCGACCTTCGAGGCGCTGTCCGGGAACCCGGTCACCACCGACGTGTGGTCCGACGTCCCCGAGGTCGCGCACGTGCGCATCGGCCAGGACGCCGACCTGGTCGTCGTCGCCCCCGCCACCGCCGACCTGCTGGCGCGGGCCGCCGCGGGCCGGGCCGACGACCTGCTCACCGCGACCCTGCTCACCGCGCGCTGCCCGGTGGTCTTCGTGCCGGCCATGCACACCGAGATGTGGCTGCACCCCGCGACGCAGGACAACGTCGCGACGCTGCGCCGCCGGGGCGCGATCGTCCTCCCGCCCGCCGTCGGCCGGCTCACCGGGCCGGACTCCGGTCCCGGCCGGCTGCCCGAGCCCGCCGACATCGCGGCGCTGGCCGCGGTCGTGCTCGAGGGCGGGGCCGCCGCGCTGCCCCGCGACCTCGCCGGCCGGAAGGTGGTCATCAGCGCCGGCGGCACTCGCGAGCCCTTGGACCCGGTGCGCTACCTGGGCAACCGCTCCTCGGGCATGCAGGGGTGGGCGCTGGCCCGCGTCGCGGCCGCCCGGGGCGCCGAGGTGGTCCTGGTCGCCGCCAACGTCGGGGCCCCCGCGCCGTTCGGTGTGCGGGTGGTGGCCGTCGAGAGCGCCGAGGAGCTGCGGACGGCGATGCTCGCGGAGGCCGGGGCGGGCCGGGGGGCGGCAGCCGACGTGGTGGTCATGAGCGCGGCGGTGGCCGATTTCCGCCCGGCCGGCGTCGCCGCGACCAAGCTGAAGAAGGGGTCGGCCGCCGAGCCCACCCGGATCGACCTCGTCCGCAACCCCGACGTGCTCGCCGAGCTCGTCGGCGAGCGGTCACCCGGTCAGCTGGTCGTCGGCTTCGCCGCCGAGACCGGGGACGCCGACGGGGACGTGCTCACCCACGCCCGGGCGAAGCTGGCCCGCAAGGGCTGCGACCTGCTCGTGGTCAACGACGTCTCGGCGGGGCAGGTCTTCGGCCGGCCGGACAACGCCGTCGTGGTGCTCGCCGCCGACGGCCCGGTCACCGAGGTCCCGCGGGGCAGCAAGGACGCCGTCGCCGCCGGGATCTGGACCGCCGTCGCGACCCGGCTGGACCCGCCCGCGCAGGGCTGACGGACGCCGTCGTGCCCGCCTCGGGGGCGCGCCGGTAACGTTCCTCCCCGGTGCTCCGCACCGAACGACCCGTCGAGCCGCCGTCCCCAGGGAGTACCGAGTGCCACGCCGCCTCTTCACGTCCGAGTCGGTGACCGAGGGCCACCCGGACAAGATCGCCGACCAGATCAGCGACTCGATCCTGGACGCCATGCTCGCCCAGGACCCGCGCAGCCGCGTCGCCGTCGAGACGCTGATCACCACCGGTCAGGTGCACATCGCCGGTGAGGTGACCACGGCCGGCTACGTCGACATCCCGGCGATCGTCCGCGAGACGGTGCTGCGGATCGGTTACGACTCCTCGCGCAAGGGCTTCGACGGGGCCTCCTGCGGCGTGAGCGTCTCCATCGGTGCGCAGTCGCCCGACATCGCCCAGGGCGTCGACATCGGGTACGAGTCGCGGACGCAGGCCCAGGTCCGCGACCAGGAGCAGGCCGTCGAGGACGCGATCGCGCGCCAGGGCGCCGGCGACCAGGGCCTGATGTTCGGGTACGCGACCGACGAGACCCCCGAGCTCATGCCGCTGCCGATCGCGCTGGCCCACCGCCTGTCCCGGCGGCTCTCCGCGGTGCGCAAGGACGGCTCGGTGCCCTACCTGCGCCCGGACGGCAAGACGCAGGTCACCGTCGTCTACGAGGACGACCGCCCGGTCGCCGTCGACACGGTCGTCGTCTCCTCGCAGCACGCCGAGGACATCTCCATCGAGACGCTGCTGACCCCCGACATCGAGGAGCTCGTCGTCGAGCCGGAGCTGGCAGCACTCGGCCTGCCCACCACGGGGCACCGGCTCCTGGTGAACCCGACCGGCAAGTTCGTCATCGGTGGCCCCATGGGCGACGCCGGGCTCACCGGCCGCAAGATCATCGTCGACACCTACGGCGGCATGGCCCGCCACGGCGGCGGCGCCTTCTCGGGCAAGGACCCGTCGAAGGTCGACCGCTCGGGGGCCTACGCCATGCGCTGGGTGGCCAAGAACGTGGTCGCCGCCGGGCTGGCCCGCCGCTGCGAGGTGCAGGTGGCCTACGCCATCGGCGCGGCGCACCCGGTGGGGCTGTTCGTCGACACGCAGGGCACCGGCACGGTCGCCGACGAGGCGCTGGAGAAGGCGATCACCTCGGTGTTCGACCTGCGGCCGGGTGCCATCGTCCGCGACCTGGACCTGCTGCGGCCGATCTACGGCCCCACCGCGGCCTACGGCCACTTCGGCCGCGCGGACCTCGACCTGCCGTGGGAGCGGTTGGACCGGGTGGAGGCGCTCAAGGCCGCGGTCGCTTAAGGACCCCGCTGCCCCCGCGCCTCGCGAGCTCGGCGCGGGCCCCTGCAGCGGAGCCGCCGCCGAGGTCCTGTCGGTGTGAACGGGGAGACTGGTCCGGTGCAGGTCGCCCGGGTCGTCGTGGACGTACCCCTGGCGCACCTGGACCGGCCGTTCGACTACGCCGTCCCGGAGAAGTACGCCGGCACGGTGCAGGGCGGGTGCCGGGTGCGCGTCCGCTTCCACGGCCGGCTCGTCGACGGCGTCGTCTGGGAGCTGGCGGACAGCACCGACTTCTCCGGCAGGCTGCAGCCGCTCTCGCACGTGCCCTCCGGCGAGCCGGTGCTGACCCCGCAGGTCGCGCGGCTGGTCCGGGCGGTGGCGGACCGCTACGCGGGGACGGCGAGCGACGTGCTGCGGCTGGCCCTGCCGCCGCGGCGCGGCGCGGCGGAGAAGCGCGAGTCGCCCACACCGGAGGCGCTGCCGGAGCCGCCGGACCCCGCCGGGTTCGCCCGGTACCAGGCAGGCCCGGCGCTCCTGGCCGCCCTGGCCGAGGGGCGGCCGGCGCGCGCGGTCTGGACGGCGCTGCCCGGTGAGGACTGGCCGACCCGGCTCGTCGAGCTCTGCCGCGCGGCGCTCTCGGGGCGGCGCGGGTCGCTGGTGGTGGTCCCCGACGGCCGGGACCTGGACCGGCTGACCGCGGCGGCGCAGCGCCTGCTGCCCGAGCACTCGTTCACGGTCCTGCGGGCCGACGACTCACCGGAGAAGCGCTACCGCCGGTTCCTCGCCGCCTCGCGCGGGGCCGCGCAGGTCGTGCTGGGCACCCGGGCGGCGATGTTCGCGCCGGTCCGCGATCTGGGCCTGGTGGTCGTCTGGGACGACGGCGACGACCTCCACTCCGACGAGCGCGCGCCCTACCCGCACGCCCGCGACGTGCTGGTGCAGCGGGCCTGGCTCGACTCGTGCGCCGCCGTCGTCGCGGGGACGTCGCGCACCGCCGAGGCCGCGCTGCTGGTCGAGTCGGGCTGGGCGAACGAGCTGGTCGCCGACCGCGCGGCGCTGCGCGCCTCGGCCCCGCGGGTGCAGGCGCTCGGTGACGACTTCGAGCTCGCCCGCGACCCCGCTGCCCGCACCGCGCGGTTGCCCTCGCTGGCCTACGAGACGGCGCGCCGGGCGCTGGCCGCGGGTGCGCCGGTGCTCGTGCAGGTGCCCCGGCGCGGCTACGTGCCGTCGCTGTCGTGCGCCCGCTGCCGGGCGCCCGCCCGCTGCGCGCACTGCGCCGGCCCGCTCGGCATCTCGCCGCGCCCCGGTCCCGAGGGCACCCGCATCCCGGCCTGCCGCTGGTGCGCCCGGCCCGCGGCCACCTTCGACTGCCCGCACTGCCACGCCACCAAGCTCCGGGCCGCGGTGGTGGGGGAGTCGCGCACCGCCGAGGAGCTCGCGCGCGCCTTCCCCGGGACCACCGTCCGCACCTCGGGGAGCACGTCAGGCGTCCTCGCCACCGTGCCGCCGGGTCCGGCGCTGGTGGTCGCCACGCCGGGCGCCGAGCCGGTGGCCGACGGCGGCTACGGTGCCGCGCTGCTGCTGGACTCCTGGGCGCTGCTGGGCCGGGCCGACCTGCGGGCCGGGGAGGAGACGCTGCGGAGGTGGACCAACGCCGCCGCGCTCGTGCGGCCGGGGCCCGCCGGCGGCCAGGTGGTCGTCGCCGCCGACGCCGCCCACCCGGTGGTGCAGGCCCTGGTGCGCTGGGACCCTGCCGGGCTCGCCGAGCGCGAGCTGGCCGACCGCCGGGAGCTCGGCTTCCCGCCGGTGAGCCGCATGGCGTCGCTGGTGGGGTCGCCGTCGGCGCTGGCCGACTTCCTGGCCGCCGCGCGTCTCCCGGACGCCGCCGATCTCCTGGGCCCGGTGCCGGAGCGGCCGCGACCCGGGCAGGAGGGGGAGCGCGAGCGGTACCTCGTGCGGGTGCCGCGGACCGAGGGCGCTGCCCTGGCGCACGCACTGGCCGAGGTGCAGGGCGTGCGGAGCGCGAAGAAGGTGCCCGAGCACGTGCGCGTGCAGCTGGACCCGCTCGACCTGGTGTAGGGCTCGCCACCCCGGGGAGCCGCGGGGGCGTCCCGCGGCGTGTGCCCGCATGCCGCCGCCAGGTGGGTCCCCGGTCGCGCTGTCTCCCGGACGATCGCGCTCTGCCCCGCCGGCGTGGGCAGAACGCGACTGCGCCCCGGGGAACGTCGGAGGCCCGCACCCCTCCACGGGGCGCCGGTGGGCTGCGACCATGCCGCGGTGAGGACGATCGGGTTGCTGGGCGGCATGAGCTGGGAGAGCAGCGCGCTCTACTACCGGCTGCTCAACGAGCAGGTGCGCGACCGGCTCGGCGGGTTCCACTCGGCGCGCTGCATCCTGCTCTCGGTGGACTTCGCCGGTATCCAGCGGTTGCAGGCCGCCGGCGAGTGGGCGGCGGCCGGGGAGCTGCTCGCGGCGGACGCCCGGGCGCTGCAGGCGGCCGGCGCCGACCTGGTCCTCCTCTGCACCAACACGATGCACACCGTCGCCGACGCGGTCACCGGCGCGATCGACGTGCCGTTCCTGCACATCGGCGACGCCACTGCCGAGGCGATCAAAGCCGAGGGTCTGTCCTGCGTCGGGCTGCTCGGCACCGGCTACACGATGGCGCAGCCCTTCCTGGTCGACCGGCTGGCGGCGGCGGGCCTGGAGGTGCTCGTCCCCGAGCAGGCCGACCGCGACCTGGTGCACCGGGTCATCTACGAGGAGCTGGTGCTCGGCGTCGTCCGGGAGGAGTCCCGGCAGGCGTACCGGGCGGTGGTCGACCGGCTGGTGGCCCGCGGGGCGCAGGGGGTGGTGCTCGGCTGCACCGAGATCGAGCTGCTGATCGGGCCGGACGACGTGCCCGTCCCGACGTTCCCCACGACGGCCCTGCACGTCGCCGCCGCCGTCCGGGCCGCGCTGGCCGAGGAGGGGTCGGCGGCCCCGCATACGATCGACCGGTGAGCGTCACCCCCATCCGGTTGTTCGGCGACCCGGTGCTGCACCGGCCCGCGGCCCCGGTCGTCGACTTCGACGCCGAGCTCCGGCGCCTCGTCGACGACCTGACCGACACCATGCGGGCGGCCGGGGGCGCGGGCCTGGCGGCGCCGCAGATCGGCGTCGGCCTGCGGGTCTTCACCTGGTACGTCGACGGGGAGGTCGGCCACCTGGTCAACCCCGACGTCGCCGCGGTGGGGGAGGAGGTGCAGGACGGCCCCGAGGGCTGCCTGTCCATCCCCGACCTGCGCTACGACTGCCGACGCCACCTGCACGTGGTCGCCACCGGGTGGAACGTGCACGGCGACCCGGTGCGCGTCGAGGGCTCCGAGCTGCTGGCCCGCGCGATACAGCACGAGACCGACCACCTCGACGGCGTGCTGTTCGTCGAGCGGCTCGCCGACGCCGACCGGGCGGCCGCGCGCGCCGAGATCCGCGCCGCCGAGTGGCAGGGCCACGGCAGCTACCTCCCCGTCGTGAAGGTGAGCCCGCACTGAAGCTCCTGTTCGCCGGCACCCCGGCGCCCGCCGTCCCCTCGCTGGAGGCGCTGCTCGCCTCCGACCACGAGGTCGTCGCGGTCCTGACCCGGCCGGACGCCCGCTCGGGGCGCGGCCGCAAGGTGAGCCGGTCCCCGGTCGCGGAGCGCGCCGACGCGGCCGGCCTCCCGGTGCTCCAGCCGCGGTCGCCGCGCGAGCCGGGGTTCCTCGACCAGCTCGCCGACCTCGCCGTCGACTGCGTCCCCGTCGTCGCCTACGGCGCGCTGGTGCCGCAAGCGGCGCTGGACGTGCCGCCGCGCGGCTGGGTGAACCTGCACTTCTCCCTGCTGCCCGCGTGGCGGGGGGCCGCGCCGGTGCAGCACGCGATCATGGCCGGCGACGAGGTCACCGGGGCCTCGACCTTCCTCCTGGAGGCCGGCCTCGACACCGGCCCCGTCTACGGCACCCTGACCGAGACGATCCGGCCGCGGGACACCGCGGGCGACCTGCTCGGACGGCTGGCCGTCAGCGGCGCGCAGCTGCTCCTGGCCACACTGGACGGCATCGCCGCCGGCGCGCTCGAGCCGCAGCCGCAGCCGTCGGAGGGCGTCAGCCTCGCCCCGAAGGTCGAGACCGCGGACGCCCGGGTCGACTGGGCGCTGCCCGCGCACGTGGTCGACCGGAGGATCCGGGGTGTCTCCCCGGCACCCGGCGCCTGGACCACGTGGCGCGGGGAGCGGCTGCGGCTCGGCCCCGTCCTCCCCGTGCCCGGGGGGCCGGCGCTGGAGCCCGGCGAGCTGCACGTCGAGGGCAGCGGCGTGCTCGTGGGCACCGGCAACGCCGCGGTGCGGCTGGACCAGGTGCAGCCCGCGGGCAAGCGGATGCTGCCGGCGGCGGACTGGGCCCGCGGGGCGCGCCCCGCGCCGGGCGAGCGGCTGGGGGGCGAGTGACCCGCCCGCCGAAGCGCCAGGGAGGCGGCCCACGCCGCGGCGGCCGGCCGCACGCGGCTCCCCGGCGGCGTCCGCTCGACGGCGCCCGGCTCACCGCCTACGACGTCCTGGACGGCGTCTCCGCGCGGGACGCCTACGCCAACCTGCTCCTCCCGCAGCTGCTGCGCGAGCGCGACCTCGAGCCCCGCGACGCCGCCTTCGCCACCCAGCTCGCGTACGGCGCGCTGCGCGCCCAGGGCACCCTCGACGCGATCCTGACCGGGCTGGTGTCCCGCCCGCTGCCCGAGCTGGACCCGCGGGTGCTGGACCTGCTGCGGCTGGGCGCCTACCAGATCCTGGACCTCCGGGTGCCCTCGCACGCGGCCGTGGACACCACGGTCGCGCTGACCCGCGCGATCGTCGGCACGGGGGCCTCCGGCCTGGTCAACGCCGTGCTGCGGAAGGTCGCCGCGGGCGGTGACCGGGCCGCCTGGCTGGCGGCCCTCGGGGTCGAGGGCGACGAGCGGCTGGCCCTGGCCACCGACCACCCGCGCTGGATCGTCGAGGCCTGGCGCGACGCCCTGGGCGGCGACTCCGAGCTGGAGCCGGCGCTGCTCGCCGACGACGCGGCGCCCGAGGTGCACCTGGTCGCCCGGCGGGTGGAGCGGGGCGCGCTCGCCGAGGAGTCCGGCGGCGAGCCCGGCCCCTGGTCGCCGTACGCGGTGCGCCTCGGCGGGGGGGACCCCGGCCGGTTGGCGTCGGTGCGCGCGGGGCGCGCGGCGGTGCAGGACGAGGGCAGCCAGCTCGCCGCCCTGCTGCTCACCCGGGCGCCGCTGGAGGGGCGGGACGAGGCCTGGCTGGACGTCTGCGCCGGCCCCGGTGGCAAGGCGGGCCTGCTCGCCGCGCTCCGCCCCGACGGGGTCCGGCTCACCGCCGCCGACCGGGCGCCGCACCGGGCCGAGCTGGTCCGCCAGGCGCTGGGCGGCGAGGCCGGCGTCGAGGTGCTGACCGCGGACGGCCGCGAGCCGCCGTGGGCGCCCGGCTCCTTCGACCGGGTGCTGCTGGACGCCCCCTGCACCGGGCTGGGAGCGCTGCGCCGCCGCCCGGAGGTGCGCTGGCGGCGGACGCCGGAGGACGTCCCGGCGCTGGTGGAGCTGCAGACCGAGCTGCTCGCCGCGGCGCTGGCCTCGGTGCGCCCGGGCGGGGTGCTGGCCTACGTGACGTGCTCGCCGCACACCGAGGAGACGGTGGGCGTCGTCGGCACCGCCGCCGCCCGGGACGACGTCGAAGTGCTGCCCGTGGCACCGCTGTTCCCGGAGGTGCCGGGTATCGCGCGCGGGGGCTTCGGGCAGATGTGGCCGCACCGGCACGGCACGGACGCGATGTTCATGGCGCTGCTCCGCCGGACCCGCTGACGAGGCCCGGGTCCGGTCGGCGACCCCCAGCCGCTGAAGGATGCGGGTGACGTGCGCCCTCACGGACTGCCACCCCGCGGCTCCGGTGCACGTCGACGTCCCTGCCGGCTGCACGTGCGCAGGCCAGGGGCTGACCGGCGAGACGCAGTCCACCTCGGGGGCGCGGGCGTCGTCCCTGAGCACACCTAGACTCGGCGGACGTGTCCCGGCAACCGATGATCGCGCCCAGCCTGCTGTCGGCGGACTTCGCCCGCCTGGCCGACGAGGTGGCGCGCGTGGCCGACGCCGACTGGCTGCACGTCGACGTCATGGACGCCCACTTCGTCCCGAACCTGACCCTGGGCCTGCCGGTGGTCGAGGCGATCCAGCGGGTCAGCCCCGTGCCGCTGGACTGCCACCTCATGATCGAGGACCCCGAGCGCTGGGCGCCGGGCTACGCGGAGGCGGGTGCACGCAACGTCACCGTGCACGCCGAGGCCTGCATCGATCCGCGGAAGGTGGCCCGCGACCTGCGCGCCGCCGGTGCCCTTGCCGGGCTGGCGATCAAGCCGGGTACGCCGCTGGACGACGTCCTCGACGTCCTGCCCGACTTCGACACCCTGCTGGTGATGAGCGTCGAGCCCGGCTTCGGCGGCCAGTCCTTCATGGCCGACGTGCTGCCCAAGGTGCGCCGGGCCCGCGACCTGGTCGACACCGGCCACCTGCAGCTCCTCGTGGAGATCGACGGCGGCATCAACGCCGGCACGATCGAGCAGGCCGCCGAGGCCGGCGTCGACATGTTCGTCGCGGGCTCGGCCGTCTACGGCGCCGACGACCCCGCGGAGGCGATCGCCGCCCTGCGCGCGCAGGCCGCCGCCGCGATGCGCGGGTGAGCCTCTCCCCGGCGGAGCGCTCCGCCAGCATCCCGGCGCACGGGTCCAGCGCCACTCTCCCCGCGCACGGGTCCAGCGCCACTCTCCCGGCGCACGAGTCCAGCGCCATGGCCCGCGCCCGCGAGCTCGGCGCCGGCGTCCTCGGGACGACGAGCCCCAACCCTGCCGTGGGCGCGGTGGTCCTGGCCGCCGACGGGAGCGTCGTCGGCGAGGGCGCCACGCACCCACCCGGCGGCCCGCACGCCGAGGTCGTGGCCCTGGCGCAGGCCGGGGAGCGGGCCCGGGGCGGCACCGCCGTCGTCACCCTGGAACCGTGCGCGCACACCGGGCGCACCGGTCCGTGCGCCGACGCGCTGCTGGCCGCCGGCATCGCCCGCGTCGTCGTCGCCGTTCCCGAGCCGACCGAGCTGGCCGGTGGTGGAGCGGACCGCCTGCGCGCGGCCGGCGTCGACGTGGTCGTGGGCGCCGAGCAGCAGGCCGCCGAGCAGGGAGCGCTCGCCGGCTGGCTGACCGGCGTGCGCGAGCACCGCCCGTACGTCCTGTGGAAGGTCGCCGCCACCCTCGACGGGAGGGTCGCCGCGGCCGACGGCAGCAGCCGCTGGGTCACCGGGCCGGAGGCGCGCGCCGAGGTGCACCGGCTCCGGGCCGGCTGCGACGCCGTCGTCGTCGGCTCGGGCACCGCGCTCACCGACGACCCGCAGCTCACCGTCCGCGACGCCGACGGCCGGGCCACGGCCCGGCAGCCGCTGCGCGTCGTCGTCGACCGCCGCGACCGGCTGCCGGCCACCGCCCGCGTGCTGGACGCCGCCGCTCCCACGCTGGTCAGCCGCGCCGGGAGCCCGGCCGAGCTGCTGGCCGAGCTGTTCGCCCGCGACGTCCGCCGGGTGCTGCTGGAGGGCGGGCCGACGCTGGCCGCCGCCTTCCTGCGGGACGGGCTCGTCGACGAAGCCGTCGTCCACCTCGCACCCAAGCTGCTGGGGGCCGGGCCCTCGCTCGTGGGCGACCTGGGAATCTCCGGCATCGGCTCGGCGCTGTCCTTCTCGGTCGCCGACCTCACCCCCCTGGGCGGGGACGTGCAGATCCGGCTGCACCCCACCCGGCACACTGGTGGGGGCACCCGCACCGGCGGGGACGACGTGGACGGAGGGAGCTGAGGTGTTCACCGGCATCGTCGAGGAGGTGGGCACCCTGGCCGCCCGGGAGGACCAGGGCGACTCCGCCGTCCTGCGCATCCGCGCCCGCACCGTGCTCACCGACGTCTCCCTCGGTGACTCGATCGCGGTCAACGGCGTCTGCCTCACCGTCACCGGCGTGCAGCCCGGCGGCGACGGCAGCGGCGTCTGGACCACCGACGTCATGGCCGAGACGCTGCGCCGCAGCAGCCTGGGTGCGGTCGCCGACGGGCAGCCGGTCAACCTCGAGCGCGCGGTCGCCCCGCACACGCGCCTGGGCGGGCACATCGTCCAGGGCCACGTCGACGGCGTCGGCCGGATCGTCTCCCGCACCCCCGGCGAGCACTGGGAGGTCGTGCGGATCGCCCTCCCGGCCGACCTCGCCCGCTACGTCGTCGAGAAGGGCTCCATCGCCGTCGACGGCGTCTCGCTGACCGTGAGCGCGGTCAGCGCGACAGCCGACCCCGACCCCTGGTTCGAGGTCAGCCTCATCCCCACCACCCTCCGCGAGACCACGCTCGGCGCGCGCGCCCCGGGGGAGCCCGTCAACCTGGAGGTCGACGTGATCGCCAAGTACGTGGAACGCCTGCTCGGAGCACGCGCATGAGCGAGCCGCGCACCCGGCTGGACTCCATCGAGAGCGCCATCGCCGCCATCAAGGACGGCCGTCCGGTCGTCGTCGTCGACGACGAGGACCGCGAGAACGAGGGCGACCTCATCTTCGCCGCCGAGCTGGCCACCCCGGAGCTCGTCGCCTTCATGGTCCGCTACACCTCCGGCTACGTCTGCGTGGCCGTGACCGAGGCCGACGCCGACCGGCTGGACCTGCCCCCCATGCACCGGGTGAACCAGGACCGCCTGGGCACCGCCTACACCGTCACCGTCGACGCCCGGGAAGGCGTCACGACCGGCATCTCGGCCGCGGACCGCGCGCACACCATCCGCACGCTGGCCGCCGCCGACACCACCTCGGCCGACCTGGCCCGGCCCGGGCACGTGGTGCCGCTGCGGGCCCGCGACGGTGGCGTGCTGAGGCGCCCGGGGCACACCGAGGCCTCCGTCGACCTGGCCATGCTGGCCGGCCTGCGCCCTTCGGGCGTGCTGTGCGAGATCGTCAGCGAGAAGGACCCGGTGGGCATGGCCCGCAGCGACGAGCTCCGGGTCTTCGCCGACGAGCACGACCTCGTGATGATCTCCATCGCCGACCTCATCGCCTACCGCAAGCGCTTCGACAAGCTGGTCGAGCGGGTGGCCGAGGCGATCGTCCCGCTGGCGCCGGGGACCTTCACCGCCGTCGGCTACCGCAGCTCCTACGACGAGCGCGAGCACGTGGCCTTCGTCTACGGCGAGATCGGCGACGGCGAGGACGTGCTGGTCCGCGTGCACTCCGAGTGCCTCACCGGCGACGTCTTCGGCTCGCTGCGCTGCGACTGCGGCCCCCAGCTGCAGGCGGCGCTGGCCGCCGTCGCCCAGGAGG
This sequence comes from Blastococcus sp. SYSU DS0533, assembly GCF_054050775.1. Taxonomy (NCBI): domain Bacteria; kingdom Bacillati; phylum Actinomycetota; class Actinomycetes; order Geodermatophilales; family Geodermatophilaceae; genus Blastococcus; species Blastococcus sp. SYSU DS0533. The sequence goes on along the minus strand of NZ_JBJGZZ010000008.1, from coordinate 77,329 downwards.
GGCGCGGCGTCGTGCTCTACATCCGCGGGCACGAGGGCCGGGGCATCGGCCTGCTGCACAAGCTGCAGGCCTACCAGCTGCAGGACATGGGCGCCGACACCGTCGACGCCAACCTCGACCTGGGCCTCCCCGCGGACGCGCGGGACTACGGCACCGGCGCGCAGATCCTCGTCGACCTCGGCATCCGCACCATGCGCCTGCTCACCAACAACCCGGCCAAGCGCGCCGGGCTGGAGGGCTACGGGCTGCGGGTGCTGGGCCGGGTGTCCCTGCCCAGCCACGTCACCGCGGAGAACCTGGGCTACCTGCGCACCAAGCGGGATCGCATGGGGCACCTGCTCGACATCATCGAGCCCGAGACCGAGTCGGGTCCCGCCGACGCCCCGGGCGCCACGACCGTGCCGGGCACCGACGTGCCCCTCGGCCAGGACGAGCAGCCCGCATGAGCGGCAGCGGAGCACCGGCGGCGGCCCCGGTCGACGCCGCCGGCCTGACCCTCGGCATCGTCGCCACCACCTGGCACGCCGAGATCACCGGCGCGCTGCTCGACCGCGCGGTCGAGGCCGCGCGGGCCTGCGGCATCGGCGCCCCGACGGTCGTCCGGGTCCCGGGGGCGGTGGAGCTGCCCGTCGTCGCCCAGGCCCTCGCCGAGCGGCACGACGCGGTCGTGGCGCTGGGCGTCGTGGTCCGCGGTGGGACCCCGCACTTCGAGTACGTCTGCGACGCCGTCACCGCCGGGCTCACCCGCGTGGCGCTGGACGCCGGCAAGCCGGTGGGCAACGGTGTCCTCACCACGAACGACGAGCAGCAGGCCCGCGACCGGTCCGGGCTGCCGGGCGCGGCCGAGGACAAGGGCTGGGAGGCCACCCTCGCCGCGCTGCAGACCGCGCTGGTGCTCCGCGAGCTGCGCACCCCCCAGCGGCAGACCGGGTTCTCCGCCACCCCCGTCGGCCAGGAGGCCCGCCCGTGAAGACCTTCGACAGCCTGTTCGCCGAGCTCACCGCGAAGGTGGCCGCCGGTGACGCCACCTCGGGCACCGTCGCCGCTGTCCGGGACGGGGTGCACGCGGCCGGCAAGAAGGTCGTGGAGGAGGCCGCCGAGTCCTGGATGGCCGCCGAGCACGAAGGCGAGGAGCGCACCGCCGAGGAGATCAGCCAGCTCCTCTACCGGGTGCAGGTGCTCATGCTCGCCCGGGGCCTCACCCTCGACGACGTCTACTCTCACCTCTGAAGAAGGACCCCGCTGCCCCCACCGCTCGCTGCGCTCGCGGCGGGGCCCTGCAGCGGGGCTGCCCTGCCATCTCACGTCCGAGGAGACCTCGAGTGCTGCGCGTCGCTGTGCCGAACAAGGGTGTGCTGAGCGAGCCGGCGGCGGAGATGCTCGCGGAGAGCGGCTACCGCCAGCGGCGCAGCGCCAAGGACCTCGCCGTCTACGACCCGGACAACGACACCGAGTTCTTCTACCTGCGCCCGCGCGACATCGCCGTCTACGTCGCCGCCGGCACGCTGGACGTCGGCATCACCGGCCGCGACATGCTGCTGGAGACGGCGCCGGCCGACGGCGAGGGCCCCAGCGCGGTGGAGGTCATGCCGCTGGGCTTCGGCCGCTCCTCGTTCCGGTTCGCCACCCCGGTCGAGTCGGAGATCCAGGACGTGGACCAGCTCGCCGGCAAGCGGATCGCCACCGCCTACCCTGTCCTGCTGCGGCGATACCTCGACGAGCAGGGGCTCAAGGCCGACGTCGTGAAGCTCGACGGCGCGGTGGAGACCGCCTGCCGGCTGGGCGTCGCCGACGCCGTGTGCGACGTCGTCGAGACCGGGACGACGCTGCGCGCCGCCGGGCTGCACATCATCGGGGAGCCGGTGCTCAGCAGCGAGGCGATCCTGGTGCGGCGCCAGGGCTCCGAGGAGATCCCCGCGGTCGCGCAGCTGCGCCGGCGGCTGCGCGGTGTCCTCGTCGCCCGGCAGTACGTGATGCTCGACTACGACTGCCCGAACGAGCTGCTGGACCGGGCCACCGCGGTCACCCCGGGCATCGAGGGCCCGACGGTGAGCCCGCTGCAGACCCCGGGCTGGTCGGCGGTTCGGGCCATGATCGCCCGCACCGAGACCAACCGGGTGATGGACGAGCTCTGGGAGCTCGGCGCCCGGGCGATCCTCGTGACCAGCATCCACGCCTCCCGCATCTGATGAAGGGCGCCGCGGCCGTGCTGCTCCTGGTCGGCGTGCTCCTCGGCGCCTGCGCCCGGGACGGGGGCGGGGCAGGCGGCGCGGCCACCGGCGGCGCTGCGGCAACGGGCGTCTCGCAGGCCGAGGACGACCTGCGGGTCCAGGTGGACCGGGGGGACGGGACGCCGCCGGAGACCTGGACCCTCACCTGCGGCGCCGGTGCGGGCGGTACCCACCCGCGTGCACAGGAGGCCTGCACGCACCTGGCCGGCATGCCGGAGCCGTTCGCGCCGCTCCCCGACGACCTGGTGTGCACCGAGCAGTACGGCGGCCCGCAGACCGCGCACGTCACCGGCCGGTGGAACGGGGAACCGGTGGAGCTGCGGCTCTCGCGCGTCGACGGCTGCCGCATCGCCCAGTGGGACTCGCTCGGACCGCTCCTGCCGGTACCCGTGGGAGAGCGACCCCTGCCGCTGGGATGACGGCGCCTGCCGCGCGGCTCAGCGGACGCGCGCCGTCCGGTCCACCAGGTCGATGGCCGTGCAGAGGCCCAGTGCCATGGCCCGCCCGCTGGTGGCCCCGGTGGCCAGCAGCCGCGCGATGGCCGGGGCCAGCGGGCGCTCGCCCACCAGCCCGCGCAGGACCGCCGCGTACTCACCGCTCACCTGCCCGGCGGCCGCGTGCCGCAGCAGCGCCCGGGACAGCTCGGTGGTGCGGCCCCCGGCCATCGAGCACACGCCGGAGGCGAAGCGCTGCGCCGCGGGGTGGCCCAGCAGGACCAGGCCGGCGATCGTGCCGGCCACGACGTCGTCACCAGCCGGCGTGAGCCCCGGACCGAGGCCGACGAGCCGGGTGGCGGTGCGCAGGGCCGCCTCCAGGTCCGCCCGGCGCACCGCGCCACGCAGCGCCGCCAGCGGACCGCCGGGGCCGGTGGGCAGGCCGGGCAGCGTGAAGGAGCTGTGCGGGACACCCTCGCCGTAGAGGGCGTTGCGCAGCTGGCGAACCCCCTCGGGCAGCAGCGCGGGACGCCCTCCGGGCAGCCGGGGCCGGGGGTCCCACCAGGCCGACGCGCTGACGGCGAGGTCGCCGACGACGATCCGCCCCCCGCCCACCTCGGCGGGCGCCCCCGCGGAGACGCCGACCAGGGGCCGCCCGTTGCTGGGGCGGAACAGGACGCAGCCCAGCGGCAGGCGGGCGGCGTCGCTGGTGAGGAGCCCGACGACCTCGCCGCCGCCGCGCTCACCGAGCACCTGGACGTACACCGCCGCCGGCACGCTGAGCAGTACCCGCGCGGGCCGGACCGGGCCGCGGAGCACCTCGGCCACGGCGGTGCTCGCCGCGGCAGGGACCGCCGAGGGGGTCGCCACGACCGGGTCTGGACGGGTGGCGGCGCGCGCCGAGTGTCGGGGGAGGGGGATCACCGGTGCCCCGGCCCGGGCCGCGGGGCGGCGCTGGGAGAGGCGCTCGGCAGAGCCGGTCCGGACCTCGGTGTCGTCGATCGCGCTCATGGGACGCCCTCCACCCGTCGGGACACGGAGGCCGGTGGGTCGGCACTCCGCCCTCGTCCACCCGCCCCGAGGACGGTGCGCGCGGGCCCTGCGGGGGGCCTACCATCCAGCGAGCAGGTGGAACGAGGTCGAACCTAAGCGGCGCGTCGCACGCCCTCGTATGGCGGATGTCGCCAAGAATGGGGGGCGGCGTCCGGGGACACCTGACAGGCTCCTGCCGTGTGGCACCCTGGATCACGACTGGAAGGGGTGTGCTTTGTGACACAGAGTGATGCGTCGCTCATGTCGTCTACCCACGGTAATGGAACCACCCCGTTCCGTCGCAACTGGGCGGTCGCCGAGTCGCCCCGGGCCGAGCGGCGCGACGAGCGCGCCAGCTGGCAGCAGCGGATGGGGCTGACCGTCGAGGAGGCGCTCGCCCTGCCGGTCCTCGCCGGGAGTTCCGTCACCGGCGGTGCGGCGGGGCTGGGCCGGGTGATCCGGCACATGGTCGTCGACGACCCGGCCGATCCGCTGGCCGCGGCCGGCCCCGACGTCCTCGTCGTCCTGGGGGCGCGGTTGCCGCCCGCCGACCCGGTGAGCTGCCGGGCACTCGTCGAGCGGCTGGACGCCCTCGGCACCGCGGCGCTGGCCCACCGGCGCGTCGACGGGCCGCCGCCGCTGCCGGCCGAGGTGCTGGCCGAGGCCGAACGCCGGGGGCTCCCGGTGCTGGCGCTGCCGCCGGCGGCCCGCCTCGACGAGATCGTCTCCGGCGTCCTGGGCGCCGTGGTCGCCAAGCAGGGCCAGGCCCTGGCGCTCTCCTCGCGGATGGACGACGAGTTCACCGAGGTCGCCCTGACCGGCGGTGGTCTGGCCGAGGTGACCCAGCGCCTGGCCGTGATGCTCGAGGGCGCCGCCGTTCTCGGGCTCGGGCCCGACCGCGAGGTCGTCACCAGCGCCGGCCCCGCCGACGACGTCGCCGAGATCAGCGACTGGCTCTGGCTGCTCGACGCGGCCGCCGACGACGAGCTGGCCGCGATGGCGCCGTCGCTGCGCCTGTCGGGCGTCCGGGCCGACCAGACGGTGGTCACGCCCGCCGACCTGGACGCCGACCTCTCGCCCGCCGACGGCATCCTGCTCGTGCCGGGCCACCACGAGCTCCCCGGCGGGATCGGCGAGTACGCGGTGGCGCCGATCATGGCCGGCGAGCAGCGGCACGGCTGGCTCGTCGCCGTGCACCGCACCGGCGCGATGATGCTCGGCGCCGGCGGTGTGCTCGAACGGGCCGCGGTCATCGCCGCGCTCTCGGTGATCCGCCGGCAGGCGGTCCACTCGGTGGAGCTGCGCTTCCAGGGTGACCTGGTCCGCAGGCTGGTGGGCGGCGCGGTGGGGCACACCGAGCGGACGCTCGCCTACACCCGCTCGTTCGGCTGGCGCCTCGACGGGCCGGTCGCGGTGCTGGTGACGGCCACCGAGACCATGGCCGACGCCGCGGAGGACCCCACCCGCGCCCTCGACGTCCTCGACCGGCTCGCCGACGGCTGGCGCGCCGCCCTGGAGTCGGAGGTGGCGGGTGCGGCGGTCGCCGGGCTGGCCACCGAGATCGTGACGCTGCTCCCGCTGGACGGGCGTTCCATGGAAGAGCTGTCCGCTCTGGTCTCCGCGGTGAGCTCCCGGGTGAACGGGCGGCTGCGCCGGGTCGGCCGGGTACTGGGCACCGGCATCGGCCGTCCCGCCGGATCGCTCTCCGAGCTCGCCGAGGCGCACCGGCAGGCCCAGCGCGCCCTCGGCGTGGGGCTGGAGATCCACGGCGCGTCCGCGGTCACCCACTTCGACCAGCTCGGCGTCTTCCGGCTGCTCTCGCTCATCCCCGACAGCACCGAGCTGCGCTCCTACGTCGACGAGGTGCTGGGCCCGCTGGCCGACGCCGTCGACCCCGACTCCGCCGATCTCCGGGAGACCCTCCGGGTGCTGCTCGAGACCAACCTCAACGTGGCGGAGTCGGCCCGGCGGCTGCACTTCCACTACAACACGATGCGGTACCGGATCGGCAAGCTCGAACGGCTCCTCGGGCCGTTCACCACCGATCCGACGCTCCGGCTGAACCTCCTGCTGGCACTGCACGCCGCCCGCATGCGGGGCCTGGACCAGCCGGCCCGGCCCCCGCTGGACGGCGGCATCAGCTTGCCGGACGACGGCTTCGACGCCCTGCTCTGACCGACGAGCGACCACGCCCGGCACGGCGCGGGAGGAGAACGGCATGACCCGGACCGCACGCCCGCTGGCCGGCAAGGTGGCCCTCGTGACCGGGGCGTCCTCCGGCATCGGCGAGGCGACGGCGATCGCCCTGGCCGAGGCCGGCGCCGCCGTCGCCCTGGGCGCCCGGCGCGCCGACCGGCTCGAGGAGCTCGCCCGGAAGCTCGCCGACGGCGGGGCGACCGTGCTGCCGCTGGCCCTGGACGTCACCGACGAGCGGTCGTGCACCGACGCGGTGGCGCGCACCCGGTCGGAGCTGGGTGGCCTCGACATCCTGGTGAACAACGCGGGGGTCATGCTGCTGGGCACGATCGCCGGAGCCGACACCGAGGACTGGCGCCGGATGGTCGGCACCAACGTGATGGGCGTGCTCTACATGACCCACGCGGCGCTCGACGGGATGCTCGAGCAGGGCTCCGGTGACGTCGTCAACATGTCCAGCGTGGCCGGGCGGCAGGCCCGCAAGGGGGCGGGGGTCTACAACGCGAGCAAGTGGGCGGTGAACGCCTTCAGCGAGTCGCTGCGCCAGGAGGTCACCGGCCGGGGGGTGCGGATCTCCCTGGTCGAGCCCGGCGCCGTCACGACCGAGCTGACCTCGCACATCACCCAGCCCGAGGCCAAGGCCGCATCCGAGCGGATGCACGCGAGCATGCGGGCGCTGCACGCCGCCGACATCGCCCGGGCCGTCGTCTACGTGGTCACCCAGCCGCCGCACGTCGCGGTGAACGAGGTGCTGGTCCGCCCCACCGACCAGGAGCGCTAGCGACGGGATGGAACGGCCCTCCTGCAGGGCCCCGCGCCGAGCTGGGGGTACCTCCCGCTTGCGGGGGACACCGGGGTGTGGGGGGCAGGGGGTCCTTCGTCAGTCGCGGAAGACCTCGATCTCGGCGCCCATCTCGACCAGGCGCTCGTAGAGCTGCTCGTACCCCCGCGCGATGATGTCGACGTTGCGCAGCACCGACGTGCCCTTCGCCGCGAGCATCGCCAGCAGGATGCACACGGCCGGGCGCAGCGCCGGCGGGCAGACCACCTCGGCGGCCCGCCAGCGCGTGGGGCCGCTGACGAGCACCCGGTGCGGGTCGAGCAGGCGGACGTCGGCGCCCAGCCGGGTGAGGTCGGAGAGGTGGATCGCCCGGTTGTCGTAGACCCAGTCGTGGATTAGCGTCGACCCGTGCGCCTGTGCGGCGATGACCGCGAAGAACGGCAGGTTGTCGATGTTCAGCCCCGGGAACGGCATCGGGTGCACCTTGTCCAGGGGTGCCTTGAGCTCCGACGGGTGGATGGTGATGTCGGTCAGCCGGGTGTGCCCGTTGTCGGCCAGGTACTCGGCGGAGAGCTCGTAGCGCAGCCCCATCTCCGCGAGCACCGCGAGCTCGACCTCGAGGAAGTCCACCGGCGCCCGGGCCACCGTCAGCTCCGAGCCGGTGACGATCCCGGCGGTGAGCAGGCTCATCGCCTCGACCGGGTCCTCGCTGATCGTGTAGTCCACGTCGGCCTCGAGCACCGGCCGCCCGCGGACGACCAGCGTCGTGGAGCCCATGCCCTCGATGCCGACGCCCAGCAGCTGCAGGTAGAGGCAGAGGTCCTGGACCATGTAGTTGGAGCTGGCGTTGCGGATGGTCGTGGTGCCGTCGGTCCGGGCTGCGGCCAGCAACGCGTTCTCGGTGACGGTGTCCCCGCGCTCGGTCAGCACGATGGTGCGGTCCGCGGCGGCCGGGCCGTCCACGCCGACCTGGTACTCGCCCGCGTGCGCCTCGACGGCGAGCCCGAACGGGCGCAGCGCGATCATGTGCGGCTGCACCGTGCGGGTGCCCAGGTCGCACCCCCCGGCGTACGGCAGCCGGAACGACCGGGCCCGGTGCAGCAGCGGCCCCAGGAACATGATGATGCTGCGGGTGCGCCGCGCGGCGTCGGCGTCGATGCCCTCGAGGTCGAGCTCGTCGGGGACGACGAGGGTGAGGTCGTGGCCGTGCTCGTCCCAGGTGGCGGACACGCCGATGGAGCGGAGCACGTCGAGGATGCGCTCGACCTCCACGATCCGGGAGACGTTGCGCAGGGTGGTCCGGCCCCGGTTGAGCAGCGACGCGCAGAGCAGGGCGACGGCGGCGTTCTTGGACGACTTCACCGCGACACGGCCGCGCAACGGGTGCCCACCGGTGACCCGGAGGTGCGCCGGGCCGGCGGGGCCCAGCCGGATGAGCTCGCTGTCGAGCGCGGCGGAGAGCCGCCCGAGGAACTCCAGCGTGAGGTTCTGGCTGCCCTGCTCGATGCGCGCGACGGCGCTCTGGCTGGTGCCCAGCCGTTCGGCGAGCTGCTGCTGAGTGAGACCGCGGTGGCGGCGGGCGTCGCGCACGAGCGCCCCGATCCGCCGGACGGCCTCGTCGGCGGGCTGGTCGATGAGCGTCACCGGGCCACGTTATCTCGCATCTGAGATGAGAGCGGCGGCACGCCGGGGCGGGGGCTTGCACCGGCACACTGCACCCGTGGAGGTACTCGTCACCGGCGGCACCGGCCGTCTCGGTCAGGAACTGGTCCCGCGGCTGCGCGACGCCGGGCACCGCGTGCGGTCGATGTCGCGCCGGGGCGCCGGTCCGGGCGGGGTGCGGGGGGACCTCGCCACCGGAAGGGACCTGGCGCAGGCGGTGGCGGGCGCAGACGTGGTGGTCCACGCGGCCAGCGACCCCCGGGGGAACCCGTGGGAGGTCGACGTCGCCGGCACCCGCCGGCTGGTCGAGGCGGTCGACCGCTCCCGCCCGCCGCACCTCGTGCACGTCTCGATCGTGGGGGTGGACCGGGTGCCCCTGTCCTACTACCGCGCGAAGTACGCGGCCGAGCAGGTGCTGCTCGCCTCGGGGCTGCCGGTCACGCTGGTGCGGATCACCCAGTTCCACGGGTTCGTCGACGAACTGCTCGGGACCGCGCGCCGCGGGCCCCTGCTGCCGGTGCCCATGGGGTGGCGGGTGCAGCCGGTCGACGTCGCCGATGCCGCCGCCCACCTGGTCGAGCTGGCGGGCGCGGCACCCGCGGGCGGGGTCGTGGAGCTCGGTGGCCCCGAGGAGCACTCGGTGGCCGACCTGGCGAGGGCCTGGGCGGCGGTCCGGGCGCCGGGTGCCCGGGTGATCGCCACCCCGGTGCCGGGTCGGCTCGGGGCAGCGTTGCGCGACGGCGCAGCGGTGCCGGCAGGAGGGGCGCGCGGCCGCCGCACCTGGGCCGAGCACCTGCACGGCTGAGGTCGGCGCGGCCGTGGTCCCGACGGCCGAGGGACCGCGGCGTTCCTGCCCCCGTCCGCAGCGCGGGTGCCAGTCCCGTGCCGCGTCCGGGAACCGCCGGAGCCGTGTCGGCGGGCAGGCCTAGGGTCCCGGGCGTGACCACCCCTGCCACCCCGGACGGCCGCACCCTGCTCGCCGTCGTCGTCACCGTGCTCGCGTGGGCCTCGGCCTTCGTGGGCATCCGCGCGGTCGGCGAGGACCTCTCGCCCGGCGCGCTGGCGCTGGGCCGGTTGCTGGTCGGCACGCTGGTGCTCGGGCTGCTCCTCGCCCGCCGGGGCTGGGTGCGCCCGACCGCCGGTGAGTGGCGGTTGCTGGCCATCTGCGGCCTCGGCTGGTTCGCCGTCTACAACCTCGCGTTGAACGCCGCCGAGCAGCACCTCGACGCCGGCACGACGGCCATGCTGGTCAACATCGGGCCGATCCTCATCGCGGTGCTCGCCGGGTTCCTGCTGGGGGAGGGCTTCCCGCGGTGGCTGGTCGTCGGCCTGGCCGTGGCCTTCGGGGGTGTGCTGCTGATCGGGCTGGCGACCCGCGGCGCGGAGGCCGACCTGCTCGGCGTCCTCTTCTGCGTGGTCGCCGCGGTCACCTACGCGGTGGGCGTGGTCGCCCAGAAGCCGCTGCTGCGGCGGCTGCCCGGGCTCCAGGTCACCTTCACCGCCTGCGCCATCGGCGCGGCGGCCTGCCTGCCGTGGGCCGGCGTGCTGGTGGCCGAGCTGGGCACCGCGTCGGCGGGGTCGGTCGCGGGCCTCGTGTACCTCGGCGTCGTCCCCACCGCGCTGGCGTTCAGCACCTGGGCCTACGCGCTCTCGCGCATGGATGCCGGCCGCCTCGGCGTCACCACGTACCTCGTGCCGCCGCTGGTCGTCCTGCTCGGCTGGGTGCTGTTGGGGGAGACACCGCCCCCGCTGGCGGTGGTCGGGGGCATGGTGTGCCTGGCCGGGGTGGCGGTGTCCCGCCGGCGGCCCCGGCCGGCGCTGGTGCCGGCGGCCGGGCTACCCGCTCGTGCGGGGGTGGCCGACCCCCGGTAGGGCCCGGACGGCGCCCGGGTGTGCGCCGCCCCGCGGTCATGGGGTAGGCACGCACCGGGGCCACCGCCGGTGGTCCGCCGTCGAGACCGGCCGGGAGGTCCGTGGTGGAGGAGCAGGACTGGGCGGAGGTGGTGGCGGCCGCGACGATGGCGCCGTCGATCCACAACACGCAGCCGTGGCGGTTGGTCGCCCGGCCCGACCGGCTGGAGCTGCACCACGACCGGGCGCGCGCGCTGCCGGTGCTCGACCCGACCGGCCGGCAGCAGGTGATCAGCTGCGGCGCCCTGCTGGAGTTCGCCGTCGTCGCCCTCGCCGCCGCCGGCCGTGGCACCGAGGTCACGCTGCTCCCTGACACCGGGACCCCGGACCACCTCGCGACGGTTCGGCTCGCCGGCGCCGTCGAGGCCTCCGCCGACGACCGCGCGCTGGCAGCGGCGATCGCCCAGCGGCACACGGTGCGCGCGCCCTTCGAACCGCGGGCCCTGCCCGGCGACCTGCTGGACCGCCTCCAGCGCGAGGCCGGGGCGTTCGGCGTGTGGCTGAAGCCGATCACGCGCTCGGAGGAAGAGGTCGCCACGGTGTTCCTCATCTCCCGCGCCGAGGAGATGGAGCAGGGCGACCCCGCCTACCTCGCCGAGTTGGAGCGGTGGTTGCGCACCGACCCTGCGGCCGAGGACGGGGTGCCGGTGGCCGCCGTCCCCAGCGGCGACCCGCACGAGCGGGCGTCCAACTGGCTCATCCGCGACTTCGTGGCGGGGCAGCGCGAGCAGCACCCGTTCCTGGCGGCCGGCGACCCCGACGCCCCGCCGCCGGAGGTCGAGCGGCCGGCCGTCGTGCTCATGGGCACCGAGGGCGACGACCGCGCCGACTGGCTGCTGGCCGGCCGTGCGCTGGGCCGCCTGCTGCTCCGGGTCACCGCGGCGGGGCTCGTCGCCTCACCGCTGACCCAGGCGCTGGACTGGCCGGCGACCCGGGTGCGCATGCAGGCGCGGCTGTCGCTGGTCGGCCACCCGCAGATGCTGCTGCGGCTGGGCTACCCGCGGGCGGCCGACCCCGGGGACCCGGCGCCGGCGGTCAGCGGCCGGCGCCCGGTGCGCGACGTCCTGCGCTTCGAGCCCGCAGGCTGACCACCGGGCTGCTCAGCCGCGCGGGCGTGGAGCGGCCCAGGGGTCGTCGGGATCGCTGTCCGCGTCGCCGTCGGACGGCCCGTCGTCGGTGCCGGTGGGCCGCGTGGCGGTCGCGCCGGTGCCGGTGCCCCCCGTGGCGGACTCCAGGGCGGCGTCGCGGGCCCGGGCCTGCTCGGCCAGCCGCGCCTGCTCGCGCTCCCGCTCGGCGCGCCGGGACGATCCCACCGCCGCGAGGTCCCGGCCGCGCCCCAGCCACCACAGCGCGGCACCGCTCAGGGCCAGCGCGATGGGCAGCGGGTAGGCCGCGGCGCGCTCCATGCCCCCCTCGCCGAGGTACCGGGTGACCCCGGTCAGGAAGAAGATCGTGCCGGCCGTCGCCACGATGCCCAGCAGCACCACGGCGGTGCCCAGGGCCTCCGACAGCGGGCGGACGGCGTAGGCGAGCGCGATCAGCCCGAGGGCACCGCCGGCCAGGTGCAGGACGGCGCCGACGGCATGCACGGTGCCGTTGCCGTCGGTGGGGAACACGCCTACCAGCAGCACGCCGAGCGCGGCCGCGCCGAGCAGCGCCGGCACCGCGCGCGCGGCACCACCGCGCAGCACGGGCAGGACCAGCAGCGCCCCGCCCAGGATCAGCGCCGCCTGGACGACGAACGAGGCGTTCATGAGCTGCCGCGCGGGGGAGTCGGCGGCGCCCAGCGCGCTGATGACGTCGTCGGCCCGGGAGTACGGCCCGGCGTACCGGGCCTGCACGACAGCCTCCACGACGAAGAACTGAACGGTCAGCAGCCAAGCGAGGGCGCCCCAGCGCAGGCGGTTGGGAGTCACGGCAGCCATCGTCCCAGCTGTTCCGGGCTGATCCGCTCCAGGACGGCGGACAACTGCGTGGCGGACAGCCAGGACGGATTGCTGCCGGCCGGCATGCGCAGCACCTCCGCGTCGGCGAAGGCGGGATCGGCGCGCAGCTCGGCCCGGCCGACGGGTGCGTCGAGCCTGAGCAGGCGGATCGGGACGACCGGCCCGTCCGCGGTCTCGCCCACCGGGCCGGTGACCCGGCCGATCGCGTGGACGCCCGGCGCGGCCCGCCCGCTGACCCACAGCAGGACCGGCTGCCCGGCCGCGACGAGGTCCAGCCGGTAGGTGCGGCGCACGCAGCGCACGAGGTCCCGGGCGGTGCCGGGCACCCAGTCGGCGTCGACGGCTGCCGGTGGCCGCGCGCTCTTGAGCAGCCAGCCGGCGACGTCGGCCGCACGCAGTCGCGCCGGCGCCGCCGGTCGGTGCGCCTGAGGGCTCAGTCGGTCGCCGAGTGCAGGTCAGCGCCGGCCGGGTCGGCGTCGTCCGAACCCACCGCCTGGCGTTCCTGCTCGGTGCGGTGCTCGAGGACCTCGTCGCTGGGGTGCGGGTCCTTCGCGTGCTGGGTGCGGTCGCGCGTGGGGCGCTCCTGCGGCTCCATGACGTCGTCGAGGTTCGGGGTCTCCTGGGGGCCGGTCATCGTGGCGTCCTCCGGTCGATCGGGTGCGGTCGGGGAGAGCCATAGCCCCGACCGCCTGCCGCTAACCGGCGACGGTGATCACCGCGGCTCCAGGCGGGTGGCCGGCAACCACGCCTCGACGAGCGCCGGGCCGTGCGTGGCGCTCACCGCGTACGTGACCCGCCCCTGCCAGGCGCCGTCGCGCCGGCGCCACTCCACGAGCAGGCCGGGCCACGTGCCAGGCGCCTCCGGCGGGTCGTGCACCCAGCAGTGCCGCGCCTCGCTCCCTTCACCGGTGGCCGCCGGGTGGCCCGCGGCGACGGGGCGGGACGGCGGGCCGGGCAGCGGCGACGGGGAGAGCTGGGGGACGACCCCCGAGTCCGCCGCCCGCTCACCCAGGGAGCGGCCGCCGCGCCCCCGGTTCATCCCGCCCGCCACCGGTTCAGTCTTGCACGACGGTCGAACACACGTTCGACGGTGCCCCGGTCACCGGACGCGAACGGGCGCCCTCCGCGGGGATCGCGGAGGGCGCCCGTCCGGGATGCCGCGTCAGGCGACGGGAGTGATGCGCCCCTCGCCGCCGACCGGGTAGTCGACCGCGCTGACGACCCCGCCGAGGTCCTCGACCAGGTAGGTCTCCAGCGCCTCCTGGTAGGTCACCGGCAGGACGGTGAAGGCCACGCCGTCGAAGGGGTAGCCGTCGCCGCCGCGGAGGAGGAAGTCGATCGTGGCGACCGAGAGGGTCTCTCGATTGCCGGTCGGCGTCCCGTCCTCCACCAGAACGGTCCCATCGTCCAGGACCAGGTCGACGATGCGGGATCCGGCCTCCTGCGCCGGGTCGTAGCTCACCCGGTAGCCGGCGGCCTGCGCGAAGGAGCCCGCCGGCTGGAGGACGCCGTCGGTGACGGCGCCGGAGAGGCCGTGCTCGACCCCGGCGATGAACGTCTCGACCGGCATGGCCGGCGCGACGCCGACGAAGTTCGAGAACGGCAGCACCGTGTAGGTGTCGAGCGCCGTGATCTCACCGGCCGGGATGACGGCGGCGTTGCGGATGCCGCCGCCGTTCTGCAGCGCCACCACCGGAGCGGTCACGCCGAGGGCCTCGGCCTCGCGCTGACCCGCGGCCAGCAGGGCGTCCGTGGCGAGGTTGCCGAGGTTGGTCTCCCGGCTCCGGACGTCGTCGCGGATGCCGTTGAGGTCGACCTCCGAGGCGGCGACCACCTGCTCGGCCAGGTCGGCGACGTACTGCTCCACCGGCCGCACGACCTGCCGGTTCACCGCGTTGTTGGGCGCGACGGCGTCCGGGCCCTCGGAGACCACCGGGATCGGGCGCGACACGTCGTCGTGCACCGTCAGCAGCTCACCGTCGGCGTCGAACGTGACGACCAGGCGGCCGACGTAGGTGTAGAGCGCATTCGTGGTGACCACCGGGACGACCTCGCCGTCGGCGTCGGTCGGCGTCAGAGGGTAGGAGCCGTAGGGCGTCGCCCCGTTGGGGACGAGCGGGTCGCCGGCGTCGGCCAGCAGCTCGTGCCCACCGCCGCCGACGATGACGTCGACGCCGCGGAGCTGGGCGGCGAGCGCGACCTCGTTGTCGATGTCCTGCAGGTGCGAGACCAGCACCACCTTGTCGACGCCGGCGGCCTCGTACGCGGCGGCCTGGGCGTTGGCGATCCCGGCGAGGTCGGGGTCGACCGTCACGCCGCGGGAACTGGTCAGCCGGGGGAGGTCCGGCGTCGTGAGCCCGATGAAGCCGATCTGCTCGCCGCGCTCCCTGACCACGTGCGACGTGACGATGGTGCCGTCGGCGACCTGGGCCAGCAGGGCGGGCTCGTCCTCGAAGCCGAGGTTGCTCGAGACGATCGTCGTCTGGGGGCGGAGGTCGCCGATCCACTCGGCGAAGAAGTCCGGGCCGAGGTCGAAGTCGTGGTTGCCCGGGATCGAGACGTCGAAGCGCGCCGCGTTGAACGCGGTGGCGTCGTAGATGGGTCGCCCGGACTCCTCGCTGGCGGCGAGCTGGGGTCCGGGGAGGAAGTTGTCGCCGGCCGAGACGGTGACGACGCCGCGCTTCTTGGCCTGGCCCTCGCCCGGCCGGCCGGTCAGCGCGAGCATCTGCTGCTGGCGGATCAGCTCGACGAAGCGGTCGGCCCCGCCGTAGGTCCCGCCGTCGTCGCCGGTGACCGGCAGCAGCGCGGACTCGAGGTCGTTGGCGTGCAGCAAGGTGAGGGTGAAGTCGGGTCTGGGTTCCTGGGCGGGCGCGGCGGTGGCGGTCCCTGCCAAGGTGCCGCCGGCCAGCGAGGCCGCGGCCACGGTCGCCACGACGGTGCCGCGGCGCAGGTGCTTCAGAGACATGACGCTCCGGGGTCGTTGGGGGAGCTTGCCCGGGGAGCGTCACACCGGAAGGTGAACGTCGCGTGACCGCGTAACGATTTGTGACACATCCCATAGGGACCGGTCCGTCACCTGGCCGTCACCTTCCGTGGTGCAGATCGTCACCCGACCGGCTTACCGTTCCCGCGTCTCACCGTCCGTCCGGAAGGACCCCTCCGTGCTCGTACCCATCGGCGGTCCGCGCGTCCTCGCGCGCCGTACCGCCCTCGGCACCCTCGCCGCCTCCGTGGCCGTGGTGGGTCTGCCCGCCTTCGCCCAGGCGGCGCCACCGACCACCCCGTTCATCTCCGAGATCCACTACGACAACGCAGGCACCGACACCGGCGAGTTCGTCGAGGTGCACTTGCCCGCCGGCACGTCCTCCGCCGGTCTCTCGGTCGTGCTCTACAACGGCAACAACAGCGCGGTGTACGACACCGACGCCCTTCCCGTGGTCACCGCGCCCGCCGATGCGCCGGCGGTGGTCGTCCTCGACTACCCGACCGACGGTATCCAGAACGGCGGGTCCGACGGCCTCGCTCTCGTCGACGCGGACGGCGACGTGCTCGAGTTCCTCTCCTACGAGGGGACGCTGACCGCCGTCGGCGGCCCGGCTGCGGGCCTGACGAGCACCGACATCGGCGTGTCGGAGGGGAACTCGACGCCGGCCGGCCAGTCGCTGTCGCGGGCCTACGACGCCGGCACCGACGCTCTCGTGTGGTCCTGGCCGGCGTCGGCCACCCCGGGCGCGGTCAATGGCGGTGGCGCCACGGACCCGGAGCCCGACGAGCCGGTCGACGTCTGCGCGACGACGCCGACGCACGAGATCGGGGCGGTCCAGGGCCCGGGCGCCGGGACCCCGCTCGCCGGGCAGCAGGTCACCGTCCGCGGCGTCGTCGTCGGCGACCTGGAGGGGCTCGACGGGTTCCACCTGCAGGACGCCGACGGCGACGGCGACGCAGCGACGTCCGACGGCATCTTCGTGTTCAGCGACGTCGCGGTCGACCTCGGCGACACCGTCGCCGTCACCGGCCAGGCGCAGGAGTACTTCGGCCAGACCCAGATCAGCTCCCGCGAGGACGCCGCGGTCTGCGCCGAGGGCGCGGCGGGCGACCTGCCCGACGCCACCCCGCTCGACCTCCCGGCCGGCGACGAGGAGCGCGAGCGGCTCGAGGGCATGCTCGTGGCGCCCGTCGACACCCTGACCGTCAGCGAGGTCTTCGACCTCACCTCGTTCGGCGAGCTCACCCTCTCCGAGGGCGGCCTGCTGGTGCAGCCGACCGAGCTCGCCCGGCCCGGCACCGCCGAGGCCGACGCGGTCGCGGTGGAGAACACGCTGCGCCGGATCGTGCTCGACGACGGCGTGAGCGCCCGGGTGAGCCCGACCACCCGCCCGTACCTCTCCCCGGAGACACCCGTCCGGGTCGGTGACGAGCTGGAGTTCACCGAGCCGCTCGTCCTCGGCTACGGGTTCGACCAGTGGCGGCTGCAGCCGGCCGACGGCACCGCCGACGGCGTCTTCGCCCCGCAGAACACCCGGCCGACGGCGCCCCAGGCGGTCGGCGGGGACATCCAGCTCGGCGCGTTCAACGTGCTGAACTACTTCCTCACCTTCGGCGGCGAAGGGCGCGGTGCGCGCGACGCGGCACAGCTGGAGAGGCAGGCCGGAAAGATCGTGCCGGCCATCGAGGCCCTCGGGGCCGAGGTGGTCACCCTCATGGAGATCGAGGACACCGACTCCACCGGCTTCACGCCCGGCGACGCGGACACGGCGCTGGCCGACCTGGTGAGCCGGCTGAACGCGGCCGCCGGGTACGACAAGTGGGGCTTCGTCCCGCTGCCCGACGAGCTCTACTCCGTCGACCGCGATGTCATCCGCAACGGGATCATCTACCAGGACGACGTCGTGCTCCCGCTCGGCGAGCCGGTGGGCCTCGTCGACGAGGAGGTCTGGGACAACGCCCGCGAGCCGCTGGCGCAGACCTTCGTCAAGGACGGCGACACGTTCACCGTCGTGGCCAACCACTTCAAGTCCAAGAGCCCCGGCGAGCCGACCGGCGACAACGTGGACTCCGGTGACGGCCAGGGCGCCTGGAACGGCGACCGGGTCCGGCAGGCGGCGTCGCTGGCGCAGTTCGCCGCCGAGCTGCAGGAGTCCACCGGCGACCGGGACGTCGTCCTCATGGGCGACCTCAACGCCTACACCCAGGAGGACCCGATCCAGCTCCTCGAGGACGCCGGGTGGACCGACCTGGGGCTGCGCTTCGACGAGGGCTCCTACAGCTACGTCTTCGACGACATGTCGGGCTCGCTGGACCACGCGCTGGCCACCGCGGAGCTGACGGCGAAGGTCACCGACGTCACGCACTGGAACATCAACGCCGTGGAGTCCTTCGCCTACCAGTACTACGGCGACCCGGCGCTCTACGCGGCGGACCCGTACCGCTCCAGCGACCACGACCCGCTGGTGCTCGGCATCGACCTGGCCGAGCGCTGCCAGGGCCTGGTCCCGACGGTCGTGGGGACCGACGGGGACGACGTCCTGCCGGGCACCAACCAGGCCGACGTGATCATGGGCCTCGGCGGGGACGACGTCCTCGCCGGGCTCAACGGTGAGGACGTCATCTGCGGCGGCGCCGGCGACGACCGCCTCGCCGGTGGCAACGGGGAGGACGTGCTGTCCGGCGGCTTCGGCGCGGACGAGCTGGCCGGCGACAACGGTGCCGACGTCGTCGTCGGCGGCCCTGGGGCGGACCGGCTCGACCAGGGCCGGGGCTCCGGCTCCGAGGAGCAGGACGGCGTCGAGTCCTGACCTGATCGGCTCCTGACGCGCGCCGGCGCGGCACCTCTGCGAGGTGCCGCGCCGGTTGCGTCCCCGGGTCAGTCGGTGGCGAGGCCCTCGGCGAGGGTGCGCGCCACCGTCTGCAGCAGCGGGTGTGCCGGCAGGTCCTCGACCAGCACCGGCAGCGGCAGCGACCAGTTGGGCCGGTCATCGGCGCCCGGCATGTTCGGCCGGCGCTGCTCCCCGACGGCGTCGTCCAGCGTCGCCGACAGCAGCAGCGACGGCGCCGTCGCCAGCAGGGCGTGCGCCTGCTCCACCGCCTGCTCGACGGTGGCGTCGTCGGAGAGCCCTGGCAGGTGCGCCAGCAGCGAGTCCCGACCGCGCTCGAGCTCCTCGTCGGTGCCGGTGCCGTGCTCCCGCTGTTCGTCGACGTCGGCCTCGGTCCACAGGCCCGCCACCGTCGGCAGGTCGTGCGTGGTGATCGCGGCCATCGCCTCGGCCGGCCACTCCGCGGGCTCGTCGTCCTCGAACCACAGCAGCCGGTAGGAGAGCACGCCGTGCTCGGCCATCGCCTCGCGGACGCCCTCCTCGACGGTTCCGAGGTCCTCCCCGACGACGAGGGCACCGGCGCGGTGGCTCTCCAGCGCGACGATGTTGAGCAGGTCCTCCGCCGGGTAGCGCACGTAGGCGCCGTCGGCCGCGCTGCCCCCGGCCGGGACCCACCACAGCCGGAACAGCCCCATCACGTGGTCGATCCGCAGGCCGCCCGCGCCGGCCATCGTGGCCCGGATGGACTGGACGAACGGCTCGTAGTCGGCGTCGCGCAGCCGCCAGGGGATCAGCGGCGGGGAGCCCCAGTCCTGACCGGCCGAGTTGAACGCGTCCGGGGGCGCCCCGACGCTCACGCCGTCGGCCAGCACCTCCTGCCAGACCCAGGCGTCCGCGCCGCCGCCGGCGAAGCCGATCGGCAGGTCCTGGATGACGGTCATCCCCGCGGTCGCGGCGGTGAGCTGCAGCTCCAGCGCCCACTGCAGCCAGGCGTGGAACGCCACCACGGCGCCGTGCCGTTCGGCGTACTCGGCGACGGCGGGTGCGTCGGGGCGGCGCAGCTCGGCGGGCCAGGTGTGCCAGTCGGCCCCGTGCTCCTCGGTGATCGCCGCCCACGTCGCCCACTCCTGCAGCGTGCGGCCCTGCTCCTCCCGCCAGCGGGTGAAGGCCTCACCGCCGCCGTGGGCGAAGAAGATGCGCATGAGCACCTCGCGCTTGCGGGCCCAGACGGCGTCCCGGTCGATGAGCGCCCCCTCGGAGAGCGCGCGCCCGGCCTCGGCCTCGAGGTCGACGGCGTCGGCGCCGGGGACCTCGTCGACCCGCAGGTAGAGCGGGTTGCGGAAGCGGCGGGTCGCCGGCAGGTAGGGGCTGGCCTCCTGCGTGGGCAGCGGCGCCACCGCGTGCAGCGGGTTGATCAGCAGGAAGCCGGCGCCCTGATCGGCGGCCATCTGCCGCAGGGTGCGCAGGTCGCCGAGGTCGCCGATGCCCCAGCTGTCCCGGCCCCGGGCGGCGTACAGCTGCACCGCCCAGCCCCAGGCGCGGTCCTCGGGCAGCCAGCACCGCCCCGGCGAGACGATCAGGCGCCGGCGCGGGCCCTCGGGCGCCTGCAGCCAGTGGTAGCCGAGCGGGAAGTCCGGCGGCAGCTCGCCGTCGACGTGCCGCACCTCGCCGTCCTCGCAGACGACGTCGGCCTCGTCCACCTCCAGCGCGTCCCCGGGGCGGGCGACGATCGGCGCGCGCTCCTCCAGGTCCGCCGGCGGTTCGCCGATGACGGCGCGCAGCTTCTCGATCGTCTCGCGGGCTACCTGGTGTTCCTCGTCCAGCGCGTCGAGCCAGCTGGCATCGATGCCCCAGTCGTCGGTCGTCGGCTTCGTCGTCACCCCGCGATCCTCGCCGCGCGGGCCCCGGCGCGCAGGGCGGGCCGGGGTGGCGTTCCTCTCGGCGCCGGCACGGGAGGATGGCCACGTGACCCTGGGCTCGGCCGTCCTCGCCTTCGCCGTCGTCGCGGCGGTCCTCACCGTGACACCGGGGCTGGACACCGCGCTGGTGCTGCGCGCGGCGCTCACGCGCGGTCGCCGGGAGGCGGCCGCCACCGCCGCGGGGATCGTGGCCGGGCTGTTCGCCTGGGGCGCCGCCGCAGCCGTCGGCGTCTCCACCCTGCTGACCGCCTCACATGTGGCGTACGACGTGCTGCGTCTCGCCGGTGCTGCCTACCTGGTGTGGTTCGGCGTCCGGCTCCTCGTGCGGGCTCCGCGGGCCCGGCCGGAGCCGGCCGGCAGCGCCGTGCGAGGCGGTTCCTCGGCCCGGCGGGCGGCGCGGGTAGGGCTGACGACCAACCTCCTCAACCCGAAGGTCGCAGTCTTCTACGCGGCGCTGCTGCCCCAGTTCCTGCCCACCGGGAGGGACCCGCTGGCGAGTGGGTTGCTGTTGGCGGGCGTCCACGCGGTGCTCTCGGTCGCGTGGTTCGCCCTGCTGATCGGCCTGGCGTCGGCCCTGGGGCGTTGGCTTCGGCGGCCGCGCACGGTGCGGGCGATCGACGCGGTGACCGGCACGGTCCTGGTCGGCTTCGGCGTCCGGTTGGCGGCCTCCGGACGCTGACCGGCGCACGCTCATCTGGCCGGGCGGGGCCCACCCCGGTAGGCATGGCCCATGCCGGTGATCGGGTTCCACAACTCCCACGAGCAGGTCCACCCCGCCGCGCTGCTGGACGCCGTCCGGCACGCCGAGGAGGTCGGCTTCACCGCCGCGATGTGCTCCGACCACCTGACCCCCTGGAACCCCCGGCAGGACGAGTCGGGGTTCGCCTGGTCGTGGCTCGGCGCGGCGATGGCGACGACGTCGCTGCCCTTCGGTGCCGTGAACGCGCCCGGCCAGCGCTACCACCCGGTGATCGTCGCCCAGGCGGTCGCGACCCTGGGTGCGATGTTCCCGGGGCGGTTCTGGGTGGCGCTCGGCAGCGGCGAGGCGATGAACGAGCACGTCACCGGGGGCACGTGGCCGCGCAAGGAGGTCCGCGACGCCCGGCTGCGCGAGTGCGTCGACGTGATCCGCCGGCTGCTCGCCGGGGAGGAGGTCTCCCACGACGGCCTGGTCACGGTGGACCGCGCCGCCATCTACACGCTCCCCGAGGTGCAGCCGGCGCTCATCGGCCCGGCGGTGAGCGTGGACACCGCCCGCCGGCACGCCGACTGGGCCGACGGGCTGGTCACCATCAACCAGCCGCACGAGAAGCTGCGCGAGATGGTCGCCGCCTACCGGGACGCCGGCGGCCAGGGCGACCTCGTCATCCAGGTGCACGTGTCCTGGGATCCCGACCCCGACCGGGCGCTGGCGATCGCCCACGACCAGTGGCGCAGCAACGTCTTCCCACCGCCGCTGTGCTGGGACCTCGACAGCCCGGAGGCGTTCGAGCAGGCCAGTGCACACGTGGCGCCGGAGGACATGCACGGCCCCGTCCGGATCTCCGCCGACCTGGGGCAGCACGCGGCCTGGATCGCCGAGTACCTGGAGCTCGGCTTCGACCAGGTGTACCTCCACCACGTGGGCAAGGAGCAGCGGCCGTTCCTGGACGCGTTCGGCGAGCGGGTGCTCACCCAGTTCGACCTGGAGCGCCCGGGACCGGTGGCCGCCATCGACCCGCCCGGGCCGGCGGTGAACCGCCGTCCGCACGTCGAACCGGTGCCGGCCCGGTGAGGATCACCGACACCAGCGACCTGTGGTGGAAGACCGCCGTCGTCTACTGCCTCGACGTCGAGACCTACCTGGACTGGAACGGCGACGGCGTCGGCGACTTCGCGGGCCTGGCCCAGCGCCTGGACCACCTGGCCGACCTCGGCGTCACGTGCCTGTGGCTGATGCCCTTCTACCCGACCTGCGAGCGCGACGACGGCTACGACATCACCGACTTCTACTCCGTCGACCCGCGGCTGGGCAGCCTCGGTGACCTCGTGGAGGTGATCCGGACGGCGAACGACCGGGGCATCCGCGTGATCGCCGACCTGGTGGTGAACCACACCTCGGTCCACCACCCCTGGTTCGAGTCCGCGCGCGCCGCCACCGACGCCCCGTACCGCGACTTCTACGTGTGGCGCGCGGACGAGCCGCCGGACACCAGCGACCAGGTGGTCTTCCCCGACCAGGAGGACAGCATCTGGACGCGCACCGACGAGACGGGGGAGTGGTACCTGCACCGCTTCTACAAGGAGCAGCCCGACCTCGACGTCACCAACCCCGCGGTCCGCGACGAGGTCGCCAAGATCATGGGCTTCTGGCTGCAGCTCGGGCTGTCGGGCTTCCGGGTGGACGCGGTGCCGTTCTTCCTCGAGACCCAGCGCAGCGACGACGAGCGGCTGCCCGAGCCGCACCAGTACATGCGCTCGCTGCGCCAGTTCCTCAGCCGGCGGAGCGGCACGGCCGTGCTGCTCGGCGAGGTCAACCTGCCGTACGAGCAGCAGGTCCAGTTCTTCGGCGGCCCCGACGGTGACGAGCTGACCATGCAGTTCGACTTCGTCGGCATGCAGGCGATGTACCTGTCGCTGGCCCGTTGCGACGCCGGGGCGCTGACCTCCGCGCTGCAGAGCCGGCCGGGGATCAACCCCGACTCGCAGTGGGCCACCTTCGTGCGCAACCACGACGAGCTCACGCTCGACAAGCTCTCGGACGACGAGCGGCAGGAGGTCTTCGCCGCCTTCGGGCCGGAGGAGCGGATGCAGGTGTACGGCCGGGGGCTCCGCCGCCGCCTGCCGCCGATGCTCGCCGGCGACCCGCGCCGCGTCCGCTTGGTCTACAGCCTGATGTTCTCCCTGCCCGGCACCCCGGTGCTCTTCTACGGGGAGGAGATCGGCATGGGGGAGGAGCTCTCCGCCGACGGCCGGCTGGCGGTGCGGACGCCGATGCAGTGGGACGGCTCGGTCAACGGTGGCTTCTCCACCGCTGACGCCGACCAGCTGCCGGGGCCGGTGGTCACCGGGGGCTTCTCACCCGAGTTCGTCAACGTCGCCGACCAGCGGCGCGACCCGGACTCGCTGCTGTCCTTCATCAAGCTGCTGGTCCGCCGGTACCGGGAGTCCCCGGAGCTCGGTTGGGGCGGCTTCGAGGTGCTCGAGCAGCCGCACGCAGCGGTGCTCGCGCACCGCTGCACCTGGGACGACGCGGCGCTGGTCGCCGTCCACAACCTCGGGGCCGAACCCTGCACGGTGCCGCTGCGGCTGCCCGACTGCGCCGGCGCGGGCCTGCACGACCTGCTCGAGGCGGGGGCGGCGACGGTCGGCGAGGACGGCGCGGTGGAGCTGGCGCTCGAGGGCTACGGCCACCGCTGGCTCCGGGTGGTGCGCCCGGGCAGCCGCCGCCTGCTCTAGGCGCGGCGGTGGCTGCCTGCGCGCGGCCGGTCACCCGCTGACCTGCGACTCGGCCACCCGGGGCCGTGAGGGATGAGCCACGCCGGCCGCGCGGGGTGTCCTGCGGCGTGCGGGGGGTGGCTGTGCCTAGCGTGGCCGGTGAGGTGAGTGCGATGAGCGAACGCGACCAGACCATGTCCCTGCCCGCGCCCGGTCCCGACGGCGCCGGAGCCCCGTCCGGCGGGGCGACCCCCAGCGGGGCCACGCCGAGCGGGGTGACCCCCGGCGGGGCTCCGGGGGCCGCACCGGTGCCGCCCCTGCCCGAGCCGACCCCGGTGCCGGGAGGCGACGCGCCCCCCGCCGGGCACGCCACCGCCCCGGTGGGCGTGCGCCCGGCGCCCCGCAAGCCGCGGCGCGGCCCGATGACGGTGATGGGTCCCTGGGCGCCGGTGGCCGGCGGCCTGCTCGGCCTGTTCCTCGGGCTGGTCGCCGTCCTGCTGCTGGCGGGGTCGGCGGACACCTTCGCCGACCGCCTGGCGCTGGTGTTCGCCGTCCTCGGCCTCGGGCTGCTCGGCGCCGCCGGCGTCCTGCTCGCCGACGAGGTGCGGATCGTGCGCCAGCGGTCCCGGGACGCGGGGGTGCGCCCGCAGTGGGTGGAGGCGACAGCGGGGCTGGTGAACGGGCTGACGCCCGCGCGGCTGCTGCTGCTGGTCAGCGCGTTCGTGCTGTTCCTGTCCGCCTACGTCGCCCGCTGAGCGGTCGCGTGCCCGGCCGTGGTCGGCGTTCCCCGACCACGGCCGGCGCGGCGCTCAGAGGTAGGCCTGGACGCCCAGGTGCACGGCGAGCCCCAGCCCGGCGAGGCCGATGACGGTGCGCAGGGCGGTCTGCGGTGCCCGGCGCACGACGCGGGGGCCGAGCCGTCCGCCGAGGAAGAAGCCCATCGCCAGCGGCAGCGCGGCCGCCCACGCGACGTCGGCCAAGAGGGCGAAGCCCAGGGCGGCCACACCGTTGGCCACGCCGAGGACGACGTTCTTCAGGGCATTGCCCCGCGGCAGGCCCTCCCCGGTGGTGAGCAGGTACAGGGCCAGCAGGAGGACGCCCGCGGCCGCGCCGAAGTAGCCCCCGTAGACGGTCACCGCGAACGTGCCCAGCGCCAGCCAGCGCGGGTCCCGGACCGGCGCGTGCTGCGCGCCTTCGGCCGCCAGCTCACGGGGTGGCCGCTGCACGAGGATGGCCAGCGACGCACCGGCGATCAGCCACGGCACGATCCGCTCGAAGGCATCCGGGGGCGTGAGGAGCAGCAGCACCGCCCCGGTGAGCCCGCCGGCCACCGCCGCGAGCAGCAGCGGTCGCAGCCGGCGACCCTGGCCGCGGAGCTCCGGCCGCGAGGCGCTCACCGAGCCGACCGCGTTGAGCACCAGGGCCACGGTGTTGGTGACGTTGGCGGTGACCGGCGGCAGCCCGGTGGCCAGCAGCGCGGGGTAGCTCACCAGCGAGGCGAGCCCGGCGATGCTGCCGGTCAGCCCGGCTCCCACGCCGGCGGCGAGGAGGAAGAGGAACTCGGGCACGGTCATCCGCTGAGCAGCACCCCGATCGCGACCAGGCCCAGCACGACGATCGCCGTCCGGAGCAGCGGCTCGGGCAGCCGCCGGCCGTAGCGGGAGCTGACGTACCCGCCGACGAGCGAACCGGCGGCCAGCAGGGCCGCCGCCGACCAGACAACCCGGTCGGTCGCGACGACGACGTAGGCGCCGGCCGCCACGCCGTTCACCGTCAGGGTCAGCACGTTCTTCAGGGCGTTCAGCCGTTGCAGCGGCTCGCGCAGCAGGAGCCCGAACAGCCCGATCTGGATGACGCCCTGGCTGGCCGCGAAGTAGCCGCCGTAGGTCCCGGTCAGGTAGGCGGTGCCGAAGAGAGCGGCCCGTCGCCCCGGGCCGATGCGCAGCTCCGGCGCGCCCTCGGGGTACTGCCGGGCGATCCGGCGCTTGACCAGCGGGTGCACCGCGACGAGGACGACGGCGACGGCGATCAGCACCGGCACCACCGCCTCGAAGGCCGCCGCGGGCAGGTGCAGCAGCAGGAAGGCGCCGGTCAGGCCCCCCAGGACGGACGCCGGGATCAGCCCGAGCAGCAGCCGTCCCTGGCCGCGCAGCTCGCGCCGGTAGCCGATCGCGCCGGTCAGGTTGCCGCCGACCAGCCCCAGAGAGTTGCTGATCGTCGCCGGCACCGGCGGCAGGCCGACGCCGAGCAGCACGGGGAACGAGACCAGCGTCCCCGAGCCGACGACGGCGTTGATCCCGCCGGCGGCGAAACCGGCGGCGGCCACCGCCACCATCTCCGCGCCCGTCATGCGTCCATCCCGACGAGACTGGCACGTCCGGGACGGCCCCCGCTCGCGCGGGGGCCGTCGATCCGGTCACACCGGGGTGGACCTCAGGGCTTGACGGCCAGGACCGGTCGGTCGGCGTCCAGCAGGATCCGCTGGGCGCTGCTGCCCATGAGCAGCTTGCCGACGGGGGACCGCTTGCGCAGCCCGATCACGATCACCGAGGCATCGACCTCCCGCGCCACGCGCAGCACCTCGTCGGCCACCTCGCCCTCGCGCGTGACCTGCCGCACCTCCACGGCGACGCCCGCGCGCTCGGCCCGGGCGCTGATGTCACGGAGGGTGTCCTCGTCGGCGACCTCCACGCTGACCGGGGCGCCCCCGCGCGAGGAGTTCAGCACCAGCAGCCCCTCGCCGCGGCGGGCGGCCTCGGCGATGCCTGCGTCGAGGGCCGCGCGGGCCTCCGGGGTGGGGACGAATCCGACGAGGACGGTCATACGGGCTCCTTGGCGGGACGGTCGGGACACCTCGAGCAGTGTCCCCGCGATCAGCTCCGCGAAAACCGGCGCGGGCGGGTCAGCTCCGCGGGGCGGGGCTGCGGCCGGCGCTGCTCAGTCCCTGCGGCCGGCCTCGACGAGGCGGATCACCGCGGCGCCTTCCTCGTCGGAGGCCTCGAGGTCCACCTCGACGTCGAAGCCCCAGTCGTGGTCGCCCGCGGGGTCGTCGACGATCTGCCGCACCCGCCAGATCCCCGGCTCCGACTTGTCCCAGATCAGCAGCGCCGGGCCGCGGGCGTCGCCGCCGGTGCGCACCTCGTCGTGCTCGGCGAAGTAGGCCTGCACCACCTCGCCCCACCGGTCGGCGTCCCAGCCGGAACCCTGGTCGAGCTCGCCCAGGTCGTACCAGCGGCGGCGGGCCCACAGCTCGACGCGGCGGAACAGCGCGTTGCGCACCATCGCGGTGAACGCCCGCTCGTTGCCGGTGAGCGGCCGGGGCCGGGCCGGGACGGCGACCTCGGCCACCGCGCCCTCCTCGGGGTTGGTGAGCTGCTCCCACTCGTCGAGCAGGCTGGAGTCGACCTGGCGCACCAGTTCGCCGAGCCACTCGACCAGGTCGGTGACCTCCTCGGTGCGCGCCGCCGCGGGCACGCCGGAGCGCAGGGCCTTGAACGCGTCGGAGAGGTAGCGCAGCACCGCGCCCTCGGCCCGGGTGAGCCCGTAGGTGTTGACCAGCTCGCGGAACGTGAACGCCCGCTCCCACATCTCGCGGACGACCGACTTCGGCGACAGCTGCGCGTCCGCGGCCCACGGGTTGCTCTGCCGGTAGACCTCGTAGGCGTGCCCGAGCAGCTCCTCCAGCGGCTTGGGGTAGCTGATCTCCTCGAGCAGCTCCATCCGCTCGTCGTACTCGATGCCCTCGGCCTTCATCTGCGCGACCGCCTCGCCCTTGGCCTTGTTCAGCTGGGCGGCGAGGATCTGCCGGGGGTCGTCGAGGGTGGCCTCGATGACGCTGACGACGTCGAGCGCGTAGGTCTCCGACCCCGGGTCCAGCAGGTCGATGGCGGCCAGCGCGAAGGTGGACAGCGGCTGGTTGAGCGCGAAGTCCGGCGGGAGGTCCAGCGTCAGGTCGTAGCGGCGGCCGTCGGGCTCGGGCTCCGGCAGCCGCTCCAGCACGCCGGCCTGCAGCAGCGACCGGGCGATGCCGATCGCCTCACGGATCAGCTTGAGCTGCCTCTTGCGCGGCTCGTGGTTGTCGGTGAGCAGCCGGCGCATCGCCGCGAACGGGTCGCCCGGCCGGTCGACGACGTCGAGCACCATCGCCGTCGTCACCCGCATGTGGCTGGTCAGCTTCTCCGGCTCGCCCTCGACCAGCCGGGTCATGGTCGCCTCGCTCCACGGCACCATGCCCTCGGGCACCTTCTTGCGCACCAGCTTGCGCCGCTTCTTCGGGTCGTCGGCGACCTTGGCGAACTGCTTGAGGTTCTCCACCTCGTGCTCGGGGGCCTGGACGACGACGGTGCCGGCGGTGTCGTACCCGGCGCGGCCCGCCCGGCCGGCGATCTGGTGGAACTCGCGGACCTGCAGCAGCCGGGTCCGGGTGCCGTCGTACTTGGAGAGCGCGGAGAAGACGACGGTGCGGATGGGCACGTTGATGCCCACGCCGAGGGTGTCGGTGCCGCAGATGACCTTGAGCAGCCCCGCCTGGGCCAGCTGCTCCACCAACCGCCGGTACTTGGGCAGCATGCCGGCGTGGTGCACGCCGATGCCGTGGCGGACCAGCCGCGACAGCGTCGTCCCGAACGAGGAGGAGAACCGGAACCCGCCGATCATGTCGGCGATCGCGGCCTTCTCCTCCTTGCTGCACACGTTGACGCTCATCAGCGCCTGGGCGCGTTCCAGCGCCGACGCCTGGGTGAAGTGGACGACGTAGACCGGCGCCTGCCGGGTGTCCAGGAGCTCCTGGATCGTCTCGTGCATCGGCGTCGTCGCGTAGTAGTGGTGCAGGGGGACGGGCCGGACGGCGTTGGCGACCAGCGCGGTGGGCCGCCCGGTGCGGCGGGTCAGGTCCTCGCGCAGGGAGGTGACGTCGCCGAGCGTGGCGCTCATCAGGAGGAACTGGGCCCGCGGCAGCTCGAGCAGCGGCACCTGCCAGGCCCAGCCGCGGTCGGGGTCGCCGTAGAAGTGGAACTCGTCCATGACGACGAGCCCGATGTCGGCCTCCGGACCCTCGCGCAGCGCGATGTTGGCCAGCACCTCGGCGGTGCAGGCGATGATCGGGGCGTCCCGGTTGACCGCGGCGTCACCGGTGAGCATGCCGACGTTCTGCGCGCCGAAGACACCGCAGAGGGCGAAGAACTTCTCGCTGACCAGCGCCTTGATGGGGGCGGTGTAGTAGCTGCGCCGGCCGGCGGCGAGGGCCGCGTACTGCGCTCCGGTTGCGACCAGCGACTTCCCCGAGCCGGTCGGGGTGGCGAGGACGACGTTGGCGCCGCTGACCAGCTCGATCAGCGCCTCCTCCTGCGCCGGGTAGAGCGCGGTGCCGCCGGCCTCGGCCCAGGCGGAGAAGGCGGCGAACAGCGCGTCGGGATCGCCACCGGTCGCGCGCAGGGCGGTGAGGTCGGCGGGGTCCTCGAGCAGGGGAGGGGCGGCGGTCGTCGTCATCAGGAGGAACAGCGTGCCCGACCGGCTCCTGCTTCCCCGGACCCAGGCCCCTCCCGGTCGCCGAGTCCGGCAGACGATAACGATCCGGTAACGAGACCTCCTGAGGGGTGTGACATGCGCCCCAACCGGAGAGCAAGGTGAACAACAGGTGAACGGAAGGTGGCTGAGACCATGCGTGAACGTTTCTGCCCGGAATGCCGGTGGACCGTTGTGACCGACCAGGCGGGCCGGCGGCGGCTCGAGATGCGGTGGGTGCCGCTCGGCGCCGCGGCCTCCCACAGCCCGGTGGCGCGCGCCGCCTAGCAGAGCAGGACCCTCCCGACCCGGGCGGGAGGAGGGGTGCACGCCGGCGTGCGCCTCTCCTCCCGCCCGGGTCGTGCGCTGCTGTGGGCCGGTGGGCGCGTGACCGGGGTTCCGGGCGCCGGACGGCGGGTAGGTCGCCCGCGCCGCAGCACCGCGGAGGCGTGAGCCCAGCGCCCGGTGCCGAGCGCTCCCGACCAGGAAGGTGGACGCCCGTGTCCGAACCCCGCCCCGACTCCCAGCCCGCCCAGCAGCAGAGCACGCCGGGCACGCTCGGCGAGATGACGCCGAAGCCCGACCACGGCGAGGAGAGCTACCAGGGCTCCGGGAGGCTGACCGGCAAGGTCGCCGTGATCACCGGCGGGGACAGCGGCATCGGCCGCGCCGTCGCCATCGCCTTCGCCCGCGAGGGTGCCGACGTCCTCATCAGCTATCTGGACGAGCACGAGGACGCCCAGGACACCGCCAGGTACGTCGAGCAGGCCGGCCGGAAGTGCGTGCTCGTGCCGGGGGACATCTCCGACCGGGCGCACTGCAAGACGATCATCCCCAAGGCGGTGGACGAGTTCGGCCGGGTCGACGTGCTGGTCAACAACGCCGCGTTCCAGATGAGCCACGACTCGCTGGAGGAGATCTCCGACGAGGAGTGGGACCACACCGTCGCGACGAACCTCTCGGCCATGTTCACCTTGACCAAGGACGCGCTGCCGCACATGCGGTCGGGGGCGTCGATCATCAACTCGTCGTCGGTGAACAGCGACAACCCCAGCCCGAACCTGATCGCCTACGCGATGACCAAGGCCGGCATCGCCAACTTCACCGCGTCGCTGGCCCAGATGCTGGCGGAGAAGGGCATCCGGGCCAACAGCGTCGCCCCCGGGCCGGTGTGGACGCCGCTCATCCCGGCGACCATGCCGGAGGAGAAGGTGGAGAGCTTCGGCCAGCAGGTGCCGATGGGCCGCCCGGGCCAACCGGCCGAGCTCGCGCCGGTCTACGTGCTCCTGGCCAGCGACGAGGCGTCCTACGTCTCCGGGGCCCGCATCGCCGTCACCGGCGGCAAGCCCATCCTCTGACCGCCGACCAAGGATCAGCTTTCCTGATCATGGAGCGTCCTCCCTCACCGCCCACCGTGAGGGAGAACGCTGCACGAAGAGGTCCGCTGGTCGTGGAGCGCCCGCTCAGCAGTCGAAGACCGACCAGCAGATCCGGTTGCGCAGGCGCTGGTCGTCGAGGACGAGGGCGCGGATCGCCTCGGGGAGCTGGTCCCGCTGCCACCGGCACTCGGCCAGCCCCGCGGCCTCGCTGACGCTGTCGGGCGCCGCCGCACGCACCGCCTTGATCGCGTAGGCGGCGGCGCCCAGCTCGTGCGCCGCGACGTGCGCCACCGCGCCGGCCTGCCCGGCGGCGTAGGCGGCGTGCCGCGCTGCCCCGCACAGGGCCCGTGCCGCGGCCATCGCGTGGCCGCCGGCGGCACGGGCCCGCATCATCGTCAGCTCCCCGCGGGTCCAGGCGCGGGCGGCCTCGATCGCCGCCCGGGGCCGGTCGTCCTCGGGACGCACGGACGCGAAGAGCGGGAGGACGTGTTCCGCGCACGCGGCCGCCCACAGCGCGAGGAGGTGGTGATCGGAATCGGCGAGGGTCCCGCCGCGGCGGATGGTCACCAATCGCGGGTCCCGGACCTCGGGCAGGATCACGGTGCCAACCTCTACCACCCGCCCCACGCCGCGGACCCGGTTCCGCGCCCGCGGCGGCGGACGCGTCGATCAGGCCAGCGCGCGGGCGAGGTCGGCGAGGTGCTCCGGCCGCACCCGGCAGCAGCCACCGACCAGCCGTGCGCCGGACGCCACCCAACCAGGGACGGCGCCCGGGGCGATCCCCGGGCTGCCCGTCCACCCACGTGCGACGGCGTCCCACGTCTCCCCGCTGTTCGGGTAGGCGACGACGGGCCGGCCGGCGGCGGCGGCCGCCCGGACGGCCGGGAGGACGGCGTCGGGCGCTGTGCAGTTCACGCCGACCGCCACGACCTCGTCGACGCCCTCGGCCATGGCGAAGACGTCGGCGGCGCGCTCACCACGCCGGGTCCGGACGACGCCCTGCCCGTCCACCACCGTGGTGAGCGAGAGCCAGACCGGCACGCCCAGCGCCTGCGCCTCCAGCAGCAGCGCCTCGGCCTCGGCCGCGGCGGGCACCGTCTCGCAGGCGAGCACGTCTGCCCCGGCCTCCGCGAGCAGCTCCATGCGCGGCCGGTGGAAGGCGCGCAGCGCGGTGACGCCGACCCGGCCGGCGTAGGACCCGGTGTACTCGGAGCCGTCGGCCAGCATCGCGCCGTAGGGGCCGACCGAGCCCGCGACCCAGCCCTCGCCCTGCCCCTCGCGGGCCAGCGCGACCGACGACGCGATCAGCCGCCGGGCCTCGGCCGCGCCCACCCCCGCGGCGGCGAACCCCTCGACCGTCGCCTGGTAGCTCGCCGTCGTCGCGACCCGGGCACCGGCCCCGGCGAAGGCGGCATGGGCGGCCACCACCGCTCCCGGGGCGTCCCGGAGGAGGCGGGCCGACCACAGCGCGGAGGAGACGTCGTGCCCCCGCGCCTCGAGCTCGGTGGACAGGCCGCCGTCCAGCAGGACCGTTCCGGCGGCGAGCGCGTCGGCGAGATCGGGCATGGACACCATCCTCCCGCGGTACCTGCGCAACCATGGTCTTCATCTGGAGCAGTGGCTGGGGCCCCCGCCGTCGCAGGCCCCGCGGCGGTGGCTACCGCGGGCACTACACCGGGCACTACGGGCGGGGGTACGGCCCCGGCTACGGATACGGCCCCGGCTACGGCCGCCGCCGGCGCGACGACTCCTGCCTGCGCGACCTCCTCTTCCTCAACACCGGCTGCTGCCTGGCCAACGCCATCGGCTGCGGGATGGACCTGCTGCTGGTCGCGCCCCGCTCGCTGCCGGCGATCCGCGCGGGGCAGCAGGGCAGCGGTGCCGCGGCCCGGCTGGTCGCGGCCGTCCGCTACTACCAGCGGGAGATCAGCCCGCGGCGCCGGCCGTGCTGCCGGTACACCCCGACCTGCTCGGCGTACGCGGTGCAGGCGCTGGAGACCCACGGCGCCCTGCGCGGCTCCTGGCTGACGCTCCGCCGGCTCGTGCGCTGCCGCCCCGGCGCGGCCGGGGGCGCGGACCCGGTACCGGCCTGACCCCGGAGCGCCGCGCCTCGCCCACGGTCGCCGGGTGACGACGACCGGCGCGCGGACGTGGTCCGACCCGGGATGGCGGGCCGGCGCGCTGGGGTGGGCCGCCCGGCAGCTCGAGATCGCCGGCCTGGTGCGCGCAGGCGAGCCGGAGCAGCCGCACGTGCGCGCCTGGTCCACAGCCTTCCGGATCCCGCTGCGCGGAGGGGACGCCGTCTGGCTGAAGGCGGTCGGCCCGGGATCGGCGCAGGAGCCCGTGCTGGCCGAGGCGCTGGCGGGCCGGGTGCCGGAGCAGGTGCTCGTGCCGCTGGCGGTCGACCGGGAGCGCCGCCTGCTCCTCCTGCCCGACGGCGGCCCGACGCTGCGCGAGACCGGCGCGGACCTCAGCGCGTGGACGGCGGTGCTCGCCGCCCACGCTCGCCTGCAGGTCGAGGTCGCGGTCCAGGCGGGGGACCTGCTCGGCCTCGGCGTCCCCGACCACCGCCCGGAGCGGCTGCCCGCCCTGGCGGAGGACCTCCTGGCCGACGACGAGGCGCAGCAGGCCGGCCGCCCGGACGCCCTCCCCCCGGAGGTGCGCTCCCGCGTGCTCGCGGGTCTGGGCCGCTACACGGCCGCCTGTGGCGAGCTCGCCGCCGGCGGCGTCCCGGCCACCGTGCAGCACGACGACCTGCACGACGGGAACGTCTTCGCCTCCGGCGGGCGGTACCGGTTCTTCGACTGGGGCGACGCGTCGATCTCGCACCCGTTCCTCGTCCTGCTGGTCGCCCTGCGCTCCGCCGGGCAGGTGCTGGGCCTGCCGCCGGGTGACCGGGCGCTGCTCCGGCTGCGCGACGCCTACCTCGCCCAGTGGCTGGATCACGGCACCGCGGCGGAGCTGCGCGAGCTGTGCGACCTCGCGCTCCACGTCGCGCCGTTGCAGCGGGCTCTCACCTGGCGACGGATCCTGCGCGGCGTGCACGAGGCGGAGCGCGCGGAGTGGGCCGCAGCGGTGCCCGGCTGGACCGCGGAGCACCTGGCAGCCGGCCCGCTGGCGCCCGGCTGCTGAGCCTCGTCGGCCAGACTGTCCCCGTGCCGGGGACCGACGACGCCTCCGGTGACCTCCCGGTCACCGGCTCCCTCGTCGTGCCCGCGGCCGCGCAGTCCTGGCGGTTCTCCCGCAGCTCCGGGCCGGGTGGGCAGGGCGTCAACACCGCCGACTCCCGGGTCGAGCTCTCGGTGCGCCCGCTGGACCTGCCGGGGCTGAGCGACCCGCAGCGGGCACGGCTCGCGTCACGGCTGGCCGGTCGGCTGGTCGACGGCGTCCTGACCGTCGCTGCCAGCGAGCACCGCCAGCAGCTGCGCAACCGCCAGGCCGCCCGTGAACGACTCGCCGCGGTGCTGCGCGCCGCCCTCGCGCCGCCGGCGCCGGCCCGGCGCCGCACCAAGCCGACGCGGGGCTCCCAGGAGCGCCGCATCCAGGCCAAGAAGCAGCGTGGTCAGCTCAAGAAGCAGCGTCGGGACTGGGACTGAGCGGGAGCTGGGCGCCACGGGTGCGACGGCTGGCTCAGCCATCGCTGCAGGTGCACGGGTCCGTCCTCCACGGGGTCCGGGCCGCCGCCACCGAGCAGGGCGGCCACCACGTGCCGGTCGATGCGCACGGGATCCCGGCGCCGCCCGTCGATCGCCCGGTTGCGGGCGGTGGTGACGGTCGAGCCGGCCGGGCTGGGTGGACGCCGTCGACCGGCCAGCGGCGGAGGGCGGTGAGCAAGGCGTCCTGCACCGTCTCCTCGGCGACCCCGATGTTCCCGGGGAGGCGGACCACGGCGGCGACCGCCCGGCCGTGGTGCTCGCGGAACACCCGCTCGACCTCGCCGACGGCGTCGTCCACGGGCGTCAGAAGGTCCGGGCGACGGGCCGCACCTCGACCGGCAGGCCGCCGAGCACGCGGGCCAGCTTGCCGGCCCGGACCAGGGCCTGGTCCAGGTCCAGGTCCAGGTCCTCGGCATCGATCAGGTCGAAACCGCCGATGAACTCCTCGGCCTCGGCGTAGGGGCCGTCGGTGACGAGCAGGTCGTCGCCCTGGGCGCGGACGACGGTCGACGCCTCCGGCTGGTGGAGGGCGGGCGGTGGCGAACACCCACACCCCTGCGGCCTGCGTCTCCTCGGCGAGCGCGGCCAGCTCCTCCATCACCGGCTCCAGGTCCTCCGGCGGGGGGACCTCGCCGACCGGCCGGACGAGGGTCTACAGGTACCGGGCCATGGTTGCCTCCTGGGGTCGGGCGCCGGCCTCGTCGTTGCGGGGGGTGCTCAGCCGGCGAGGACGGCGGCCATCACCCGCCGGGCCCGCCGCCCCTCCGGCACCGGCAGCAGCGGGTGCACGTGCACCAGACCCTCCTCCTCGTGGTGGTCGACCGGGACGCCGGCCGCGCGGGCGCGGTCGACCAGCAGCCGGGTGTCCGGGCTGGTGATGTCGCGGGTGCCGCTGAAGACGGTCAGCGGGCCGAGCCCGGCCAGCTCGCCGAACAGCGGGCTGACGAGCGGATCGGTCAGCGGCAGGTCGCCCCGCCAGAGCTCGATCGCCGCCCGGGTGCCGGGGCGGGCCAGCCAGGGGTCCTGCGGCTCGACGACGTCGATCTCCGGGTTGGCGAGGGTCAGGTCGAGCGCGGGGGAGACCAGCACCGTCCGGTGCAACGGGGGCACGCCGCGGTCGCGGAGGAGCAGCGCGGCGGACAGGGCGATCTGACCGCCGGCCGAGTCGCCCATCACCGTGACCCGCCCGACGCCGTACCGGTCGGCCAGCGCGCCGACGAGCCCGGCCACCTGCGGCACCACCGTCGCCGCCGTCCCCAGGGGCGCCAGAGGGTAGACGGGCACCGTGATCGCGGTGCCGCTGCGCGTGGCGAGCCGGGCGACGAGCCGCCAGTGCAGCGGGTGGATCTGGTTCACCCAGGCACCGCCGTGCACGTAGACGGCGGCACGGTCCGGCTTCCGGTCGCGGGGGAGCACCCGGTAGACCGGCCAGCCGGAGTCGTGGTGGACCTCGACCTCGACCGGGCCGAGGCCGCGGGGCGGCCCGTACGGCACCGGCCGCAGCAGGCGCTCCTGCACGCCCCGCAGCATCAGCTCCGGGTGCTCGAACCCCCGCCGGAAGCGGAGCAGGCGGAGCAACGGGGGCAGCAGGCGGCCGGCGGGGCTGGGCACGGGACCTCCGGGTCGGTGGAGCGGTCTGGCGATCGGCGGTCAGCTGAGCGAGAGCGGTTCGCGGACGAGCACCCACAGCGGCAGCTCGTCGTCACTGGTGCGCGTGGTCTCGGTGACCTGGAAGCCGAACCCGCGGAAGAACCGCACGTTGGCCCAGCCGAACACCGCCGCGGCGGCGGGGGTCCTCTCCGCGTCGCAGCGCACCAGGACCGGGGCGAGCACCGCGGCGGCCAGCCCCCTCCGGCGGGAGGACGGGCGGACCCCCAGGTGCCGCAGGCGCCAGTGCGGCCGGTCGGGCAGCGCCGCGGTCACCAGCGCCTCGGTCTCGGCGACCACCCGGGCGCGGTCGCCCGACAGGTAGGGGAGCTCGCGGGCCAGGGCCGCCCGCACGTCCTCCGGCAGGGGGCGGGTGCCGGACGTCCCGGGCGGGGGCTCCCAGACGGCGACGGCGTCGCGGTCCTCGGTCACCCACGCTGTGCCGGTGGCCACCCCGCGGTGCGCGGCGTCCAGCTCGTTGAGCCGGGTGAGCCGCTGCATGCGGCCGTCGTCGGGCAGCGCCCACCGGGTCCAGCGGGAGTCGGCCAGCGCGACGGTGAGGGTCGCTGCGATGGCGGGGACGTCGCGCTGCTCGGCGAGCCGGACGTCGGGCCCGGGCTCGTCGGGGTCGTCGATCCGCCGGACGATCGGGCCTGGAGGGGTCACCCCCTGATCCCACCACGCGCGACCACCACGGTCACCGTCGACGCCGGCCGCCGGAGGGCCCGCGATCGGGGCGTGCCCCCACCCGCGCGCGACCCACCCAGGAGCACCGCCGCACCGGAGACCTGGAAGCCGACCTCGCCGGGGACGACACCCGAGGTCGTGGTCCTCTCCGCCCGCGAGGTGCTCCGCGGCCACGACGGCGTGGGTGCCTCGGTGCACCGGTTGCGGCGGGCCGCCACCAAGGGCATGTGCTCCTACGGCTACGTGCTTCAGGTGGGCGCGCACCCCGTGGACGACCCGGCGCGGATGCCCGGTATGGCCACCGGCACCTGACCGGTCCGGCCGCACACCGGGCAGGCAGCGGCGGTGAGGTGAACGGAACGCAAGCTTGACGCCGGGGTCGACGCGGGGAAACGACGACGACCCACTCTCGTCCCGTGCCCGCTCCTGCCACGCCCACCGCCGCCATCCCCGGGGCCCGCGCGTCGAGGACGACGAGCACGCACTGCCCCTACTGCTCCCTGCAGTGCGGGATGGCCGTCACCGCCGGGGACCGCCCCGCCACGCTGGTCCCGCTCGACTTCCCGACCAACCGCGGCGGGCTGTGCTCCAAGGGCTGGTCGTCGGCCGAGCTGCTCGACCACCCCGAACGGCTCACCCGGCCGCTGGTGCGCGCCGTCGCCGGGGACCGCACCAGCCCGCTGGTGGAGACCACCTGGGACGAGGCGCTGGACCGGCTGGTCGCAGCGATCCGCCGGACCCAGGCCACCCACGGCCGCGACGCCGTGGGCTGCTTCGGCGGGGGTTCGCTCACCAACGAGCAGGCCTACCAGTTCGGCAAGTTCGCGCGGGTCGCGCTGCGCACCAGCGCGATCGACTACAACGGCCGGTTCTGCATGTCCTCGGCCGCCGGCGCGGCCAACCGAGCCTTCGGCCTGGACCGCGGCCTGCCGTTCCCGCTGAGCGACATCGCCGAGGCCGACGTCGTCGTCCTGGTCGGCAGCAACCCGGCCGACACCATGCCGCCGGCGATGCAGTGGTTCGACGCCGGCCGCGAGCGCGGCGCCCAGCACGTCGTGGTCGACCCCCGCCGCACCGCCACGGCGCGGAACGCCGACCTCCACCTGCAGCCGCTGCCGGGCGCGGACCTGGCGCTCGCCAACGGGCTGCTGCACATCGCGGTGGCCGAGGGTCTGGTCGACGAGCGGTACGTCGCCGAGCGCACCACCGGTTTCGACGAGGTGCGGGCCGGCGTCGCCGCCTACTGGCCGGACCGGGTCGAGCGGCTCACCGGCGTACCCGTCGCGGACCAGCGGCGCACCGTGTTCGCGCTGGCCCGGGCGGCGAACGCCATGATCCTCACCGCGCGGGGCGCCGAGCAGCACCGCAGCGGCACGGACACCGCGCAGGCGTGGATCAACCTGGCGCTCGCCCTCGGCCTGCCGGGCCGGCGCGGCAGCGGCTGGGGCACGGTCACCGGCCAGGGCAACGGGCAGGGCGGCCGCGAGCACGGGCAGAAGGCCGACCAGCTGCCCGGCTACCGGTCGCTCGCCGACCCCGCCGCCCGTGCGCACGTCGCTGCGGTCTGGGGCGTCGATCCGGACGACCTGCCGGTACCTGGAAGGTCGGCGTACGAGCTCCTCGACGCGCTCGGCACCGACGGCGGGGTGCGCACGCTGCTGGTCCTGGCGTCGAACGTCGCCGTCTCCGCGCCCGACGCGAGACGGGTGGTCAGCCGGCTCCGCGACCTGGACTTCCTCGCCGTCAGCGATTTCTTCCTCTCCGAGACCGCCGAGCTCGCCGACGTCGTCCTGCCCAGCGCCATGTGGGCGGAGGAGGCCGGCACGACGACCAACCTCGAGGGCCGGGTCATCCGGCGGCGGCGGGCACTCGACCCGCCCGACGGCGTGCCCGACGACCTCCAGCTGCTGGCGACGCTGGCCGGCCGACTCGGCGCACAGGGCTTCAGCGGCGACCCGGAGACGGTCTTCGAGGAGCTGCGCCGCGCCAGCGCCGGCGGGACGGCCGACTACGCGGGCATCAGCTACCGGCGCATCGACGAGGAGCGCGGCGTCTTCTGGCCGTGCCCCTCGTCCGAGCACCCCGGCACCCCGCGGCTGTTCACGGAGCGGTTCGCCACCCCCGACGGCCGGGCCCGCTTCCTCCGGGTCGAGCACGTCGAGGCGCACGAGCCGCCCGACGCCGACTACCCGTTCGTGCTCACCACCGGCCGGGTGCTCGCCCAGTACCAGTCGGGCACCCAGACCCGCCGGACGCGCAGCCTGCAGCTGGTCGCGCCCACCCCGCGCGCCGAGCTGCACCCCGACCTCGCCTCCCGCCTCGGCATCGCGCAGGACGACGTCGTCGAGCTCGCCACCCGGCGCGGCCGCGCCCGCTTCCACGCCCAGGTCACCGACACCATCCGGCCCGACGTCGTCTTCGTGCCCTTCCACTGGGCCGGGGCCAACGACCTCACCGACGCCGGCGCGCTCGACCCGACGTCGAGGATGCCGCCCTTCAAGGCCTGCGCCGTCGCCGTCGCCCGCGTCGCCGGGCCGGAGGAGCACATCGCGCCGCCGCCGGCCGCCACCCAGCCCGTGCCCCGGGCGCACCGGCCCGCCACCGCACCCGTCCCGCGCCCGCCGTCCCGCACGACCCGCTCCTCGACGACCAGGAGAACTCCCGTGAAGAGCACCCCGCGCTTCCTGCAAGGCGTCTTCCCGATCACCGGCGAAGGGCTGGCCAAGCCCGGCCCCATCGACCCCGCGCTCCGCTACACCGTGCCGGCCGGGTGCAGCGCCCAGGCGCTGTACTTCCGCGGCGGCAACGCGACCGCCGAGCTGGTCTACGTGCTCCTCGTCCGCGACGGCGAGCCGGTGCGGTGGTTCCCCATCGGGGCCAAGGCCGACACGCACGTGCCGCTGCGCGTGGTCGAGGACGTGGTGGGCGGCTCGGTGGTGGAGCTCCACGCGGCCGCGCCCGAGGGCGTCACCGGCGAGATCGTCGTCGACCTGGGCCTGGTGGAGGTCTGAGATGACGGCGATCCTCGGGGCCCGCCTGGCCGGCGCCACCTCCCTGCACCTGGACGGCGACCTCGATCCCCGCACCCGGCTCGTCGTGGTCGGCAACGGCATGGCCGGCGCCCGCTTCGTGGAGGAGGTGCTCGAGCGCGGCGGTGGCGACCAGTTCCGCATCACCGTCTTCGGCGACGAGCCGCACGGCAACTACAACCGGATCATGCTCAGCCCGGTGCTGGCCGGGGAGCAGCACGAGGACGAGATCGTCCTCAACTCCCACGACTGGTACCGCGACAACGGCGTCGACCTGCGTGCCGGCGTCCGGGTGGAGCGGATCGACACCGCGGCCAAGCAGGTGCACGCCGCCGACGGCAGCGTCACCGGCTACGACCACCTGGTGCTCGCCACCGGCAGCTACTCCTTCATCCCGCCCATGGCCGGGGTCCGGAGGGACGACGGTTCGCTGCTGCCCGGTGTGCACGGCTTCCGCACCATCGACGAGACCCGCGCGATGCTCGCGGCCACCGGTCGCTGCCGGCGCGCGGTGGTGATGGGCGGCGGGTTGCTCGGCCTCGAGGCGGCCCGGGCGCTGCAGGGGCACGGGCTGCAGGTCGACCTCGTGCACGCCATGCCGTGGCTGATGAACGCCCAGCTCGACGCCGAGGCCGGCGCCATCCTCAAGCGCAGCGTCGAGCAGCTGGGCATCACCGTGCACCTCGACGTGCTGGCGACGGAGGTGCTCGGCACGGAATCCGTGGAGGGCGTCCTCCTCAAGGACGGCCGGCGGCTGGACTGCGACCTGCTCGTCGTCGCCGCCGGGGTGCGCCCGCACACCGACCTCGCCGTCCGCTCCGGGCTGGAGGTCGAGCGGGCGGTCGTGGTCGACGACCAGCTGCGCACCGACGACCCCGACGTCTACGCCATCGGCGAGTGCGCCCAGCACCGCGGCGAGGTCTACGGGCTGGTCGCGCCGGCCTGGGAGCACGCGAAGGTCCTCGCCGACGTGCTCACCGGCACGGATCCGGACGCCGAGTACCACGGCAGCCGCACGGCGACGAAGCTCAAGGTCGCCGGCGTCGACGTCGCCGTGATGGGCACCAGCACCCCCGAGCGGGACGACGACGAGTTCCTGGTCATCTCCGAGCCCAAGCGCGGCGTCCACCTCTCGGTGGTGATCCGCGACGACAGGCTCGTCGGCGCCACGCTGCTCGGTGACACCCGCAAGGTCGCCTTCCTCACCCAGGCCTTCGACCGGGGGGCCCCGCTGCCGGAGGAGCGGATCCGGCTGCTGGTCGACCTCTCCGACGGCGCCGAGGAGGTGGGTGTCGCGGAGATGCCCGCGGACAGCCAGGTCTGCAACTGCAACGGCGTCTCCAAGGGCGACATCTGCGGCGCGGTCAGCGGTGGCTGCGGCAGCGTCGGCGAGGTCATGGACCGCACCCGCGCCGGCAAGGGCTGCGGCTCGTGCAAGTCGCTGGTGAAGCAGATCGTCGAGTGGGCCGCCGACGGCGACCTCGCCGAGGACCCCGCGGCGTCCTGGTACGTACCGGGCATCCCCATGCCCAAGCCCGAGCTGATGCGCGCCATCCGGGAGCACGACCTGCGGAGCGTGTCCGCGGTCTTCGCGACGCTCGCGCCCGGCGGCAAGGAGGACGCGAAGTCGAAGATGGGCCTCACCTCGCTGCTGAAGATGATCTGGGGGCACGACTTCGTCCCCGAGAAGGACGGCGAGTTCATCAACGACCGGGTGCACGCCAACATCCAGCGCGACGGCACCTTCTCCGTCGTCCCGCAGATGAAGGGCGGCGTCACCACACCCGCGCAGCTGCGGAAGATCGCCGACGTCGCCGAGAAGTACGAGGTGCCCATGGTCAAGGTGACCGGCGGCCAGCGGATCGACCTGCTCGGTGTCCGCAAGGAGGACCTGCCGGCGATGTGGGCCGACCTGGGCATGCCCAGCGGCTACGCCTACGGCAAGAGCTTCCGCACGGTGAAGACGTGCGTGGGCAGCGACTTCTGCCGGTTCGGGCTCGGCGACTCGACGCAGCTGGGGATCGACCTCGAGACACGCTTCCAGGGCATCGAGAGCCCGGCGAAGATGAAGCTCGCCGTCGTCGGGTGCCCGCGGAACTGCGCCGAGGCCTACGTGAAGGACGTCGGCGTCGTGGCCATCGGCAACGGCAAGTGGGAGGTCTACGTCGGCGGCGCCGCCGGGGCCACCATCCGCAAGGGCGACCTGCTGGCCACGGTCGGCTCGCCGGAGGAGGTCATCACCCTGGCCGGGCGGTTCATGCAGTACTACCGGGAGAACGCCAACTGGCTGGAGCGGACCTACGACTTCGTGCCGAGGATCGGGCTGGAGAAGATCAGGGCCGTGCTGCTCGAGGACAGCGAGGGCATCGTCGCCGACCTCGACGCGAACATGCAGAAGTCGGTCGACGCCTACACCGATCCCTGGGGGCAGGACGGCAGGGAACCGGCCACACCCGGGCAGTTCCGCCCGTCGCTCCCGCTGATCCCGCTGCCGAAGGTGCCGGTCCGATGAGCCTGAGCAGTCCCGCCGCCGCCCGGCTCGACCACACGCGCTCGCCGGCCCGTCCGACCACCCCCGGCACGGAGACCGGCACGCCGGCCACCGCGGTGGCGGTGCCCGGCACCGCCGCCGCTTCCCGCGGCGAGACCCATGTCGTCGGCCGGGTGGAGGACGTACCGCTGGGGGAGGGGCGGGCGTTCGTCGCCGGCGGTGTGCAGGTGGCGGTCTTCCGGCTGCGTGACGGCTCGCTGCACGCCACCCAGGCGGCCTGCCCGCATGCCGGCGGTCCCCTCGCCGACGGGCAGACCGACGTCGACGTCCTCGTCTGCCCGCTGCACCTGTTCGCCTACCGCTGGTCCGACGGCGCCTCGACGTCCGGAGCCGCACCGATCCGCGTCTACCCCGTGCGTGAGGAGGACGGGGACCTCGTGGTCACCGTGTGAGCTCGGACGACGCCGCAGGGCGGGCGCGGACGTGCATGCGCTCCCCCTGCGGGCCGAAGAGGGTGAGCGCCTCGGCCGGCTCGGGGAACGGGTTGGAGAAGGCGTGCGGTACGCGGGTGTCGAACTCGACGACCTCCCCGGGCTCCAGCACGAAGTCGCGCGGGCCGAGCCGCAGCCGGATGCGGCCGGAGAGCACGTAGAGCCACTCGTAGCCGTCGTGCACCTTCTGCTCGGTCTCGTCGACCTGCCAGCGCGGCGGCATGACCAGCTTGTAGGCCTGCAGCCCGCCGGTCTGCCGGGTCAACGGCACCATCGTCGCGCCCGCGTGCTCGATGGGGCGTCCGTGCACCCGCGGGTCGGCCGGCGCCTGCGCGTCGACCAGGTCGTCGAGGGCGACGCCGTAGGTGCGCGCGAGGGGCAGGAGGAGCTCGAGCGTCGGCCGGCGGCCACCGGACTCCAGCCGGGACAGCGTGCTCACCGAGATGCCGGTGTCTGCGGCGACCTCGGCCAGCGTCCGCCCGCTCTCCCCGCGCAGCGCCCGCAGCCGCGGCCCCACGTTCTGCAGCACGTCGTCATCGGTCACGACGACCAGTTTGCCACTTCGGCAAGGTCTCTTGCCGGACCGGTCGGTCCGGGTCGACAGTGGTCGCCATGGACGAGCGGTACGACGTGGTGGTCATCGGAGGCGGCGCGGCGGGCCTGAGCGGAGCGCTCACCCTGGCCCGCGCCCGGCGCAGCGTGCTGGTGGTGGACGCGGGCGAGCCCCGCAACGCCCCCGCCGGGCAGGTGCACAACTACCTCGGGCGGGAGGGCACGCCCCCGGCCGAGCTGTACGCGGCCGGCCGGGCCGAGGTCGAGGGCTACGGCGGGACGGTGGTCCCCGGCCGGGTCGTGGCGGTGCGGCGCGAGGACGACGGGTTCCGGGTCGCCCTGGGGAGCGGCGGGTCGGTGTGCGCCCGCCGGCTGCTGCTGGCCACCGGCCTCACCGACGAGCTGCCCGCGATCCCGGGCCTCGACGAGCGGTGGGGGAGCACGGTGCTGCACTGCCCGTACTGCCACGGCTGGGAGGTCCGCGACCGGGCCGTCGGCATCGTCAGCACCGGCCCGATGGGCGTCCACGCCGCGGGGCTCTGGCGGCAGTGGACCGACGACGTGGTCCTCTTCGTGCACACCGGCGCCGAGCCGACCGGGGAGGAGCGGGAGCAGCTCGAGGCGCGCGGGGTGCGCATCGTCCACGGCGAGGTGGCCGGGCTGGAGGGCGGGGCCGCGGTCCGGCTGGCCTCCGGCGAGCTGGTCGAGCGCGATGCCGTCGTCGTCGCCACCCGGATGGTCGCCAACGCCGAGCTCCTCGCCGATCTCGGGGCCGTGCCCGTGCCGGTGGAGATGCAGGGCGCCGTGCTGGGGACGCACCTGCCCGCCGACCCGACCGGGCGCACGGACGTCCCCGGCGTCTGGGTCGCCGGCAACACCGGTGACGTGAGCGCCCAGGTGATCGTCGCCGCGGCCCAGGGGCTCCGCGCCGGGGCGATGATCAACGCCGACCTGGTCCAGGAGGACGCCCGGGACGCGGTGGCCCGGCGGCGGGAGGTGGCGGCGTGAGCGCCGTCGACCGCGACACCTACGACGAGCTCTACCGGTCGGCCCCGGCCGTGTGGAGCGGGCGGCCCAACCGGCAGCTCGTCGCCGAGGCCAGTGCGCTGCCGGCCGGGAGCGTGCTGGATGCCGGGTGCGGCGAGGGCGGCGACGTCCTGTGGCTGGCCGAGCGCGGCTGGCGG
Organism: Blastococcus sp. SYSU DS0533; assembly: GCF_054050775.1. Classification (NCBI taxonomy): domain Bacteria; kingdom Bacillati; phylum Actinomycetota; class Actinomycetes; order Geodermatophilales; family Geodermatophilaceae; genus Blastococcus; species Blastococcus sp. SYSU DS0533. The sequence goes on along the minus strand of NZ_JBJGZZ010000008.1, from coordinate 33,369 downwards.
GTGACCGGGGTCGACTTCTCGCCCGTCGCCCTGCAGCGGGGCGCCGCGGCGGCACGGGCGCAGGGGCTGGCGGACCGGATCGAGTGGGTGCAGGCCGACCTGGAGGGGTGGACGCCGCCGGCGGGCGGCTTCGAGCTGGTGACGGCGCACTACCTGCACGCGCGGAGCGCCGGCGGGCGGGCTGAGCTCTTCGGCCGGCTGGCCGCGGCGGTGGCGCCCGGCGGGACGCTGCTCGTCGTCGGGCACCTGCTCGACGCGGCCGCCGCCCACCACCACGGGGACGCGGCCCTGGACCCCTCGGTGTTCTACCGGGCCGAGGACGTCGCGGCGGTGCTCGACCCCGAGGACTGGTCGCGCGTCGTCACCGAGGTCCGTGAGCGGGACGCGGGGGCGGCGGAGCGGACCGGCAACCCGGTGCCCGACACCGTGCTCGTCGCGCGACGGGCGTCGGGGGCGCGGTAGCGCACGGAGCGGAGCTCGCCGAGGGCCCGGCGGCGGTGCGCCTCCTCGGCCAGCTGGCGCGCGGCGACGACGGCTGCGCTGTCCGGCCGCTCGTGCTGGCTGACGGGCATGGCGGGCTCCCTCCGGTCTCCACTACCGGGGAAGACGTGCCGGGGAGGGTGGTCGGCGCCGGCGCCCAGGTCACGGATGCATCACGATCGGCCGGGTCAGCTGCGCGGCAGGCCGAGGTCGGCGAGGGCGGCGGCCACCGCGTCCTCGCGGAGCACCTCCAGCACGAGCAGCCGGTGCACCAGCACTCCGCGGCGGGTGAGCCGCAGGTCGGCCATCCGGAGTCGGGGGAGCGCCGCACCGCCCGCGCGCGGCTGGGCCGGCGGCGGGTCGAGCAGGCCGGTGCGCTGCAGGTCGGCGACGTCCTCCCGCGCGCCCCACGCCGTCCAGCCGCGCGGGTCGTCGTCGAGGGGGGTCATCGGCAGCGGCACGCGGTCCCGGCGGCCGACGGCGGCCAGCAGCGCGAGCTGCCGCCAGCTGAGCGCCCCCGCCAGCCGCAGCGCGCCGCCCACGACCCCCGGATCCAGGTCGGGGGAGACGGCCACCTCGGCCAGCAGGTAGCCCAGGTGGCGCACCCGGCGCTCGTCGGTGGAGGTGCGGGCGGCGCGGACCACCGCCTCGGTCAGCTCGTCGGCGACCGGCCGGTTGCCGGGGCGGTCGGTGAGGAAGTCGTCGCCGCGCACCGCGCGCCCGGCGCGGTGCAGCGTCACCGCGTGCTCCACCGCGAAGGCGAGCGCGGCCCCGGCCCGCACGCGCTCGCGGCCCGTGGGCAGGTCGGCCGCGTCCGCCGCGGCCCGCCGCAGCACGGCGGCGTACCCGTCGTGCACCTGCACCCGGGCGGCGGCGGGCTCGAACACCACCGTCGCGGCGGCGGCGCTCATCGACCCGGCCACCGGGGCCCCTGCCTCGACGAGGGCGCGCCCGGTGCTGGTCTCCTCGGCTGCGGTCACCCGGCGATCTTCGTCGCTGCCGAGGCCTCGCTGCACACCGGGACCGGTTCGCCTCACCCGCTGGGGCCACGGCGGCGCCGCTCGGCCCGGTCCCGGGCGGGGGACCGGGCACACCGGCCGTTCACACGCCGGCGCGCTGCATCAGCGTGCCGCGCCGGAGGTAGACGACCCAGGTGACCGCCACGCAGAGGACGTAGAAGCCGCAGAAGGCCAGCAGCGCCGTCTCCACCCCGCCGGTCGCACCGTAGGACTCCGACACCACCCGCGGGATGAAGACCGCACCCAGGGCGCCCACCGCGGAGATGATGCCCACGGCCGCCGCCGTGTCCCGCCGGGCCCGGTAGAGCACCTCGGCGGTGCTCTCCCCGGGGTGCGCGGCGGCCGCCTCGGCCCGGTAGATGATGGGGATCATCCGGTAGGTGGAGCCGTTGGTCATGCCGACGACCGCGAAGAGCACCAGGAAGCTGGCGAGGAACCCGCCGAAGCTGCCCGCGCGGAGGAACGCGATCGCCGAGCCGATCGCCACGGCCTGCCCGACGAAGGTGACGACGGTGATCCTCGCGCCGCCGATCCGGTCGGCCAGCCAGCCGCCGAACGGTCGGGCGAGCGAGCCGACCAGCGGGCCGAGGAAGGCGTAGCGGTAGGTGTCGGCCGCGAACTCGTTGGCCAGCACCAGCGGGAAGGCGCCGGAGAACCCGATGAAGGACCCGAACGCGCCGATGTAGAGGAAGGACATGACCCACGTCTGCTTGCGGCGGGCGACGGCGGCCTGGCCGGCGATGTCCGCCCGGGCGCCGGAGAGGTTGTCCATCCCGTACCAGGCACCCGCGACCGCCAGCACGATGAACGGCACCCAGATGAGGGCGACGTTCTGCACGTAGCGGGCGTCGCCGGCCTCCGTCGTCCCCGTGCTGCCGCCGACGACGGCGACCGCGGCGGCGGTGACCGCCAGCGGGCCGACCAGCTGGATGATCGCGACGCCGATGTTGCCGCCGGCCGCGTTCAGCCCGAGGGCGAAGCCCTTCTCCTTGTCCGGGTAGAAGAAGGAGATGTTGGCCATGGAGGAGGCGAAGTTCCCGCCGCCGAAGCCGCAGGTGACGGCCGTGAGCACCCAGAACCAGTACGGCTGCCCGGTGGTCGCCGCCACGGTGAGCAGGGTGACCGGCACGAGCAGCAGGGCGGCGCTGACCACCGTCCAGTTGCGGCCGCCGACCAGCGCGGGCATGAACGTGTACGGCACGCGCATGATCGCGCCCACCAGGCCGGCGGTGGCGACCAGCCAGAACAGCTGGTCGCTGGTGAAGCCGTAGCCGATCGAGGCGAGCACCGCGGTGGCGACGCTGAACATCTGCCACACGCTGAACCCGATGTTCTCCGCCAGCACCGACCACGCCAGGTTCCGCCGCGCCACCGGGCGGCCCTGCGGCGAGGCCCAGAAGCGGGGGTCCTCGGGGTCGTAGTCGTCGATCCACCGGGAGCCGCGCCGGGTCGCGGGCGCGGGGGCAGGGGCCGGCGCGGCCACCTCGCCGGACGAGCGGGCGGTGGGGGTGGTGGTCATGGGCGCATCCCTCGGCTCCGGGGCCGCCCGGGCGGGTGGCTCCTGTGCCGCCCGACGCTAGGAACGGGCCGTTTCCGGGCCGCCGCGCCCGTGTGACCTCTCGGGAACGACCACCTCACCCGCGGCGCGGGGCGACGGTGAGCTCACCGGGCTGCGTGCCTGCCGTTCCGTGGGTACCGGGTGCCACGATCGGTCCATGGCCATCGAGGTGCGGCCGGCGAGGAGCTTCCCCGACGTGGCGGCGGTGCTCGGCCCGAAGCGGCCGGACGCGAACGCCTGCTGGTGCCTCAGCTACCGGTTGACGACGTCGAAGGAGAACCGGGAGCTGGTCGGGCCGGCGCGCGGCGAGCGGGTGCGGCAGCTGGTGGGGGAGGAGCCACCCCCCGGCGTGCTCGCCTACGACGGCGAGGAGGTCGTCGGCTGGGCGGCGGTGCACCCGCGGGCCGACACCAGCTTCGCTTGCAACCGGAGGATCCCGCGCGTCGACGACCGCGACGTCTGGTCGCTGTGGTGCGTCCGCGTGCGCCCCGGGCACCGGGGGAAGGGCATCTCCCACCACCTGGTCGCGGGCGCCGTGGAGTTCGCCCGGGCGCACGGGGCGCCGGCGGTCGAGGCGTACCCCGTGGACAACGACGGGCGGAAGGTCGACCTGACGATGGCCTACGTCGGCACGCGGGCGCTCTTCGAGCGGGCCGGCTTCCAGAAGGTGGCCGACACCGACTCGGTCCTGAACGGCTTCCCGCGGGTGCTGGTGCGGCGGGAGCTGCGGGCCTGACCGGACCTCAGGTCCGCAGCCGGTAGCCGCGCTTGACGACCGTCTCCACCAGCGGCGCACCGAGCGCCGCGCGCAGCCGGGTGACCGCCATCTCCACCGCGTGCCCGTCACCGCCACCCGGCAGCGCGGTCACCAGATCGGTGCGGGGGATGACGTGGCCGGGGCGGCGGGCCAGCTCCCGCAGCACGGCGAGCGGGCCGGGCGGGAGCTCGACGAGCCGACCGTCGACGACGGCGGCGTACCCCCGGACCTGCAGCGTGTGCGGCCCCACCGCGAGCACCGGGTCGCGCTCGGGCAGCCGCGCCACCACCTCGCGGGCGAGGGCACCCAGGCGGGCCCGGGCGGGCTGGAAGGAGCTGATGCCGGCGGCGTCCAGCGGCCCCGCCGTCACCGGGCCGACCGCGACGGCCCGCACGCGGTCGCCGAAGGCGGCCACCACCGCCTCCCGCTGCCCGACCTCCTCGGCCACCCGCAGCAGGCTCGCCGCGGCGGGTGCGCTGGTGAAGGTGACCGCGTCGATCGAGCCGGCGACGATGCCGGCGACCAGGCGGCGCACCGGGGTGACGTCCTCGGGCAGCACCCAGCGGTACACGGGGACGGTGAGCACCTCGGCGCCGGTGCCGCGCAGACCGGCGACCAGGTCCGGCAGCGGGTCGCCGTGCAGCTGGACAGCGATCCGGCGGCCGGCCAGCGGGCCCTCGGCGCCCGTCAGCAGGTGCTCGAGCACCTCGGCGGAGGACTCCGACTCCGGGGACCAGGCGTCGACCAGCCCGGCGCCGCGGATGGCGCCGCGCGCCTTGGGGCCACGCGCCAGCACCCGTGCGCCGGAGAGGTGGGCGACCAGCGGCAGGTCCCAGGCGTCGGCGGCCTCCAGCCAGCCGCGGAAGCCGACCCCGGTCGTGGCGATCACCAGGTCCACCGGCGCTGCCAGCACCCGGCGCGTGGCGGCCACCAGCTCGGCGTCGTCGGCCAGCGGGACGATCCGGATCGCCGGGGCGTGGACGACGCGGGCGCCGCGGCGGTCCAGCAGCGCGCCCAGCTCCTCCTTGCGGCGGGCCGCGGTCACCGCGACGGTGTAGCCGGCCAGCGGGAGGTCCGGTCCGGCCGCGTGCTCGTCCTGCTCGGTCACATCTCTCCCTCGCGCCGGTGCCCCACCATGGTGCGACCTCGGGGTTACGGGGATGTGTCCGGCTCCCGTGCGAGGCGGGGGGCAGCGGTCGTCACGGCTGCTTCCACCGGGCCAGCAGCACGGACGCGTCGTCCTGCAGGAGGCCCCCCTGGTGCTCGAGCACGGCCGCGGTGAGCCGGCGGACCGTCTCGGCGGGCGGCAGGCCGGCGCCGATGGCGCGGGTCAGGAACTCCGCGAGGCGCCGTTCCCCGAACCACGTCCCACCGGCGTCGCGGGCCTCGGTGATGCCATCGGTGTGGAGCGCCAGCCAGTCGCCGGGCTGCAGCATCTCCTCACCTACCGTCAGACCCCGGTAGCCAGCCCGAAGGGCAGCCGCCTGCCTCCCTCGAGCTCCTTGACCACCCGGCCGCCACGCAGCAGCAGGGGGGCCGGGTGACCCGCGTTGACGTAGCGCAGCCGACCGGAGTCCACGTCGACCTCGCCGATGACCCCGGTGACGAACTCGCCGCCGGGGAAGTTCTGCGAGACCACGTCGTCGATCGCGCCGGCCTGGTCGAACACGCTGCGGTCGTCCCGGCGGGCGCTGCGGTACCCGGCCAGCGTGGCTGCGGCCATGAGCGCGGCGTGCACGCCGTGACCCACCGCGTCGAAGATGCCCAGGGAGACCGTGCGCTCGGACAGCGCGTAGTCGAAGGCGTCCCCGCCGACGTCGTAGCTCGGTTCCAGCCTGCCGGCGAGCACGAAGGACTCGGTGGCGGCGGTCAGCGGGGGCAGCTGCTGCCAGACGAGCTCGGCCGAGGGCTTCATGGGCCGGATCCGCCGCCGGCGCTCCAGGTCGTCCCCGTAGGTCTCGAGGGAGACGAGGAGGTGGCCGAGCAGCGAGGCCAGCCACCAGCACTGGTCGCGCAGCGCCGGGTCGTACAGGGCCGCCTCGTCGTCGACGCGGACCTCCAGCACCCCCAGCCGGTCGGCCCCGTCGAGCAGCGGCACCCACAGGCGCGGCCGGCCGTCGCGGTCCGAGGAGACGACCTGCACGGTGCGGAACGCCCGCCCGGCCATCGTGCTGTCCAGCCCCAGCCGGTGCCGGTCGCCGGAGCCGGAGCCGGAGGCGTCGAGCCGCACCAGGCAGCTCTGCTCGTGGTCGATGCGGTGGACGGTGACGTCGACGCCGAGCATCCGGCCGGCGGCCGCGGCGAGCGCGGGGAGCCGCTCCGGCGGCGCGGCGCCCGCCGCCTCCAGGAGGGTGACGACCGCGGCCAGCGGGCCGCTGGCCGGCCGCCCGGCCCGGACGGTCCGCGTGTACGGCACCCGGTGGCGGGTGAGGAGCTCGTCGAGCCGCTCGTTGACGGCGTGCGCCAGGAGGTCGTGCTGGGCGCCCGGGACGGGGGCGAGGCCGTTGAGGTAGGCGTCGACCTCCATGAGATCGGCGGTGCCGCCGAGGGCGAAGTACCGCACCCACAGCTGCTCGAGGGTGAGGTCGGCGTGGGCGTAGCCGGCCGCCAGGGCCGGCTGCTGGGCGTCCTGCGTCACGGCCGGCGGCGGGCGGCGGAGTCGACCACCGCGCGGGCGGTGTCGGCGAGGTGCCCGCCTTGGTCGCGGCTCCGGGAGACGAGCATCCGCATGGCGGTGTCCTCGTCCACCGCGTGGCGGCCCATGAGCACGCCCTTGGCCATACCCACGAGGTCCCGGTCGCGCACCGCCTGCCGCATGCCCTCGCTGAGCCGCCGCGCCCGGTCGTGGGCCTGGACGTTGGCGACGAGGAACGCGGCCTGGGCGGAGAACAGGGTGAGCAACTGCTCGCTGCGCCGGTCGAACGCGCCGGGACGGTCGGCGTAGACCTTGATGGCGCCCAGCGCGGCGTCCCCGGCGACGAGCGGAGCGCTCAGCGCGGCCCGCAGCCCGAGGGCCCCCGCCGCACCCGCCCAGCGCGGCCAGCGGCGCTCCTGGCGGAGGTCGTCGACGCGGACCACCTCGCGCGCGGCCGCTGCGGCCAGGCAGGGACCCTCGTCGAGCTCGTACTGCAGCGCGTCGGCGTCCCGCACCCGGTCGTCGGTCGACCCCGACGAGACGCGGCGACGGCCCTCGATCACCGAGATGCCGGCCCCGCAGGAGCCCGTCACGCTCTCCTGGGCGAGGGAGCTGAGCAGGCTCAGCGACGTCCCGACCGTCTCCTCCGACAGGAGGAGGCCCGACATGCGCGCGAAGACCCCGGCCAGCTCATCGGTGAGCGGCACGGTGGGGCTTGCGGTTCGCTTCCCGTTCACCAGGTGCCTTCCACGGACGCCGCCCGGCCGCGTTCTCGACCGGCGTCGTCCCCTGGTGGCGGGGGTACGCAGCGCGGCTGCGGCGCAAACGTCGCGGGCCGACCGCGGCCCCGGCGTCAGGACCGCAGCGCGAACCGGTCGGCCGGACCGCCCGCGGCGCCGTCCACGCGGAGGTCGGCCCGACGGCGGGTGTCCTCGGCGGCGAACGCCGCCGCCTCGGTGACCAGCCACCGGCGCCACTCCTCGGCCATGCCCTCGCCGTCGCGGGCCAGCCCGCGGGCCAGCCGAACCGGATCCGGGGCCTCGACCCAGACGCGCGTCGCCGTCCACCGGTCCAGGCGCCGCGAGGCGCTGCCGCACCCCTCCACCAGCAGGACCGGTGCCGGCGGGACGGGCACGGGGTCGGTGGAGAACCGGCCGGCCGCCCAGTCGTAGCGGTGGTAGGCGCCCGCCCGGCCCTCCGCCAGCGGGCGGAGCACGCCTGCGGCCAGCCGGGACACCGCGCCGGTCAGCGTCCAGCCGGCGTAGAGGTCGTCCATGTGCACGACCGGCGTCCCGGGCCCCAGCGCAGCGGCGAGCCGGGCCGCGAAGGTGGTCTTGCCGGAGCCGGCCGGGCCGTCCACGACGACCAGGCGGGTGCCCCCGAGCCGCGGGGCGAGGCAGAGCGTGCGGTCGGCCAGCGCCGCGTAGGTGACCCGGGTCAGCGGACGGCCAGGGTCCACGTGGGTACCTCGCCGCCGTCGCCGGCCACCAGCCCCCGGCTGGCGAGCAGCCGCAGGTGCGCGTCGGTCTCGGTCACGGCGAAGATCCGCATCCGGCGCGCGTACTGGTCCCACGGTCGTGACCACGTCAGGTGCGCCGCGAGGTCCCACGGTGTCGAGCCGGGGTGCTCGCGGATCGCGTCGAGCAGTTCGGTCAGCCGACGTTCGTGGTGCGCGATCAGCGCGTCGGTGCGCTCGGCCAGGCCGCGGAAGCGCCACTCGTGCCCGGGCAGCACCTCGCTCGGGTCGAGGTCGCGCACGGCGGCGAGGGAGTCGAGGTAGTCGCGCAGGGGGTCGGGCGAGCCGCCGCTGGTGGAGGAGACGTTCGGGCTGATCCGCGGCAGCACGTGGTCCCCGGAGAAGAGCAACCCGGTGCGCTCCTCGGCGAAGCAGAGGTGCCCGGGCGTGTGCCCGGGCGTGTGGACCGCGCGCAGCGCCCACCCGGGAAAGGGGGCGTGGTCGCCGTCCTCGAGCAGGCGGTCGGGCACGGCCATGCGGTGGAACCCCGACAGGTTCTCCGCGCCGCCGACGTCGGCCAGCGCCTCCTCGCGCGGAGCGCCGAGCCGGACGAGGAAGGCCACCTCGGTGTCGACGGCGGCCTGCGCCTCCGTGGCGGTCAGCCGGCGGACGGCGTCGGCGTCGGCGGGGTGCATGGCCACCCACGCGCCGCTGGCCTGGCGCACGCGGGTGGCCAGGCCGAGGTGGTCGAAGTGCAGGTGGGTGACGAGCACCCCCCGGACGTCGGCGATCGAGCCGCCCAGGGATGCCAGCCCCTCGTTCAGCGCCGACCAGCCCGCCTCGCTCTCCCACCCGGTGTCGAGCAGGCCGAGCCCGCCGCCGGCCAGGGCGAAGACGTAGACGTTGACGTAGCGCAGGGGGTTGTGCGGGATCGGGACCGGCAGCGACCACAGGTCGCTGCGCAGCTGCTCGACCGGGGGGAGGCTGCGCTGCTCCCACGCCGCGCGCTGGGCGGTGCCGGTGGTCTCCACGACACCGCACTCTGCCAGCCGCGTCCGGCGCGCCGGCTGTCACCATGGGGGCGTGAGCGGTCCACACGCGCCCCTGCCCGCCGTCTCGGCCGTCCCGCACCGGATGCGGCTCGCGCTGGCCGTCGTCGCCGGCGTGGTCGCGGTCGTGGGGACCCTGGTCGCGCTGAGCCTGCCCTCGACCGAGAACACCGTGGTCGCGTACGGGCCGCTCGACCAGGTGGCGATCGCCGGCCTGGGTCTGGCGCTGGCCGCGGGGGTGCTCCTGCTGGGGCGGTCTCGGGTCGAGGCCGACGAGCACGGCATCCGGGTCCGTAACCTCGCCGTCCACCACCAGCTGCCGTGGACGGCGGTGCGCGCGGTGCGGTTCGAGCGGAAGTCGGCCTGGGGTTCGCTGGCCCTGGAGAACGGCGACGAGATCTCGATCCACGCGTTGCAGGCCGTCGACGGCGAGCGCGCCGTCCGCGCCGTCGAGGAGCTGCGCGCCCTGCACGCCGCCGCCCGGGCGAAGGACCCGGTCCGGCCGCCGCTGCTCTACGACGACTGACGAAGGACCGCGTCCTCCTCATCCCTCGCTCCGCTCGGCGCGAGCCTCCGGACGGGCCGTTCCGGCGTGCCACGGGGGCTCGTCCGGCACATCGGCACGGGGGGAATGACCGCGGGCGCCCCGACGCTGTAGCATGGGCGTGCCTCCCCGCTACACGAGGCGCGCGAACCACCAGCGGCCCTGCCCCGGGCCGCTATCCAAGAGGAGCCCGCTCCCACCTGACGCCGTCGAGGCGCCCAGGTCCCGGATCGCGAGAACCGGCCACCGGTCGGTGATCGCGGGCGCACGACCCCACGGGTCGTGGGCCACCGGCGAGTGGGCCCCGTGAGCAGACGCTCGCGGGGCCTTTTCCGTCGGCGCCCGGGTGGGCCAGCGACTCCTCCCATGCAGCAGCGTAAGGAGAGGCCATCACCGAGCCCCGCATCAACGACCGCATCCGAGTCCCCGAGGTCCGCCTGGTCGGACCGGAGGGCGAGCAGGTCGGCATCGTGTCGATCGGCGAGGCGCTGCGCCTGGCACAGGACTCCGAGCTCGACCTCGTCGAGGTCGCTCCCATGGCCCGGCCGCCCGTCGCCAAGCTCATGGACTACGGGAAGTTCAAGTACGAGTCCGCCCAGAAGGCCCGCGAGGCCCGGCGGAACCAGGCGCTCACCGTCATCAAGGAGATGCGGCTGCGCCTGAAGATCGACCCGCACGACTACGAGACCAAGAAGGGCCACGTCGAGCGCTTCCTCAAGGGCGGCGACAAGGTCAAGATCACCGTGATGTTCCGAGGCCGCGAGCAGTCGCGCCCGGAGATGGGCTACCGCCTCCTCCAGCGGCTGGCCGCCGACGTCAGCGAGCTGGGCGTCGTCGAGTCCAACCCGAAGCAGGACGGTCGGAACATGGTCATGGTGATCGCCCCGCACAAGGGCGCGCAGACCGCGCAGGAGAAGCGCCGGCCCAAGGGCGAGCAGGCCGAGGAGCAGGCGCCGAGCGCCTGAAGCAGGACCCTCCTGCCTCCCGCCGCGAGCAGGCTCGCGGCCGGACCGCGCAGGGGGGCGGAGACCAGCACCACCGAAGACGGCCGGTGCGTGCGGCAGCTGGGTGCTGCCGCGCGCCCCGACACCAGATGACAGGGACCGAGGACATGCCGAAGCAGAAGACCCACAAGGGCACCGCCAAGCGGGTGCGCATCACGGGCACCGGGAAGCTCATGCGCGAGCAGGCGAACAACCAGCACAAGTTCGAGCACAAGTCCGGGACCCGCAAGCGCCGGCTGGACCAGGACCAGGTCGTCTCCCCGGCCGACGCCAAGAACCTGAAGAAGCTCCTGGGCCTCTGAGCGCCCCTCCCAACGACCTCTAGAAAGACAGGAGCACTCACGTGGCACGCGTGAAGCGGGCGGTCAACGCCCAGAAGAAGCGCCGGACGACCCTCGAGGCCGCCAGCGGCTACCGCGGTCAGCGGTCGCGGCTGTACCGCAAGGCCAAGGAGCAGATCCTCCACTCGGCGACCTACAGCTACCGCGACCGCAAGGCGCGCAAGGGCGACTTCCGCAAGCTGTGGATCACCCGGATCAACGCCGCTGCCCGCCTCAACGACATGACCTACAACCGGTTCATGCAGGGGCTGAAGCTGGCCGAGATCGAGCTGGACCGCCGCGTCCTCGCCGAGCTCGCCGTCAACGAGCCCGCTGCCTTCGCCGCCCTGGTGGAGACCGCCAGGGCCGCGCTCGCCGCGAACCCCGAGGCGACCGGCAAGCAGGCCGCCTGAGCGAGCGCCGCTCCAGCACCTCACCTGACGCCGTCGGTGACCTGCCCCTCGGGCCGGTCGCCGGCGGCGTCGGCGTCTGCCCGACCAGGAGGAAACCGTGTGACCGAGCTGCTCACCGAGCGCTCCGCGAGGATCGCCGCGGCCCGCAAGCTCACCCGCCGCGCCGGCCGGGACGCCGCCGGGCTGTTCCTCGCCGAGGGGCGGCAGGCCGTCGCCGAGGCGCTCGCCGACGCCGACGCCGTGCGGGAGGTCTTCGCCACCGGCACCGCCGCCGCGGCGCACGCCGACCTGCTGGCCGGCGCGCAGGTGCCCGTGCGGCTGGTCACCGACAAGGCGGCCGCCGCGCTGTCGGAGACGGTGACCCCGCAGGGGCTGGTGGCCGTCTGCGCCCTGCGCGACGTCCCCACCGGCACGCTGACCACGGCGCCGCCGCGGCTCGCCGTGGCGCTCGCCGAGCTGGCCGATCCCGGGAACGCGGGCACCGTGCTGCGGACGGCGGACGCCTGCGGGGCCGGTGCGGTCGTCTTCGGCGCGGGCTCGGCCGACCCCTACGGCGGGAAGGCGGTGCGGTCCAGCGCCGGGAGCCTGTTCCACGTCGACGTCGTCCGCGGAGCGGCGCTGGGCGCGCTGCTGCCGGAGCTGCGCGCCGCCGGGGTGACCGTCCTGGCGGCCGACGGCGGGGGGGAGGCGGAGCTCCCCGCTCTCGTCACCGATGGCCGGCTGGCCGGCCCGGTGCTCTGGTTGTTCGGCAACGAGGCCCGCGGCGTGCCGCCCGAGCTCGCAGAGCTGGCCGACGCGCGAGTCCGCATCCCCATGCGCGGCCGCGCGGAGAGCCTCAACCTGGCCGCGGCCGCCGCGATCTGCCTCTACACCACGCAGCTCGCGCAAGGCTGACGCCCCGGCGGGAAGCGGCGTGAGAGGGGGCGTCGTCATCCCCGTTCGGCCGCCCGGAGCAGACCCGGACGCCCTCGAGGGTGTCCCGCGGGCCGCTGGACGGGAGGATGGTGGGCACGGGCGGGCCCCCGGGACGACGACCGGGGCCGCGGAAGAAGGTGGCTGGTGCCGTGGAAGACGTGAGGATGGTCCCCGACGCATCGGTGACCGCACGGACGGACGGGCGCCGGTCCCGCTGGACCGAGCACCGGCGCGCGCGCCGGGAGGATCTCGTGGGGGCGGCCGTCGAGGCGGTCCGCCTGGCCGGCCCCGACTTCTCCGTCGACGACGTCGCACGCAGCGCCGGGGTCTCCAAGACGGTCATCTACCGGTACTTCAGCGACAAGGACGAGCTGATCGACGCCGTCCTGGAGCGGATCTCCGGTGCCATCCTGCTGCCCCGGCTGCTGGGCGAGCTGACCGCCGGCCGCCCCGACGACCGCGCCCAGCTGCGCGGGGTGATCGCCGCCTTCGTCTCGCTGATCGAGGACGAGCCGGCGCTCTACCGCTTCGCGTACGCCCAGGCCGGACGTGCGGGCCGGGCCGACCTGGTCGCGGCCACCGAGCACGCCGTCGCGACCTCCCTGGGCCGCCTGCTGGCCGCCCGGCTGACCGAGGCCGGCCGGCCGGCCGACGGGGCGATGACCTGGGCCTACGGCGTGGTGGGCATGGTGCAGCTGGCCACGCACTGGTGGTCCGGTGACCGGACGGTGTCGGCCGCCGACCTGGTCGACCAGCTCACCGACCTGGCCGACGGCGGCCTGGCCACGCTCCTGCCGCCGCGCGCCTGAGGCCGGCCGGGATCAGCTCGGCGAGACGGGCAGCCGGCCGGCCGCGCGCTCGGCGACCGCCAGCAGCCCGGTGACGTCGTCGCCGTCGGCGGGGAAGCAGGCGGCACCCGTGCTGACCTCGCTCACCACGGGGGCGCCGGCGAGGAGGACGGGTCCGCGCGCGGCCTCCGCCAGCTCGGCCCGGACGCGGGCCGCCTCCCGGCCGGCGCTGCCGACCGCGAGCCCGGGCAGCACGACGACGAACGAGTCGCGGCCCCAGCGCGCCACCAGGTCGCCCCGCCGCAGCCGTGCGCGGAGACGTCGTCCCGTGGCGGCGAGCAGCTGCTCGGCGGCGGTGGACCCGTGGCGCTCCTCGAGCGACGCGAAGCCGTCGACGGCGACCACGACCAGCGCCACGGCGTCGCCGGCGCTCCGTGCGTTCCACAGCGCGGTCTCGGTCTGCTCCTCCACGTGCCGGCGGGTGGAGAGCCCGGTGAGCGGGTCGGTGACCGACAGCTCCTCGATCCGGGCCAGGTACCCGCGGGTCCGGTGGCGCTCCTGCTCCAGCGCCCGCTGCGCGAGCACCCGCTCGGTGACGTCGACCTGGATGCCGATGTACTGGACGACGGTTCCGGTCGCGTCGGTGACGGGCGCCAGGTGCAGCTCGTTGTACCAGGGCGCGCGGTCGGGGCCGCGGTGGTTCACCAGCACCTCGCGGCATTCCTCGCCGGCGGCGATGGCCGCCCGGATCCGCGCGAGGGCAGCCGGGTCGGTGTCCGTCCCCTGCAGGAACCGGCAGTTGCGGCCCAGCAGCTCCTCGGTCGGCGCGCCGGCGAGCCGGGCGAAGGCCGGGTTGACGTACACCAGCGGCTGGTCGGGGAGCCGGACGTCCACGAGGCACACGCCGCTGGGCGTCGCCGCCAGGGCCCGGCGCACCAGGGCGGGATCGCCGAGCAGCTGCTCGCCGATGACCGCCGGGACAGCGGCCGGGTCGGCGGCCGGTATCGCGCTCCGCGCCGCGGCCGGAGCCGCCGGGCGGGTGCGGGGCGCCACCCGCCCGAGCAGGCTGCGCGCCGCGCGGACGGCGACGTCGCGGTCGTAGGTCAGCGCGTACTCGAACTCCCGCTCCGGGTCCGGACCGGTGGTGCCGAGGTCCCGGGCCAGCAGGGCGACGCTGAAGTGCGGGGCCAGCACGACGACGTCCCACTCCCCGCGCACCGGGTCGTCGGCGGCCAGGTCGGTGCCGCGCAGGCCGGGCAGCGGCTCGGCGGGGAGCCCCTCCCCGAGGGCGCAGACGAAGCCGGTGCGCTCCACCAGGTCGCGGTAGCGCTGCGTCGTCGACGGCGTGAAGTGGCGGGCGTCCTGGAACGTCGCGGTGACCACGCACGTCTCACCGAGGCGCAGCGCCTCCCGCTCCAGCTGCTTGCTGAGCTCGATGAGCAGCGCCTTCGGGGAGCGCCGCAGCACCGTGCCGGCGGGCAGGCAGGCGAAGGGGGAGACCGGCTCGCAGTCGGTGGCGACGCCCTCGACCGGTGGCGGCAGCGAGCCCAGCGGCCGGTCGCAGGAGGGCTCCGGAGCGGGGCGGCCGAACAGCCACCCCTGGCCCAGGGTGGCCCCGAGCGCTCGGGCCATGGCCAGGTGGCCGTCGTTCTCGATCCCCTCGGCGAGCACTGCGGCGCCGGTCGCCTGGGCGTAGGCGTTGACGGCGTTCATGATCTCCGCGATCGCCGGCCCGGGGCGCTCCTGCACGAGCCGCAGGTCGAGCTTGACCACGTCGGGGCGCAGGATCGGCATGAACGCCAGCGACATCGCGTCGGCGCCGACGTCGTCCAGGGCGACGCCCCAGCCGAGCTCGCGGACGCGGGCGACGGTGCGGAGGAGCTCGGCCGGCCGGGTGGCCAGCGCCCGCTCGGTGATCTCCAGGACCACCCGCAGCCCGCCGGGCGCCTCGGCGGCGATCGCCAGCAGCTCGTCCAGGGGCGCGGTGTCGAGGACCTCCGGCTCCACGTTCACGAAGAGGGCCAGCGGCGCAGGCAGCCCGCGCCGCGCCGCGCCGGAGAAGGCGGCGACCCGGCAGGCGGCGTCCAGCTCGGCGAGCGCACCGGCCTCGCGGGCGGCGGCGAAGAGCAGGTCGGGGCGCTGCAACGGACCCTCGGGACCCCGTGCGAGGGCCTCGTAGGCGACGACCGCACCGGTGTCGAGCTCCACGATGGGCTGGAAGACGCTGCGCACGCCGCCGGGGCGGAGGGCGGCGGCGAGGGCTGCGTCGGTGTCAGGGCGCACAGGGCTCACGGACGGGTGTTCGGCCTCGGGGAGTCCGGGCAGGAGCCGGACCCGGGCACCCTCGCCCGAACGGGTGGTCAGCCGGGCAGCGTGATGAGGACGACCGCGGCCGCCGCGGTGCCGAGGCCGGTCAGCTGGGCGGGCACCAGGCGCTCCCGCAGCACGAGCTGGGCGAGCACGACGGTGCTCACCGGGTACAGCGAGGCCAGCACCCCCGTGATGGCCAGCTGCCCGTCCTGCTGGGTGGCGAGCAGGAACAGCGCGTTGGCCGTCATGTCGCCGACGCCGGAGACCAGCACGAGCGGCAGGGCGGCGCGACCCGGTCGCAGCACCTGGCGGGTGACGAGGGCGACGCCGAGAACCAGCGCCACCGAGGCGACCCGGGCGGCCACCAGCGGCGTGAGCCCCGCGTCGGCTGAGGTCCGGTCCAGCAGCACGAAGAACAGGCCGAACGCCGTCCCGGCGACCAGCGCCGGGCGCAGGCTGGACGGGCGTGCGCCGCGGAGGGCGCGCAGCCCGCCCTCGGCCGAGACGAGCACCACCGCCGCCAGGGCCAGCAGGATGCCCGCCGTCGCCCAGGGACCGATGCGCTCACCCCCGAGGACGCCGACCAGGACCGGGACGGTGGCCGCGGTGACCGCGGTGACCGGGGCGATCACGCTCATGACCCCTCCGGCGAGCGCGCGGAAGAAGACCAGCAACCCGGCGGAACCGGCCAGGCCCGAGGCGGCGCCCCACGCCAGGTCGGCCGCGGTCACCGGTCCGCCGAGCCAGGGCAGCAGCGCCACCAGGGCGAGCAGCCCGGCGGCCTGGGACACCGCGACGACCCCGAAGACCGACGCCCGGCGGCTGGCCAGCCCACCGAGGAAGTCGGCGGCCCCGTAGACGACGGCGGAGGCCAGGGCGAGCACGACCGCCACCGCCCACCTCCGCCCGTTCGGCCATGACCAGGGGCCTGATCATGACGTGTCCTCCCTCGGCGTCTGCGGTGAGGGGGGGACACCGCGCGGTGAGGGAGGACGCCGTGCCGGCCACGCCCGCGGTGGGGGCAAGCCGCGCTCGCGACGCCCCGCGGTGGGGAGCGGACGCCGCACCGGGACGCCGGGTCGTCCTCGCACCGGAACCCAGGCGCGCGCGGGGCTCGGCGCCGGGCACAATGGCGTCCCGTGTCTGGCGCCAACGATCCCTACGACCCCAAGCAGGTCGCCGCCCTCTCGCCCGAGGCCCTCGACGAGGCGGTGCGCGCAGCGCTCGGGGCCTTCGCGGCGGCCGCGGACCTGGAGGCGCTGGCCGGCGTCCGCCCGGCGCACCTGGGCGACCGCGCCCCGGTGCTGCTGGCCCGGCGGGAGCTGGGTGCGCTGCCCCCGGCCGCCCGGAGCGACGCCGGCAAGCGGGTGAACGCCGCCCGGGTCGCGGTCACGGAGGCCTACGAGGCGCGCCGGGCGGAGCTGGAGGCCGAGCGCGACGCCCGGGTGCTCGCCGAGGAGCGCGTCGACGTGACCCTGCCGTGGGACCGCGCACCACGCGGCGCCCGGCACCCGCTGACCACGCTCATCGACCGGATCGCCGACATCTTCGTCGGCATGGGGTACGAGGTCGCCGACGGCCCGGAGCTCGAGGCGGAGTGGCTGAACTTCGACGCGCTCAACTTCGGCCCCGACCACCCGGCCCGCTGGCTGTCGGACACGTTCTTCGTCGCACCGGAGGACTCGGGCCTGGTGCTGCGGACCCACACCAGCCCGGTGCAGGCGCGCACGATGCTCGAGCGGCAGCCGCCCATCTACGTCGTCGCCCCGGGGCGCGTCTACCGCACCGACGAGCTCGACGCGACGCACCTGCCGGTGTTCCACCAGGTCGAGGGCCTGGCCGTCGACCGCGGGCTGACGATGGCCCACCTGCGCGGCACCCTGGACCACCTGGCCCGCCAGCTCTTCGGCCCGGACGCCCGCACCCGGTGGCGGCCGCACTTCTTCCCCTTCACCGAGCCCTCGGCGGAGTTCGACGTCTGGTTCCCCGAGCACCGCGACGGCCCTCAGTGGGTGGAGTGGGGCGGCTGCGGGATGGTGAACCCGCGGGTGCTGCGCGCCTGCGGCGTCGACCCCGACACCTACACCGGCTTCGCCTTCGGCATGGGCATCGAGCGGGCGCTGCAGTTCCGGTCGGCCGTCTCGGACATGCACGACATCGCGGAGGCGGACGTCCGCTTCACCAGCGTCTTCGGAGTTGAGCAGTGAAGGTCCCCGTCAGCTGGCTGTCCGAGCTCGTCGACCTCCCGGCCGGCATCACCGTCGAGGAGCTCGACGCCGCCTTCGTCCGGCTCGGGTTCGAGGTGGAGGACGTCGTCCGCCCGCCGGTGACCACCGGCCCGCTCGTCATCGGCCGGGTGCTGGAGATCGAGGAGCTCACCGGCTTCAAGAAGCCGATCCGGTACACCCAGGTGGAGGTCGGGGAGGCCGAGCCGCGGGGCATCGTCTGCGGCGCCCGGAACTTCGCCGTCGGCGACCTCGTGGTGGCCGCGCTACCCGGCGCGGTGCTGCCCGGGGACTTCGCCATCGCCGCGCGGAGGACGTACGACCACGTCTCCGACGGGATGATCTGCTCGGTCCGGGAGCTCGGGATCGGCGAGGACCACGCCGGCATCCTGGTCCTGGGGCAGGGCGGCTACGTGCCCGGTACCCCGGCGGGCGACGTCCTCGGTCTGGACGACGTCGTCTTCGACCTGGAGGTGACCCCGGACCGCGGCTACGCCATGTCGATGCGCGGGATCGCCCGCGACCTGGCAGGCGTGCTGGGCGTGACCTGGCGCGACCCGGCCGACCTCCCGCTGCCCGACTGGGCGGGTGCGCCGGCGTGGGAGGTCACCGTCGCCGACCCCGACCGCTGCGACCGGTTCTCCATGCTCGCCGTCGAGGACCTCGACCCGGCCGCGCCCAGTCCCTGGCCGCTGCGGCGACGGCTGGCGCAGTGCGGCATCCGCAGCATCTCGCTGGCCGTCGACGTCACCAACTACGTGATGCTCGAGCTCGGACAGCCGATGCACGCGTTCGACCGGGCCACCGTCACCGGTCCGATCACCGTCCGCCGGGCAACGGCGGGGGAGCGGCTCACCACCCTCGACGGCGCCGACCGCGCGCTCACCGGCGACGACCTGCTCATCACCGACGAGTCGGGTCCCATCGGGCTGGCCGGCGTCATGGGGGGCGCCTCCACGGAGATCGGCGACGCGACGACCGCGGTGCTGCTGGAGGCCGCGCACTGGGAGCCCAACGGGATCTCCCGCGGCGTGCGCCGGCACCGGCTGCCCAGCGAGGCCGGCAAGCGCTTCGAGCGCGGTACCGACCCCGAGGTCACCGTCGTCGCCCTCGCCCGTGCCGCGGCCCTGCTCGCCGAGCACGGTGGCGCCCGGGTCGTCGGCGCACCGGTCGACGCCGACACCCGCACGCCGCGGCCGGCGATCGCGCTCGACGCCGGGCTCCCCGGCCGGATCGCGGGCGTGCCCTACACCCGCGACCAGGTGCTCGAGGTGCTGACCGCGGTCGGCGCCGAGGTCGCCGGTGACGGCGACGCGCTGCGCGTGACCCCGCCGTCCTGGCGCGCCGACCTGCAGGAACCGGCCGACCTGGTCGAGGAGGTCGTCCGCTTCCGCGGGTTCGACGAGATCCCCTCGATCCTGCCCACGGCCCCGCCCGGCGGCGGGCTCACCGAGCGCCAGCGCCGCCGCCGCAGCATCGGCCGGGCGCTGGCCGAGGCCGGGTACGTGGAGGCCCCCGCGTTCCCGTTCACCGGGACGGCGCAGCTCGACGCGCTGGGGCTGCCCGAGGACGACGACCGGCGCCGGGTGATCACCGTGCGCAACCCGCTGTCGGAGGAGGCCCCGGCGCTGCGTACCACGCTGCTGCCCGGTCTCCTCGCCGCCCTCGGCCGCAACCTGTCCCGCGGGCTCCGCGACGTGGCCCTCTTCGAGCACGGCTCGGTGTTCCCGGGTGGGGACGGCGCGCCCGCGCCCCTGCCCGGGGCCGATCGGCGCCCGGACGACGACACGCTCGCGGCGCTGCTGGGCGCGGTGCCGGCGCAGCCGTGGCACGTCGCGGTGGCGCTGACCGGGCAGCGGGAGCCCCGCGGCTGGTGGGGGCCTGGCCGGCCGGCCGCGTGGGCCGACGCCGTGCAGGCCGCGCGCGTGGTGGCCGCGGCCGCCGGGGCCGAGCTCACCGTCGAGCAGGCCGAGCGGGCACCGTGGCACCCCGGCCGCTGCGCCGCGCTGCTCGTCGGCGACCGGGTGATCGGGTACGCGGGCGAGCTGCACCCCAAGGTGTGCGAGGTGCTGGGGCTCCCCGCCCGCACGGCCGTGATGGAGCTGGACGGCGACGCGCTCCCCGAGCCGGAGGTTCCGCAGGCCCGGTCGATCTCCACCTTCCCGCCGGTGCGCATGGACCTGGCGCTGCTGGTGCCCGAGGACGAGCCCGAGGACCGCGTGCGCCGGGCGCTGCGCGGCGGGGCGGGTGAGCTGCTGGAGGACCTGCGGCTGTTCGACGTCTACACCGGGAGCTCGGTGCCGGACGGGCAGAAGTCGCTGGCGTACTCGCTCACCTTCCGCGCGCCGGACCGGACGCTCACCAGCGAGGAGGCCCGGGCGGCCTTCGACGACGCGGTGGCCGCCGCGGCCCTCGCCAACGGTGCGCAGCTCCGTGGCTGACGAAGGAACCCGTCCTCCCCGGGACGAGGCCGCCCTGTCGGGTGCGGTGGCGCTGGTCACCGGCGCGTCGACGGGCATCGGGCGGCACCTGGTCGAGGGCCTGGCCGCGCGGGGCATGGCCGTGGCCGGGCTGGCCCGCGGTGAGGAGCGGCTGCGCGCGGCGATGGCCGAGGTCGCCGAGGCCACCGGTGCCCGGACCCTCGCCGTGGCCGCCGACGTCACGGATCGGGCGTCGGTGGAGGAGGCCGTGGGCCGGGTCCGCGAGGAGCTGGGCCCGGTCGACCTGCTGGTCAGCAACGCCGGGCTGATCGACGAGCTCGAGGTGCCGCTCTGGGAGGCAGACCCCGACCAGTGGTGGGACGTCGTCGCCAGCCACATCAAGGGTGGCTTCCTGCTGGCGCGGACCGTCGTGCCGTGGATGGTGCTGCGCAACCGCGGGCGGGTCGTGAACATCGCCAGCGGGATGAGCGTGCGGGCGCGGCCGGAGTACTCCGCCTACTCGGTGGCCAAGACCGGCCTCATGCGGATGACCGAGGCACTCGCCGGCGCCCTGGAGGGCACCGACGTGCGTGCCTTCGACCTGTCACCGGGCGTCGTGGACACCCCGATGACCCGGTCGATGCGCATGTGGCAGGGCTACACCGACTGGACACCGCCCGAGCAGGTGGTCGAGCTGGTCGCGGCGATCGCGGCCGGCGAGCTGGACCAGTGGTCGGGCCGGTTCCTGCGCGTGGGCGCCGACGACCTCGACGTCGTCGGCTCGCTGACCCCGGAGGACGCCGCGCGCCAGCTCCGCCTGCGCCCCTACGGCGACGGCGACCCGGTGGCCTGACCCGCCTCAGCCGGCCGGGGCGCCGAGGAGCCGCCGCACGTGCGCCAGGGCGGTCGCGAGCTCGGTGAAGCTCGTGCTCAGCGGTGACAGGCCCACCCGCAGTCCCCGCGGGTGCCGGAAGTCCGGGATGATGCCCCGCCGCCACAGCTCTGCCACGACCGTCTGCATAGCGTCGTGCTCCAGCGTCACGTGCGCACCCCGGCGATCGGCGTCCCGCGGCGAGGCGACGCTCACCCCCAGGGGGGACAGGACCTCGTCGGCGACGGCGATCGCGAACCCCGTCAGCTGGACCGACTTGGCCCGGACGGCCGGCATCCCCGCCCGCTTGATCAGCGCCAGCATGTCCTCGACCGGGATCATGCCGAGGATCGGCGGCGTGCCGCTGAGGAACCGGCGGATGCCGGTCGCCGGCACGTAGTCCGGCCCCATCGCGAACGGGTCGGCGGCGCCCATCCACCCGGTGATCGGCTGCACCAGCTCACCCTGCAACCGCCGGGCGACGTAGCCGAAGGCCGGCGCGCCCGGGCCGCCGTTCAGGAACTTGTAGCTGCAGCCCACGGCCAGGTCGACCTCGTCGGCGTCCAGCCGCACGTCGACCGCGCCCGCGGAGTGGCAGAGGTCCCACAGCACCAGCGCCCCGGCCCCCTGGGCGGCCGCCGTGATCGCCGGCAGGTCGGCGATGTAGGCGGACTTGTAGGCGACGTGGCTGAGCAGCACCAGCGCTGTCCGGTCGCTCAGCAGCCCGGTCACCTCCGCCGGCTGCACGCCCGTCGCCGGGTCGGGCTCGATCCAGCGGACGGTGCGGCCGGTCTCCGCGGCGACCCGGTCGAGGACGAACCGGTCGGTCGGGAAGTTCTCGGTGTCGGCGACGATCTCCGCCCGGTCGGGCCGGGCGTCCAGCGCCGCCCGGAGCAGCTTGTAGAGCATGACGGTGGTCGAGTCGCCGACGACCGTCTGCCCCGGCGCCGCGCCGAGCACGACCCGGCCGATGGCATCTCCCAGGGCCGTGGGGCGGTCCATCCAGTGCTCGTCCCAGGCGCGGATGAGCCGTTCACCCCACTCGCCGTCGACGAAGCGGGTGAGCCGGTCCCGGGTCACCTTCAGCGGACGCCCGAGCGAGTTCCCGTCCAGGTAGGCGACGACGCCCTCGGGCAGGACGTATTCATCCCGGAGATCGGCCAGCGGGTCGAGCCGGTCGAGCTCGGCCGCCCGCTCGGCGACCCCCGGCGGGAGCAGGTCGAGCACCTCCGGCGATGGCTCGCGATTCATCGGGGCAGCGGTCACGGGGTCAGGCACCGATCCCGGACCGGACCGTGTACAGCTCGGGGAAGAAGGTCAGGTCCAGGGCGCGCCGGAGGAAGTCCACGCCCGAGCTGCCCCCGGTGCCGGTGGCGAACCCGATGGTGCGCTGGACCGTGCGCAGGTGCCGGAACCGCCAGAGCTGGACGCCGTCCTCCAGGTCCACCAGGTCCTCGCAGGTGGCGTACTCCGCCCAGTGCGCGTCGGTGTCGCCGTAGATCGTGCGGTACACCGGCAGCAGCGCCGGGGTCTCGACCCACGCCTTCCGGACGTCGCGGTGCAGCACCTCCTCCGGCACGGGGTGCCCCCGGCGGGCCAGGAACCGCAGGAAGGCGTCGTAGACCGTCGGCGAGTCCAGCAGCTCGGTGAGCAGTTCCTGAGCGGTCGGGTCGGCGGCGAAGACCGCCAGCATGCGTTCGTTCTTGTTGCCGAGCAGGAACTCCACGGCTCGGTACTGGTAGGACTGGAAGCCCGAGGAGTTGCCCAGCACGCCGCGGAACTCGGCGTACTCGCTGGGGGTCAGGGTCGCGAGGACCGACCACTGCTCGGTGATGGTGCGCAGGATGTGCTTGACCCGGGCCAGCCCCTTGCGTGCGTGCTGGACGTCGTCGCGGTCGAAGTTCGCGCGGACCGCCCGCAGCTCGTGCAGCGCCAGCTTGAGCCACAGCTCGGTGGTCTGGTGCTGGATGATGAACAGCGGCTCGTCGTGGTGATCGCTGATCGGGCGCTGCACCGACAGCAGGGTGTCCAGCCCGAGGTAGCCCCCGTAGCTCATCCGCTCGCTGAAGTCGGTCTGCACGCCCTCCTCGAGCGGCCGGACCCCGTCCTCGATCGCCATGGCGCCGCCCCTCCCGGATCCGGTGACGCGTTCCGGTAGTACTACCGCATGACCAGTTCGGGCGGCCGGGGAAGCGCCGGAGGCGAGGACCGGTCGGTCCTCACCCGGCCGGCCTCCGCGCCCGATGCGGTTCTGGTCTACGGGCCGGGCCCGGACCACGTGGCCGACGTCCGCTTCGGCCGGTCGGCCGCGGGCGACCGGCCGCTGCTGGTGGTGCTCCACGGCGGGTTCTGGCGGCCGGCGTACGACCGCGTGCACCTGCGTCCGATGACCGAGGCGCTGGCCGCTGCCGGGTGGACGACGGTGACCCCCGAGTACCGGCGCGTGCCCGGCCGCCCCGAGCTCACCGTGGACGACGTGGAAGCGGCGGTGCGCTGGGCGGCCCGGGCCGCGGAGCTCCCCGGTCCGCCCGGCCGGCGCCTCGTGCTCACCGGGCACTCCGCCGGCGGGCACCTCGCGCTGGTGGCTGCCGCCACGGTCGAGCCCCCCGACACCCCGGTCGGCGTCGTGGCGCTCGCGCCGGTCGCGGACCTGCAGCGGGCCCAGGGGCTGGGCCTGGACGGCGATGCGGTCGTCTCCTTCCTGGGGGACGACGCCGTGGCGCGGCCCGAGCTGGACCCCGTCCGGCTGCCCGCGCCGCGGGGCCGGGTGCGCATCGTGCACGGGACGGGCGACCGCATCGTCCCGCTGGAGGTCGCCGAGTCCTACGCCCGGCGCCACCCGGCCGCGGTGCTCACCACGGTGCCGGCCGGCCACTTCGCGGTGGTCGATCCGCGCACCGCCGCCTGGCCGGCGGTGCTGGGGGCGCTCGACGACGTCGGTGCCACCGTCTGACGCCGGGGAACCCGCATGAACGTTCATGCGTGGTGATGTATGGTTATGCATCATGAGCGCGGAACAGACGTGGACGGTCGGGGTCACCGGCGCCACCGGGTACGCGGGGGGAGAGGTGTGCCGGCTGCTCGCCGGGCACCCGAACCTCCGGCTGGCCGGGGTGCACGCCAACGCGAGCGCCGGCCGACGCCTGGGTGAGCTCCAGCCCCACCTGCTCCCGTTCGCCGACATGACCGTCCGGCCCAGCGACGCGGCCAGCCTGGCCGGTTACGACGTCGTCGTCCTGGCGCTGCCGCACGGGGAGTCCGCGGCGATCGCCGACCAGCTGCCGGCCGAGACCCTGGTCATCGACTGCGGCGCCGACCACCGGTTGAACGACCCGGCCGCGTGGGCGCGCTGGTACGGCGGCGTGCACGCGGGCACCTGGCCCTACGGCCTGCCCGAGCTGCCCGGTCAGCGGGGGGAGCTGGCCGGGGCCACCCGGGTCGCCGTCCCCGGCTGCTACCCGACCTCGGTCACCCTCGCGATGGCCCCGGCGCTCGCCGCCGGCCTGGTCGAGCCCGACGTCGTGGTGGTCGCCGCCAGCGGAACCAGCGGGGCGGGCAAGTCGCCGAAGGCCCACCTGCTGGGCAGCGAGGTCATGGGGGCGGCGAGCGCCTACGGCGTCGGGGGCGTGCACCGGCACACGCCGGAGATGGTGCAGGGGCTGTCGCAGGCGGCCGGTGCGCCGGTGGGGGTCAGCTTCACCCCGACCCTGGTGCCGATGAGCCGCGGCATCCTCGCCACCTGCTCGGCGCCGCTGCGGCCCGGGGTCGACGCCGAGGCCGCCCGGGCCGCGTACGAGCGGGCCTATGCCGACGAGCCCTTCCTGCACCTGCTCCCCGAGGGCCAGTGGCCCACGACGGCCCAGGTGCTCGGCGCGAACACCGTCGCGCTGCAGGTCGCCGTCGACCCGGACGCCCGCCGGCTCGTCGTCGTCGCCGCCGTCGACAACCTCACCAAGGGCACCGGGGGAGCGGCGATCCAGTGCGCCAACCTCGCCCTGGGCCTCCCCGAGACCACCGGCCTCCCGGTCGTAGGAGTAGCGCCATGACCTGCACGGCACCGAAGGGCTTCGCCGCCGCGGGCGTGGCCGCCGGCCTGAAGTCCAGCGGCGACCCCGACGTCGCCGTCGTCCTCAACACCGGACCCGACGACGCCGCGGCCGCCGTCTTCACCACCAACCGCTTCCCGGCGGCGCCGGTGCAGTGGAGCCGCCAGGTGCTGGCCGGGCAGCGGGCCCGCGCCGTCGTCCTCAACTCCGGCGGCGCCAACGCCTGCACCGGGCCCGAGGGCTTCCAGGACACCCACGCCACCGCCGAGCACGCCGCCGCCGAGCTGGGTCTCGGGGCGATCGACGTCGTCGTGGCGAGCACGGGCCTCATCGGCGTGCGGCTGCCCATGGAGAAGCTCACCGCCGGCGTCACCGCCGCGGCCGAGGCGCTCTCCGACGACGGCGGCGCCGACGCCGCGCGGGCGATCATGACCACCGACAGCGTGCCCAAGACGACCGCGCAGCAGCGCGAGGGCTTCACCGTCGGCGGGATGGCCAAGGGCGCCGGCATGCTCGCGCCGAGCCTCGCCACGATGCTGGTCGTCCTCACCACCGACGCCGCCGCCGACCCCGACGTCCTCCAACGGGCGCTGAAGGCGGCGACCGCGGTGAGCTTCGAGCGGGTCGACTCCGACGGCTGCCTGTCGACGAACGACACCGTCGTCGTGCTGGCCAACGGCGCATCAGGGGCCACGCCGACCGAGGAGGAGCTCACCGCGGCGCTCACGGCCGCCGCGACGGACCTGGCCATGCAACTGCTGGCCGACGCCGAGGGCTCGACCAAGGACATCGCGATCACCGTCCGGAACGCCGCCAGCGTCGAGGACGCCCTCACCGCCGGCCGGGCCTGCGCACGCAACAACCTGCTCAAGACGGCGCTCTTCGGCAACGACCCCAACTGGGGCCGGGTGCTCGCCGCGATCGGCACCACCGACGCCGCGTTCGAGGCAGACCGGGTCGACGTCACGATCAACGGCGTCACCGTCTGCCGGGGCGGCTCGATCGGCGACCCTCGCGAAGGGGTCGACCTCACCGGCCGGCAGATCACCATCGACGTCGACCTGGGCGCCGGCAGCGAGCAGGCCACGATCTGGACCAACGACCTGTCCATCGCCTACGTCCACGAGAACTCGGCCTACTCCACATGAGCCAGCAGGACCCCACCCCGCCCGACGTCCGCATCGACGAGCCGGCGCCGCCACCCAAGCTGCCCCGCCGGGTCGGGACCAGCCGCGTCATGCGCAGGCACGACCCCGAGGGCGACGCCGCCAAGGTCGCCGTCCTCACCGGCGCGCTGCCGTGGCTCAAGGAGTTCCACGGCAAGGTCGTCGTCATCAAGTACGGCGGGCACGCCATGGTCGACGACGACTGCCGGCGCGCGTTCGCCGACGACATGGTGTTCCTCCGGACCTGCGGGATCCTGCCCGTCGTCGTGCACGGCGGCGGCCCGCAGATCACCGAGATGCTCGGGCGGCTGGGCATCCGCAGCGAGTTCCGCGGGGGGCTGCGCGTGACCACGCCCGAGACGATCGACGTCGTCCGCATGGTGCTCACCGGCCAGGTCGGCCCCGACATCGTCGGGCTGATCAACCAGCACGGCCCCATGGCAGTGCACCTCTCGGGCGAGGACGGCGGGCTGTTCACCGCCCGCCGGACGACGGCGGTCGTCGACGGCGAGCCGGTCGACATCGGCCTGGTCGGCGACATCGCGGCCGTCGACACCACCCCGGTCACCGCGCTGCTGGAGGCCGGGCACATCCCGGTCGTGGCGAGCGTGGCCCCCGACGCCGACGGCGTCGTGCACAACGTCAACGCCGACACCGCCGCCGCCGCGCTGGCCGCGGCGCTGGGCGCGGTGAAGCTGGTCGTGCTGACCGACGTGGAGGGCCTCTACGCCGACTGGCCCGACCGCGGATCGCTGGTGCAGCAGATCGACGCCCGGGAGCTGGCCGAGATCCTGCCGACGCTCGACGCCGGGATGATCCCCAAGATGGCCGCGTGCCTGCGGGCGGTCGAGGGTGGGGTGAGGCGGGCCACGGTCGTCGACGGCCGCACCCCGCACGCCCTGCTCCTGGAGACGTTCACCACCGAGGGCACCGGGACGATGGTCGTCCCGGCGAGGGACCAGAAGGAGGGCACGGCATGACCACGCGCACGGAGGAGCTGGCCCGCCGCTGGTCGGCCGTCATGATGAACAACTACAAGGCGCCGCCGGTCGCGCTCGACTCCGGCTCCGGGGCGGCGGTCACCGACGTCGACGGGCGGGAGTACACCGACCTGCTCGGCGGCATCGCGACGACGATCCTCGGGCACGCGCACCCCAGGGTGGTCGAGGCGATCACCACCCAGGCGGCGAAGCTCGGCCACGTCTCCAACCTGGCCATGCACGAGCCGGGCATCCTGCTCGCCGAGCGATTGCTGGAGCTGGCCGGGCGGCCGGGCCGGGTCTTCTTCTGCAACTCGGGCGCCGAGGCGAACGAGGCGGCGTTCAAGGTCAGCCGGCTCACCGGCCGCACCGGGGTGGTCACCGCCGAGGGCGCCTTCCACGGCCGGACGATGGGCGCGCTCGCGCTCACCGGCCAGCCTTCCAAGGCCGCCGCCTTCGCGCCGCTGCCCGGTGGGGTCTCCTACGTCCCCTACGGCGATCCCGACGCCCTGCGCGCGGCGGTGTCGGACGAGACGGCCATGGTGCTGCTCGAGCCGATGCTGGGGGAGGGCGGCGTGCTGCCCGCGCCGGCCGGCTACCTCCCGGCGGCGGCCGCCGCCGCGGCCGACGTGGGCGCGCTGTTCGCCGTCGACGAGGTGCAGACCGGGATCGGCCGCACCGGCTCGTGGTTCGCCCACCAGGCCGACGGGCTGCACCCCGACGTGATCACCCTCGCCAAGGCGCTCGGCGGGGGGCTGCCGATCGGCGCGATGCTCGCCTTCGGCGAGGCCGCGGAGCTGCTCACCGCCGGTTCGCACGGCTCCACCTTCGGCGGCAACCCGATCGCCGCCGCCGCCGCGCTCGCCGTGCTCGACACCATCCGCGACGAGGGGCTGCTGGAGCGCGCCAAGGAGCTCGAGCACCGCTTCACCGCCGGCATCGAGGCGCTCGGCCACACCGGCATCAACGGAGTGCGGGGGAGGGGGGCGCTGCTCGGCGTCGTCCTCACCGCCGACGTCGCCGCCGCCCTGGAGGCGAACCTGCGGACGGCCGGCTTCCTGACCAACGCGGTCGCCCCCGGCGTGCTCCGGCTCGCCCCGCCGCTGGTCCTCACCGACGCGCAGGTGGACGCCTTCGTGGCCGCGCTGCCCGCCGCCCTCGACACCGCTCTGGAGACGCTCCAGTGATCCGGCACTTCCTCAAGGACGACGACCTCACCCCGGCCGAGCAGGCCGAGGTGCTCGCCCTCGCCGCCTCCCTCAAGGCTTCCCGGCACACCGGCGAGGCGCCCACCCCGCTGCGCGCCGCCAACGGGGTGCCGCAGGCGGTCGCCGTGTTGTTCGACAAGCCGTCCACCCGCACCCGGGTGTCGTTCTCCGTGGGGGTCGCCGAGCTCGGCGGCTACCCGCTGGTCATCGACGCCGGCAGCAGCCAGCTCGGCCGCGGGGAGCCGATCGAGGACACCACCCGCGTGCTGGACCGGCAGGCCGCCGCCATCGTGTGGCGCACCTTCGGCCAGGACCGCGTCGAGGCGATGGCGGCGGTCAGCCGGGTGCCCGTGGTCAACGCGCTGACCGACGCCTACCACCCCTGCCAGATCCTGGCCGACCTGCAGACGGTCGTCGAGCGCAAGGGCTCGTTGGCCGGGCGGTCGATGACCTACCTCGGTGACGGCGCCAACAACATGGCGCACTCCTACCTGCTCGGGGGTGCGTCGGCGGGCATGCACGTGCGGATCGGCTCGCCCGACTCCTTCCGGCCCGACCCCGCGGTGCTGGACCGGGCGGCGCGGATCGCCGCGGAGACCGGCGGTTCGGTGGCGTGGACGCCCGACGCCGCGGCCGCCGCCGACGGGGCCGACGTCCTGGTCACCGACACCTGGGTGTCGATGGGGCAGGAGGACGAGCACGACACCCGCGCCGCCCCGTTCCTGCCCTACGCGGTGGACGAGTCGGCGCTCGCCCGCGCCGCTGACGACGCCGTCGTCCTGCACTGCCTGCCGGCCTACCGCGGCAAGGAGATCGCCGCGGAGGTGATCGACGGGCCGCAGAGCGCGGTCTGGGACGAGGCGGAGAACCGGCTGCACGCGCAGAAGGCCCTCCTGGTCTGGCTGCTGGAGCGCGCATGACCTCTGCCCTCAACCGCTCGGCGCGCCAGGCCCGCATCCGAAAGCTGATCGAGGCCCGGGCGATCACCTCGCAGACCCAGCTGGCCGTGCTGCTGGCCGAGTCGGGCATCGAGGTCACCCAGGCCACCCTCTCCCGGGACCTGGAGGAGCTCGGCGCGGCGAAGCTGCGGGGCTCCGACGGCGCGCCGGCCTCCTACGTGCTGCCGCCGGAGAACGCTCCGCTGCGCCCGGCGCAGGCCGCGCCCGCCAGGCTGACCCGCCTGCTGGCCGACCTGCTCACCGCGGCCGAGGGCAGCGCCAACCTCGCGGTGCTGCGCACCCCGCCCGGGGCGGCGCAGTTCCTGGCCTCGGCCCTGGACAAGGTCGGCCTCCCCGACGTGCTCGGCACGATCGCGGGCGACGACACTCTCCTGGTGGTGTCCCGCGAACCCGACGGCGGCCCCGCGCTCGCGGAGCGGCTGCGGGGCATGGCCGCCCGCACCCCCGCCGTCTACCCCGAGCTGCACAGCGACCTGGCCGACGACCCCTCCGGAGGAACCGCCCCGTGACCGACCCGACCGCCCCCGCCCCGCACACCCGGCTCTGGGGCGGCCGCTTCGGTGGTGGCCCATCGGACGCCCTCACCGCGTTGTCCAGGTCCACCCACTTCGACTGGAAGCTCGCACCCTTCGACCTCGCCGGCTCCCGCGCGCACGCCCGCGTGCTGCACCGCGCCGGGCTGCTCGCCGACGACGAGCTCGACCAGATGCTCGGCGCGCTGCGCGAGCTGTCGGACGAGGTCGCCGCCGGCACCTTCGTCGCGGTTGAGTCCGACGAGGACGTGCACGAGGCGCTCGAGCGGGGGCTGACCGAGAAGTTGGGTGCCCTCGGCGGCAAGCTGCGTGCCGGCCGCAGCCGCAACGACCAGATCGCCACCGACCTGCGGCTGTACCTGCGGCACACGGTGCGCGCGCTGGTCGGCGAGCTGTCGTCGCTGGAGTACGCGCTGGTCGGCCTCGCCGAGCGGTACCAGGACGTCGCCGCGCCCGGCATGACCCACCTGCAGCACGCCCAGCCGGTCCTGTTCGCCCACCAGCTGCTGGCACACGCGCACGCCTTCGCCCGCGACGTCGACCGGCTCCAGGACTGGGACCGGCGGACGGCGGTCAGCCCCTACGGCTCGGGCGCGCTGGCCGGCTCCTCGCTGCCGCTGGACCCGGACGCCGTCGCCGCCGAGCTCGGCTTCGACCGCGCGTCGGACAACTCGATCGACGGGGTCAGCGACCGGGACTTCGCCGCCGAGTTCTGCTTCGCGGCGGCGCTCATCGGCGTCCACCTCTCCCGCCTGGGGGAGGAGGTCGTGCTCTGGACGTCGACCGAGTTCGGCTGGGCGCGCCTGGACGACGCCTGGGCCACCGGGTCGTCGATCATGCCGCAGAAGAAGAACCCCGACATCGCCGAGCTGGCCCGCGGGAAGTCCGGCCGGTTCGTCGGCAACCTGACCGGCCTGCTGACCATGCTCAAGGGACTGCCGCTCGCCTACGACCGCGACCTGCAGGAGGACAAGGAGCCGGTCTTCGACTCCATGGAGCAGCTGCTGCTCCTGCTGCCCGCGGTCACCGGGATGGTGGCGACGCTGACCCTGCGCCCCGAGGTGCTGGAGGCAGCCGCGCCGCAGGGCTTCGCCCTGGCCACCGACGTGGCCGAGTGGCTGGTCCGGCAGGGCGTCCCGTTCCGGTCGGCGCACGAGATCTCCGGCGCGATGGTGGCCTTCTGCGAGGAGGCCGGGCTCGAGCTCGAGCAGCTGGACGACGACCAGCTCGCCGGCATCGACGAGCGGCTCACCCCCGACGTGCGGTCGGTGCTGTCGGTGCCGGGCGCGCTGGCCGCGCGGTCGGCCCGCGGTGGGACGGCGCCGGAGCGGGTCGCCGGCCAGCTGACGCAGCTCGCCGAGGCGGCGCGGCAGCACGCCCAGTGGGCCGTCTCCTCACCCGTGGCGGCGGCCCTCTGAGCGTGCCGCCGCCCGGGACGGGGCCGCTAATCCGGGCGGAGGAGCTGCTCCGCCCGGTGGACGAGGTGGCGCCGTCGCTCCTGGGGTGCTGGGTCGTCAC
The DNA here is from genome assembly GCF_054050775.1 of Blastococcus sp. SYSU DS0533. Lineage (NCBI taxonomy): Bacteria > Bacillati > Actinomycetota > Actinomycetes > Geodermatophilales > Geodermatophilaceae > Blastococcus > Blastococcus sp. SYSU DS0533. Next base: position 2,195 of record NZ_JBJGZZ010000008.1, on the reverse strand, counting down.
CGAGCGGCCGGAGGGCACCGTCGCGTTGCGGCTCACCGAGGTGGAGGCCTACTCCGGGTCGGGCGTCGACCCGGCGGCCCACTCCCACCGGGGGCCCACGCCGCGCGCGGCCATCATGTTCGGCCCGCCCGGACGGTTGTACGTGTACTTCTCCTACGGGGTGCACTGGTGCGCCAACGTCGTCGTGGGGCACGAGGGCGAGGGGTCGGCGGTCCTGCTGCGGGCCGGCGAGGTCGTCCTGGGGGAGGAGCTGGCCCGGGCCCGCCGGCCCGCAGCGCGCACCCCGCGCGACCTGGCCGGCGGGCCGGCCCGCCTGACCCAGGCCCTCGCCATCGGGCGCGCCGACCTCGGCACCGACCTCCTCGACGGCTCCTCCCCGGTGCGGCTGCACCGGGGAGCTCCGCCGGCCGGCGTGTCTGCCGGGCCCCGCGTTGGGATCAGCGTGGCCACCGAGCTCCCCTGGCGGTTCTGGGAGACCGGTGCCTCGTCGGTCAGCACCTTCCGCCCGGGTGGCAGACCGCGCCGCGGCCGGGCCGGGCAGGATGGACCCCCGTGACCACGCCTTCCGCCCACGGAGTGATCGACGAGCTGCACCGCCGCGGGCTGATCGCCCAGAGCACCGACGAGGCCGCGCTGCGCGCCCACCTCGCCGAGGGGCCGGTCGCCTACTACGCCGGCTTCGACCCGACGGCGCAGAGCCTCCACGTCGGGCACCTGCTGCAGTTCATGGTGCTGCGGGCGCTGCAGCGGGCCGGTCACCAGCCCGTCGTCCTCGTCGGCGGTGCCACCGGGCTGATCGGCGACCCGCGCCCCTCGGCCGAGCGCCAGCTAAACGACCGGGACACCGTCGCCGCCTGGGTGCAGCGGATCCGCGAGCAGGTCGCGCCCTTCCTCGAGGTGCCGGCGGAGGCGGACGGGACGCGCGCGCCGATCTACGTCGACAACCTGGACTGGACGGCGCCGGTCTCGGCGATCGACTTCCTCCGCGAGCTCGGCAAGCACTTCCGGGTCAGCCAGATGCTGGCCAAGGAGGCGGTGTCCGCCCGGCTCAACTCCGAGGCGGGCATCAGCTACACGGAGTTCAGCTACCAGATCCTGCAGGCCAACGACTACCGCGAGCTGCACCGCCGGCACGGCGTCACGCTGCAGACCGGTGGCTCCGACCAGTGGGGCAACCTCACCGCGGGGATCGACCTGGTCCGCCGCACCGAGGGTGCGCGGGTGCACGCGCTCTCGACGCCGCTGGTGACCAAGTCCGACGGAGCCAAGTTCGGGAAGTCCGAGGGTGGAGCCGTCTGGTTGGACCCGGCGCTCACGTCCCCGTACGCCTTCTTCCAGTTCTGGCTCAACGCCGATGACGCCGACGCCCGGGCGTGGTTGCCGCTCTACTCGGAGCGCCCGGCCGAGGAGGTGTCGGCGCTGGTGGCCGAGAGCCTCGAGCGGCCGGCGGCACGGACGGCGCAGCGCGCGCTCGCCGAGGAGCTCACCCGGCTGGTGCACGGGCCCGAGCAGCTCCGCCAGGCCGAGGCCGCCGGGCGAGCGCTCTTCGGCCGTGAGGACCTGCGCTCCCTCGACGAGGCGACGCTCGCGGCGGCCCTCCAGGAGGCCGGCAGCATCACGGTCGACGGCGAGCTCCCCACCGTGGCACAGCTGCTGCACCTGACCGGCCTCGTGAGCTCGCTGTCCGAGGCCCGGCGCACGGTCAAGGAGGGTGGGGCGTACCTGAACAACGAGCGGGTCACCGACGGCGAGACCCGGCCGGGGGCGGACGCCTGGCTGCCCGGCGGCTGGCTCGTCCTCCGCCGAGGGCGCCGCTCGATCGCAGGCGTCCGGCGGGGCGCCTGAGACCTACGGGGCGGGTGAACGCCCGACGACGGCGGTGTTACGGCAGCGTGTCGGGCGTCACCGAGCACGGGTTTGACACCGCCCGCGCAGCCACGTAACTTTCTCTTTGCGCCGCGCGGCCCGGGAGGGCCGCCGGACCGGGGCCTGCGGGTAGCGGGTGCACCGGCAACCGGCGTAGAGTTGGACATCCAGCCAGGGACGAAGCCCGGAAGGGTCGAGTTCCTGCGCGTCCGCTCCTTGAGAACTCAACAGCGTGCCGAAAGTCAGTGCCAAGTAATACCCCGTGCCAGGGCTTCGTGTTCTGGCTGGGATTCCTTTGGTTGATTGATATCGAGAGTGTCAGCTCTCGG